>NZ_KV796881.1:0-168484 GCF_001809305.1 Staphylococcus sp. HMSC072H03
ATTAGAACGCGTTGAGTTATTTTGAGATGACGCTGATTGATTTAAGTGATCTAATTTTGCATCATATGTGTATGTATTATTAGTAGTATTTGATTTTACTAATGTAGGGTCTTGGTAAGTTTGCACCCCAGAAATATTTTGAGCTGCATTACTGACTTGATGTTTAGCTACATTGGCATTTTCAATATTTTGTTGATCATCGATTACATTATTAGCAGCCTCTTGTTTGTTTTCAGAGGCTTCAGCATGATGTGTAGTAAATGCTGCACCAAATAAAGTAAGGGCGATCATTGATGGGAATTTAAAGCTAAATTTTTTCGACATAATAGTTGCTCCTTTTTTAATTTACTTTTTTATTATAACGTCAAGAAAAGTAAGAGTAATTATTTTTAACTAATTTGTAAACTAAATTTAATTTTGTTTTTAAAAAATATCTAGCTGGTGTAAATAGAATTCAAGTATCGAAAAATATAATTTAAATTATTTTATACATTTTAATATGAACAATATTTTCTTCTTGAAAAGGAAGACCAATACTAACATAACCTAGTTTTTCATAGAACGGTTTAGCTTGTAGTTGTGCGTTTAAAATAAGTTTATGATGATGTTTTCGTTTTGCAATACTTTCAATCGTGTTCATTAATGTTTTACCGAATCCTTTATTGCGATAAGGTTTTAAAATTGCTACACGTTCTACTTTTATACCATCTTCATATGGACGAAATCGTGCACAAGCAAATGGATGATTATCGTGATATCCAATAATATGAGTAGAAGTATTTTCAAATGAATCTAATTCGTTTTCTAATGGAACCCCTTGCTCTTCTACAAAAACTGACTTTCTAATTTCAAAACAGTCAGAAAGCATAGATTGATTAATTACTTCTCTAAACATGTGACATTTACCTACTCTCTTAAATTAAATAAACTCAATCATTGTATAGAATCATTTTATATTATTTAAATATAGAAAAAAAACTCCTTTTACTAAAAAGTAAAAAGGAGTAATAAATTATAATGCTTCTTGGCGAACAATTGCGCAATATTGCCAAAAGATCCTTAATTGTGCGATGTTCCAGTTATTCATACCCATAGTGAAACCTGAAGGTCTAAAAAGATTAACGTCTGTCACCTCTAAAGCAGCTGCAATTAAATATTGCAAAGGAATACTAATGCTTTGCATTGTTTCTGTAATTCCATTTTCATCATATACCCAAGAAAAGGGTAAATCAGATTCAAATACATCTACTTTATTAAAAATTTCAGGTAAAGCAACAATGTAACAAGCTCCATTTACAATTGGATTCACTGAATTTTCACCATAGTATACTAATAATGCCTCATAGTTTTCACGATGTTCATGATTAACATAAAAGAATTCACTTCTAAATAAAGCCATGTCTTGACTATGAATAATTTGTTGTTCTAATACGTTAAACATACCGTTAATATTAGCAATTTTTTCATATGTTTTGCGTGACATTCTACGTGCTCCTCTCAAATTAATATAATTGATTTATTTCATTTTGATTGTTGAAGTCGTTTGAGTTGTCTGGATTGTTGCTATTGACTTGATTACTCGTTTGATCTTGCTGAACCATAGTACTATCAGATGGATTTTGTTCTGATTGTGATTGCGTAGAAGGGTTAGTATCATTATTTTGAATAGAGTTTTCATCTGTTGTGGTATCATTTTGATTATTTTCTAACAGAAACGAATCAATAGGTGTTAACGGTACTAGATTGCCATAATGTCTAATGACTCTTTCATCCAATAAATCATTCTTATCTGTTATTTTAGATAGTCCTAAATCAGAACGCAATAAATTTGAATATTTTAATATGCTCTTAATGCTAGGGTGATAATAGTAGATACCATTTAAATAATCATTGTCACCTTTAAGTTGAGACTTTTTAAAGTCTATATTATCAGATAAATAAATTGAAGCTATCGATTTAATTTCTTCTGTTGTTAGGTTATGTTTAGCATTTTTACCTACTATTTGAACGAGTTCATCTAGTCTGTCATATGAATCTAAATTTTTTGCTTTCTGAAATAAAATTTTGATTAAATCCATTTGTCTCTCGCCACGTTTTAAATCTGAATCGTGATGACGCGTGCGTGCTACAGCCAAAGCTTCATCACCATTTAATTTGTGATACCCTTTTTTAACTTTGATTCTTCCAGTATCATCTGTGTTAGGTTCATCTAAATCATAAGGTACATCGTAATAAATACCACCTAATTTATCTACCGCTTGAACAAAGGCATCCATATTAATTCGAACATAATAGTCGACAGGGACATTAAGTGTGGCTTCAACAGTATCCATAGTAGCAATAGGACCTCCATAGGCATGTGCGTGTGTGATTTTATCGTAATAACCTACTTTAGGAATATAACTGATTGTATCACGAGGAATGCTTAATAAACGGATTTGTTGTTTATTTGGACTAAGTGTTGCTAAAATCATTGAATCAGTTCTTGAATGTTCAGTCGTTTGACCATTTTTACGTCTACCTTCATTATCGTCTATCCCAAGAAATAATATTGATATAGCGTTTTTAGAAGGATTTATTTTGCTATTTCTTAAAGTAGAATGACGTTTTGCATCAGATTTATTATATGAAGATTGCAAAGCATTCTCAGAATGATGATATAAATTGACAATAAAAATGACAGGAACAACAATAAGTAATAATGTTAATAGCATCATAAAATATTTTAAAAAACGATTCATAATTATGTGCTCCTATACGTATTTATTAAAAAAATAAGTTAATAATTTAATCATACCATTTTAATATAAAAGAATAATAATTATTACTCCCATAGCCATAAATTGTATTACTAATTGGCTAAAATTACAACTTAATTTTAATATAAAAAGATAATGTTTAAAAACTTTTATTTACAATGAAGCAGGCTTGAAAATTTACTTTATCGGGCTAAAGAATGATGTAATAAAAAATAGTCGGAGTAAGATATATTAAAGATGATATTTTAGGGGAAATAATATATAATATAATTTATTGAAAGAATAAAAGTTTAATAAAATAGTGTAGAGTTAATAGTTTTTATTAAATTGTAATGAGGCAGCAAATGAAAAAAAGAATAGAAATAATAACATTAATCATAGTTTTAATCATCTTAGTCACATTATTCGTTATATTCTTAATGAAAGTATATAAAACAAATCATAAAGATACAGAATATAACAAAATTAATGATAATAAAACGTATTTACAAAAAAGAGATTATCATGTATCGAAATTGCCACATTTAAAGATAATTGAAGTCGAAGAACCACATATCAAAAATATTGATGAATATTTAAAAGCAATTCATTTTAATGGGGCAGTTACAGTTCTTGAAAATGGTAAATTAAAGTTGAATAAAGGATACGGTTATCAAAATTTTCATCATAAAACTAAAAACTCACCAAATACAATGTATTTAATTGGTTCCGCACAGAAATTTACAACTGGATTAATTCTAAAAAAATTAGAAAATGAAAATAAAGTGAATATAAATGATTCTGTCACTAAATATTTACCTTGGTTTGAAACAACAAAAAAGATAACTTTAAAAGATCTAATGTTACATAGAAGTGGGCTATATAAATTTGAAGCTTCTCCTAAAACTAAAAGTCTTGATGGTGTAGTACATGCAATACAAGCAAGGGGAATTGATGAAAAATTTTATCATAAACATTTATATAATGATGCTAATTACTTAGTGCTTGCTCAAGTAATAGAAGTAGTCACACATAAATCCTATGCTGCGAATTATTATGATGATTTAGCACAACCATTTAGTTTACAACATAGTGCTTTCTTTAATGAAAAACCATATAAAAAATATATGGCTACAGGATATAAAATGATTGACGGTAAATTAACTGCTATGAAACCAAATATATTAGCTCAATATTATGGAGCGGGTAATTTATATATGACAACATATGATATGGCTCATTTAGTAAATAATTTAAAAAATAATAATATTTTTAGTGAATCAGTGTCAATACCACTGACTCAGCAATTAGGAACAACGTCATATCCTGAATCTTATCGTTACGGATTTTATGTTACACCGCAATATAACAGAATTAATGGTGTATTCTATGGACAAATATTTACCGTCTATTTCAATCAACATTATGTCATCGTACTTGCTTCAAATATAGGTGATAATTCTAAAGTAACAAATGAAAATCGAATCTCATATATTTATCATAAAATATTAAATCAACAATCTTATTATCAATAAGAGTAAAATTAAATATTAAAAGGTCGGAACATTAATTGTTTCGACCTTTAATTTTTTAAAGTATTTAAAAATATTGTTTTATAATGTTCATTTATACTTGATACGACTACAGAACAATTAGGATAGGAAGATTCAAAATCAACTACAGTAGCACCACGAGTCAGTGACCCTTGTAATTCAATTTGCACATCTGCTTCTTTAATTTCATAACTCTTAGGATCAAGCAAATAAAGAATCGTAAATGCATCATATAGTTTTATTCCTTCTTTAAAATCTTCACCGCGATAGTGTTGGAAAATATGATACAACATTTGTGTTGTGTTGTTTTCATCTTTAAGAGTGTCTAAATAAGAATGAGTAAATAATGATTGACGCGCTAAATCTAAGCCAATCATCGTTAAAGGTAAACCAGCATTAAAAACGATATGAGCTGCTTCAGGATCACAATAAATATTAAATTCAGCTAGGGGAGTAACATTACCTCTTCCAGTACTACCACCCATCATAATAATTTCTTTAACATGGTTTTTGCATTCAGGATACGTATTAAAAAGTAGAGCTATATTTGTTAAAGGGCCTAAAGTTACAAGAGTAATAGGTTCATTAGAATGACTTAATATCTCATTCATAGCTTCTACAGCATGAGAAGACGCTAAATCTGAAGTAGAAATTGTAGGGAATTGATAGCCATCCATACCACTTTCTCCATGAATATGACTAGCATCTTGTATTTCACTTATTAATGGTTGAGAAGCTCCTCTATGAATAGGGACCTCACTGTTGAAAAAGGCTTTTAATTTTAAAGCATTCGCTGTGGTTTTCTCAACACCTACATTTCCATTTACAGTAGAAATCATTTTGACATCAAATTTTGTATGAGATAATGCAAGAGCGATTGCTGCTGCATCATCTATACCTGGATCAGTATCAATAATAATAGGTAATGACATGAATACACCTCCAAAGATTTTTACTTTTTCTTATATCTATCATACACAAAGAAGTAATTAATATAAACAAAACAAAAAGCCTGTACAAGTTAAAAAACTCGTACAGGCTTTTTAAGAAAGGTAGAAATTGAATTATAAGTGACTAGAATGTCCACCTTGCATAACCCAATAAGTACCAATAACTGTGATTAAAGTAATAATAATCGCAAAGATAACTTTGGCAGATTGTAAACGTCCATCTTTACCTTCAGTTAAGTGCATGAACATTAATAATTGTAATGCAGCTTGGATGAAAGCAAAACCAAAGATAATTGTTGTTTTAGCATGGAATGTCATGTTTGTGTATAGAGTTACAAAAACTGCTAATAACGTTAAAACGATTGAAGCAATAAAGCCAACTGTATGTTTTACGATTGTGTTCATCCGCTATACACCATCCCTATCATATATACGGCAGTAAAGATGAAGATCCATACAACATCTAAGAAGTGCCAGTATAAACTTACTATAAATAATTTTGGAGCATTAAATTTATTTAATCCACGTGTTGCTACTTGGATTAATAAACAAATAATCCAACCGATACCTAATGAAACATGGGCACCATGTGTACCTAATAGGATGAAGAAACTTGACCAGTAAGAGCCTACTTTAGGTGTTACACCTTCAGAAGCATAATGTGCAAATTCATAAATTTCGAATCCGACAAATACTAAGCCAAGGATTACTGTTAAAATCATCCAAAACATCATTTTACCTTTTTCTTCTTTACGTAAGTAGTAAATTGAAATACCACAAGTATAAGAACTGATTAATAAGGCAAATGTCATGATTAGGACAAGTGGTAATTCAAACAATTCAGTTGTCAATTTACCACCGTAACCGCCCCCATGTTGCAACGTTAATAACGCTGCAAATAGGGTACCGAATAATGCAAATTCGGCTGTAAGGAAAATCCAGAAGCCAAGTTTATTCAATTGACCTTCATGCGTACGTGAATCAATAGTGTTTGTATCATGACTCATGACCTACAGCCTCCCTTTCTTTAATACGTGCTTCTCTTAAACGTGCTTCGTTTTCAGCAACTTCAGAAGCTGGAATATGATAACCGTGATCTTGTACGAAACTTTGATAAATCATAGTTCCGAAGATACCAGCTACACAAATTAGGAATGGAATGATAGATTCGAAGATTAAGAAGAAACCACCAACTAACATGAATATACCCATAAATACACCAGTATGTGTGTTGTTAGGCATATGAATGTCTTTGTAGTTATGATTGTCTAAGAAATGACGACCATGTTCTTTCATATCAACAAATGTATCATAGTCATTCCAATCTGGAGTGATTGCGAAGTTGTATTTAGGTGGAATAGCAGAAGCTGTTGACCACTCTAAAGTACGACCTAAACCATCCCAGTTATCTCCAGTTGCTTCACGTGGAGATTTAATGTGGCTGTAGATAATGCTTGCTACTAAGAATAGGAAGCCGACTGCCATCATTAATGCACCGATAGTTGAGATGAAGTTTAATAACCACCAACCATCAGATGGCATATAAGTGTATAAACGACGTGGCATACCGTCTAAACCAAGAATGAATTGTGGTAAGAAACATACGTTAAATCCAATCATGAATAACCAGAATGCCCATTTATTTAATTTTTCATTTAATTTGTAACCCATCATTTTAGGATACCAGAAGATTAAACCAGCTAGACAGGCAAATACTACACCAGTAACCAATGTATAGTGGAAGTGAGCTACTAAGAAATAAGTGTTGTGATATTGATAGTCAGCTGATGCCATTGCTAACATTACACCAGTAACCCCACCTAATAAGAAGTTAGGGATAAAGGCTAATGAGAATAACATTGGTGACTCAAAAGTAATACGTCCTTTATATAATGTTAATAACCAGTTAAATAATTTAACTCCGGTAGGTACACCGATTAGCATTGTTGAGATTGAGAAGAATGAGTTAATTAAAGCACCATTACCCATTGTGAAGAAATGGTGAACCCAAACTAAGAAACTTAAGAACGCGATACCAGCAGTTGCCCACACCATACTTTGGTGACCGAATAAACGTTTACGAGCAAATGTTGGAATAATTTCTGAATAAATACCAAATGCAGGCAAGATAACGATATAAACTTCAGGGTGCCCCCATACCCAGAAGAAGTTTGCCCATAACATTGGCATACCGCCGTCTGCTACTGTAAAGAAATGAGTTCCGAATACTCTATCAGCTGTCATTAAAGCAAGAACAACTGTGAATACTGGGAATGCTAAAATTACGATTAATGTCGTAATAAAAGTAGTTACAGTAAACATAGGCATTTGCATAAACTTCATAGTAGGTGTTTTACATCTAAGTATTGTTACAAAGAAGTTAATACCTGTCATTAAAGTACCGATACCTGAAATTTGAATTGCTACTAAGTAGTAGTTAACTCCTGGACCAGGACTAAATTCTCCTGCTAGTGGAGCATAGTTTGTCCAACCAGCTGCTGGTGATCCACCTACGATAAATGATAGGTTAAATAAAATCATACCAACAAAGAATAACCAGAAGCTGATGTTGTTCATTACAGGGAATGCCACATCACGAGCCCCAATTTGTAAAGGAACAACAACGTTCCATAAACCGAAAACGAATGGCATAGCCATAAAGATAATCATGATAACGCCGTGCGTACTAAAAATTTCGTTATAGTGATTTGATTCCAAGAAAGTATTATCTGGAATAGTTAATTGAGTACGAAGTAATAACGCATCAATACCACCACGAACGAACATTAATACCGCACAAATTAAGTACATTAAACCGATTTTTTTATGGTCTACGGATGTGAACCATTCTTTGTATAGATATTTCCATAATTTGAAATAAGTAATTACTGCGATTAAACCGATAACTAAGAATGGGGCACCAATTTGTGCCATAGTAATCATCCAGTTACCTTTAACGAGTAATTCATCCCATGGAAAATTCATTAATGTTCACCTCCATGATCATTATCTGCTTTAGACGCATTCTCGTCTTTAGCTCCTTTATTGATTTTTTCCATTTCCTTAGCGTTGTGAGTTTCTTCATCTTTGAACTCACTATCGTAAGGGTCATCGTTGCCTAAAATCATTGGCTTCATACCATGACGAGGATAGTTGACATTTGTAACTGTTACCTTACGAGCTGGTTTTTGAGGTTTATCTGTTACATCTTTGTAAAGATCTTTTTCAGCAACGAAGTTAGGATCTTTTTGAGTATAGTTGTAACGTTTATATGCATAGAAGATATACTCTGGATCAGCTGCAGGATCGACAAATGCCATGTGAGTACCACTAAATGTTAATTCTTTATTTGGAGTACTTGGTAAGATTTGTTTATCAAACTCATCTTGGCTAATAGTTTTCTTACTTTTAGCATCTTTAACCCAAGCATCGAAATCTTTTTGGTCTACAGAGTGAACTTTAAATGTTTGGCGAGAGAAACCTTCACCATTGAAGTTAGAGTTACGTCCTCTGAATGTACCATTTTGATCGGCTGTTAAAGTCCAATTCATTGTCATGCCAGTCATGGCATATTTTTGACCACCTAATTGAGGAATCCAGAAACTAGTCATTGTATCCATAGATTGTAATTTAAATACCACTGGACGGTTTTTAGGAATAGTTAATGTATTCACTGTTTCAACCTTTTGTTCTGGATAAGCAAAGAACCATTTATATCCAGCACTAACTGCATAGACAACTAATGGGTCTTCTTTACTTTCAGGTGGTTTCTCATAATCGTATAATGTTTTAACTGTTGGAATAGCTAAAGCAATTACGATTAAGATTGGTACCACAAACCAAATTGTTTCAATTAAAGAATTGTGGTGCATCTTACCAGATTCGTCATTTTTATTGTAACTATACTTGAAAATAAAAACAGCGAACATAGTAAGTACAACAGCAACAATAACAAGCATGAAGATGATTGAGTAAATAATCAAGAACTTCTGACTACTTGCTACTGGCCCTTTTGCATTAAACACTTCTATGTTTGAACAACCACTAAGTAAAATTAGTGTGCCAAACATAAGAAGCAACGACTTAAATTTTGACACTTTTTTGACCTCCTAATACTACAAATGTAGGGCTTACCATTAATTTTAGTTTATTACGCGATATTTACAAGACCTTATTAGAAAAAAATTACAATAATAAATAGGAAAAAACTAGTAACAATAGGAATGACGGGGAATGTAAGGTTTGTTAAAATTATGTGTCTATTCTGTGAAAAATGTCAAAAATAGAAAATCGTTCGTTACATTTGAGAAACATTATCAATTCTAGCGTTTACAATAAAAATTAAATAAAAAAGACGAGATATTTATCTCGTCTTTTTCAGAAAATTGACACATTTATTTAACTTTTATTTAACTTTTATGTAACGTGTTGATGATTCTTCGGCTCCCTCTGAGTCGATGACATTATATCTTACTTTATATGTACCTACTTTTGACGTATCTACGTGACCATCAACTGTAATTTTATGTGTTAAATCACCATCTTCTTTATCATAGGCACTAATTCCATTTAATACATTATAATCTTGACCTTTTTCAATAACAATATCGTTTACTCCTTTAAGCTGTGGAGTATGATTTGAAGTAGCTTCTGCACTTAAATTTGGAGTCACAAGAGTAGCGGAGACACCGAGAGCTGAAAGAGATTGTATGAGTTTATTCATTACGTTAACCTCCGAATGTAATAAGTCATTTGAATAATTTAACTATACTTTAATTTCTGATTTTTAACATCATACTATAGTCTTAATATAGCTTATTCAAGATTAAATTTAAATGAACTTAAGATAAATAAATATTAAATTTATGTAAAATGAAAGTTCTGTGAATTTAAAAAAATCTATATTACATTATAATAAGTATTGTACTAAAATATATTTGTAGTAAATAAATATATTTTACACATATAATTTTAAGTAGGAGTGGATTTGAATGTTAACAGAACAAGAAAAAGGAATTGTAAAAGAAACTGTTCCAGTATTACAAGAAAGAGGAACAGAGATCACTTCTTATTTTTACAATAGAATGTTCCAACAACATCCAGAGTTAAAAAATATGTTTAACCAAACTAACCAACAAAAAGGATTCCAATCTACTGCTTTAGCTCAAAGTGTATTAGCAGCTGCAGTTAATATTGAGCATTTAGAAAATATTTTGCCAGTTGTTAAAGAAATTGCATATAAACATTGTGCGTTGCAAGTACCACCAGCTGGATATGATATCGTAGGAGAAAACTTAATTGAAGCAATTAAAGCTGTTTTAGGATTAGAAGATAATCATCCTATTATTCAAACTTGGAAAAAAGCATATCAAGAAATTGCTGATGTATTTATTCAAGTTGAAAAAGATATTTATAGTAAAATGTTATGGGAAGGTTTCCAACCATTTAAAATAGAAAAAATTGAACAACTTTCATCTGATATTAAATCCTTTACTGTAGTATCAGATAAATATGATTTAAGTCAATTTACACCAGGAGAATATATTACAGTTGATGTAAGTAGTGAAAAAATGCCTTATCGTGCAAAACGTCACTATTCAATTGTTAGTGGCGATAACAATCATTTAACCTTTGCTGTCAAACGTGATGTATCTACAGACCATGAAGGTGAAGTTTCAACTATTTTACATGATGAATTAAAAGAAGGAAATGATATTAACTTATCAGCTCCAGTAGGTCCATTTGGTGTGGTTAACCAAAATCAACCACAAGTATTTATTGGTGCGGGTATTGGTGTCACACCGCTTGTTTCAATGTTTGATAAAGTAGCTGAAAATGGAAGTCATGCACAGTTTATTCAAGTAACTGGAGACGTTAATGATACACCATTTACTTCTCATTTAAAAGATATTTCAAAACGCTACGACAACGCGAAATATGAGTTATATGATAGACAAGCTAAAGGTTATTTAACTAAAGAAACTCTTGAAAATTATGTGAATAATGATAGTGAAGTATATGTTTGTGGAAGTGCTAAATTTATTCAATCAGTGATTGAAGTATTAAAAGAAATAGGCGTAAGCCAAGAACATATTCATTATGAAACATTTGTTCCAAAATTAAGTGTTTCAGTATAAATGTAATATATTATTAAAAAAAAGAGAGAGGCATAATTAATTTGAAATTATGCCTCTCTCTTTTTTAATAATAAACGTTTGAATTTAAATTATTCAATGCCTCTACGCATTTTTTCAGCTAATAATGTATTATTTAAAACCATCGTAATAGTTAAAGGACCTACACCGCCTGGTACTGGAGTAATAGCACCTGCAATTTCTTTTACTTCTTCAAATTCAACGTCACCTTTTAGTTTGCCATTTTCATCAGGAGTATTACCTACATCCACAATCACTGCGCCTTCTTTTACATCGTCTTTAGTAACTAATCCAGGTTTACCTACTGCACTGACGATAACATCTGCATGTTTTAAATGGCTATGCATATCTTTAGTACGTGAATGTAAGATTGTTACTGTTGCATTTGCTTGTAATAATAACTTAGACACGGGTTGACCTACAATGTGACTTCGGCCAATTACGACAGCATTTTTACCTTCTAAATCGATATCTGCATGTTTTAAAATTTCCATAATTCCTAATGGTGTACAAGGAACAAACGTTTGTTCATCAATGTATAATTTACCAATGTTTGATGGGTGAAAACCATCAACGTCTTTTTCTGGATTAATTGCTTCTAAAATTTTTTGTTCGCTAACCTGTTTAGGAAGAGGTACTTGGACTAAAATGCCACTTACCGAATCATCATTATTTAAACGATCTAGTTCTTTTAATACGTCTTCTTCAGAAGTATCTTCAGCTAAATGAACAATTTCAGATATCATCCCTATTTTTTCAGCAGCTTTCTTTTTAGAATTAACATAGCTTTGACTTGCACCATCATTCCCAACTAAAATAACGGATAATTTTGGTGTATATCCCTTTTCTTTTAAAGTTTCAACTTGATTTTGCAACCCTTGTCTATAATCTTTTGCAATATGTTTCCCATCTAAAATTTTTGCAACCACAAAAAACTCCTCCTTGTTTATTAAACATCTGTCTATAGATTAACTTTAAAGGTATAAAAACGTCAAATTTTAGCTAAAAAGCGTAAATTAAGTTAAGAAACATAGATAAAGTTCGATTTTTGATTGAAATTAAATCTTATACTTGGTATGCTATACGTGTAATATACAACTAATAAGATTTATATTTTAAACTTTGAAAGGGTGTACAAAGTGAAAGTAGCAGTCATTATGGGTAGTTCCTCAGACTGGAAGATTATGCAAGAAAGTTGTGCAATGTTAGAACAATTTGAAATACCATATGAAAAGAAAGTAGTGTCAGCACATCGTACGCCAAAGTTAATGTTTGATTTTGCAAGTGAAGCACGTACAAACGGTTATGACGTTATTATTGCTGGCGCTGGTGGTGCAGCACATTTACCTGGGATGGTTGCTTCAATGACAACGTTACCTGTTATCGGTGTACCTATTGAATCTAAAAGTTTAAAAGGACTAGATTCACTATTGTCTATTGTTCAAATGCCTGGTGGAATTCCTGTTGCTACAACGGCAATCGGTAAATCTGGGGCTAAAAATGCTGGTATTTTAGCAGCGAGAATTTTAAGTATTGGAAATGATTCAGTTTGTAAACATCTTGAACAATATGAACAATCTTTAGTAGATAAGGTAGGCGAAATGCAAGATGAACTTCAATAGATTAAAGTTCGGAGCAACAATTGGTATTATTGGTGGAGGACAATTAGGTAAGATGATGGCACAATCTGCCCAAAAAATGGGCTTTAATGTAGCGTGTTTAGATCCTAATCCAGATAGTCCATGTAAATCAATAGCAGATGTTTTTATCACGGCAGAGTATGATGATGAAGAAGCCTTAAACAAATTGGGTCAACAATCAGATGTGATTACTTATGAATTTGAAAATATATCTGCTCAACAACTTAAGCAACTAACTCAACAATTTAACATTCCTCAAAGTTATCAAGCAATTGAATTATTACAAGATCGTTTAACTGAAAAACAAACATTAGAATCTGCAGGTACGAAAATTGTTCCTTATGTATCTTTAAAAGATGAAAAAGATTTGAATCAAGCAATTGAAACATTAAGTTATCCATTTATCGTAAAAACACGTTTTGGTGGATATGATGGTAAAGGACAAATTTTAGTGAAAAATGATTCCAATGTTGAAGAAGCTAAAGTACTTGTTTCAAAACATGAATGTGTGGCAGAAAAATTTTTAGATCTCGATCGAGAAGTATCTTTAACTGTAACGATTGGTAATCAAAAACAAATTGCTTATTTCCCACTACAAGAAAACGAGCATCGTAATCAAATACTATTTAAAACTATTATTCCAGCTAGATGCGATAAAGAGCAAGAAGCGAGAAAAGAAGTAGATAAAATAATCGAAAAAGTTCACTTTGTTGGTACTTTTACCGTGGAATTCTTTATTGATAAATCAAATCACTTATATGTAAATGAAATTGCACCGAGACCACATAACTCTGGACATTATACGATTGAAGCATGTGATTATTCTCAATTTGATACACATATCTTAGCAGTAACTGGTCAAGATTTACCTCAAGAGATTGAAATTTTAAAACCAGCTGTGATGATGAATTTACTAGGACGCGATTTAGACTTATTAGAAGATAAATTTGGAGATCATCCTGAATGGCATGTCCACATCTATGGAAAAACAGAACGAAAACCGGATAGAAAAATGGGGCATATGACCATTCTTACAAATAATGTTAATGAAACTGAAAATGAAATGTTGAAACAATTTAAAGGGAGAGAATAATCAATGTCATTACTTTATGAAGGTAAAGCAAAAAGAGTATTTTCAACTGAAACAGTACATCAGTTGAGAGTTGAATACAAAGATGAAGTCACAGCAGGTAACGGCGCCAAAAAGGATAAGATGCAAGGGAAAGGACGTTTAAATAATCGAATTACTTCAATTATTTTCGAATATTTAAATAAACATGGCCTTGAAAGCCATTTTATTAAACAGCTTTCTGAAACTGAGCAATTAGTTAAAGAAGTAAAGATTATACCACTAGAAGTAGTTGTAAGAAATATTGCGACAGGTTCTATTACGAAACGTTTAGGTTTTGAAAAAGGCCATGTATTTGATGAACCACTTGTAGAGTTCTTTTATAAAAATGACGATTTAAATGATCCATTGATTACTGATGATCATGTCAAATTACTTCATATTGCTAATGATGAGGAAATTAAGACATTAAAAGATATGGCTAAAAATATTAATAAAGTATTAATTCAATTAATGAATGAAATGGATTTAAGATTAGTAGATTTTAAAGTTGAATTTGGAAAAACAGAAAATGGTGATATTTTATTAGCGGATGAAATTTCACCAGATACTTGTCGTATTTGGGATAAATATTCAGATACGAATTTCGATAAAGATGTATATAGAAATGATACTGGTTCTTTAATAGATACGTATCAAACATTTTTGGATAAATTGGAGGAACTAAAATAATGAAAACAATTGAACTTCACATTACATTACAACCACAGGTATTGGATACACAAGGTCAAGCATTAAATCGTGCTGTGCATGACTTAGGTTATAAACAAGTTAATGACATTAGAGTAGGTAAAGTATTATATATGACTGTTGATGAAGCTACAGAGGAAGCAGTAAATAATATTATTACGACATTAAGCGAAAAGTTATTTGCTAATACGGTTATTGAAGAATATAGTTATAAAATTGTTGATGAAAAGGAGAATGCATAATATGAAATTTGCAGTTCTCGTTTTTCCAGGATCTAACTGTGATAGAGATATGTATAATGCAGCTATTAAAACAGGTGCAGAAGCTGAATATGTAGATTATCGTGAAACATCTTTAAAAGGTTTTGACGGGGTATTAATTCCAGGTGGTTTTTCATTTGGTGACTATTTACGTTCAGGGGCTATGGCAAGTGTCGCTCCAATTATTAGCGAAGTGAAACGTTTTGCCAGTAAAGGTAAGCCCGTTTTAGGTGTATGTAATGGATTCCAGATCTTAACTGAGATAGGACTATTACCCGGCGCCTTATTACATAATGATTCACATCTATTTATTAGTAGAAATGAAAAACTGAAAATTGTTAATAATCAAACTCCTTTTACTAATTTATATGGAGAAAATGAAATTGTTGTTTATCCTGTAGCACATGGAGAAGGACATTATTATTGTACAGATGATATGTACAATGAATTAGTTGAAAATAATCAAATTATTTTAACATATGAAGATAACCCGAATGGGTCTCATGAACATATTGCAGGTATTGTAAATAAAGCAGGCAATGTATGTGGAATGATGCCTCATCCTGAAAGAGCACTTGAAACACTTCTTGGTACAGACAGTGGTGTTAAATTATTCGAAGCAATGGTAAATAGTTGGAGGGAACAAAATGTCTAAGTTTATCGAACCTAGTATTGAAGAAATTAAACTTGAAAAACTATATCAAGACATGGGTTTAAGTGATGAAGAATATAATAAGGTACGTGAGATTTTAGGAAGAGAGCCTAACTTTACAGAAGTAGGTATTTTCTCAGTCATGTGGAGTGAACATTGCTCTTATAAACATTCTAAACCTTTCTTAAAGCAATTCCCGACAACTGGCGAGCATGTCCTTATGGGACCAGGTGAAGGTGCTGGAGTTGTAGATATTGGTGATAATCAAGCGGTAGTTTTCAAAGTAGAATCTCACAATCATCCTTCAGCAATCGAACCTTATCAAGGTGCAGCTACTGGTGTAGGAGGTATCATCAGAGATATCGTATCGATTGGAGCAAGACCCATTAACCTACTAAATAGTTTGCGATTCGGTGAATTATCAGTAAAACAAAATCAACGTTTATTAAAAGGCGTTGTCCGTGGTATTGGTGGTTACGGTAATTGTATTGGTATACCAACTACAGCAGGAGAAATCGAATTCGATGAACGTTACGATGGAAATCCGCTTGTCAATGCAATGTGTGTAGGTGTTATCGATCACGATATGGTACAAAAAGGTACTGCTAAAGGTGAAGGAAATTCAGTCATTTATGTAGGCCTTAAAACTGGACGTGATGGTATTCATGGTGCCACATTTGCATCTGAAGAATTAACTGAAGAAAGTGAAAGTAAACGACCTTCAGTACAAATTGGTGACCCATTTGTAGGTAAAAAATTAATGGAAGCCACACTTGAAGCAATCACATTTGATGAACTTGTAGGTATCCAAGATATGGGAGCAGCAGGTCTTACCTCTTCTTCATCAGAAATGGCTGCTAAAGGCGGTAGTGGATTAGTACTGTATCTAGATCAAGTCCCAACACGTGAACCAGGAATCTCACCATATGAAATGATGTTATCTGAAACACAAGAAAGAATGTTACTTGTTGTTGAAAAAGGAACAGAACAAAAGTTCTTGGACTTATTTGATAAACATGAACTTGATAGTGCAGTAATTGGTGAAGTAACGGATACTGACCGCTTCGTTCTTAAATACGAAGATGAAGTGTATGCAGATATTCCTGTTGATGCACTAGCTGATGAAGCACCTGTCTATATTTTAGAAGGTGAAGAAAAAGAATATAATACCTCAAAAAATGATTATAGTGAGATCAATGTACAAGATGTATTTAAGAAATTATTAAAGCATCCAACAATTGCTTCGAAACATTATTTATATGAACAATACGATCAACAAGTAGGTGCTAATACCATTATTAAACCTGGACTACAATCATCTGTAGTAAGAGTTGAAGGAACAAATAAAGCCATTGCTTCAACCATTGATGGTGAAGCTCGATATGTATTTAATCAACCTTACGAAGGTGGAAAAATGGTTGTGGCAGAAGCTTATAGAAATTTAATTGCTGTAGGCGCAACACCATTAGCTATGACAGACTGTTTAAATTATGGTTCTCCAGAAAAGAAAGAAATTTACCAACAATTAATTGATTCTACAAAAGGTATGGCAGAAGCTTGTGAAGTATTAAAAACACCGGTAGTATCAGGAAACGTTTCTTTATATAACGAAACTAGAGGAACTTCTATTTTCCCTACACCAGTAGTAGGAATGGTAGGACTCATTGAAGATATTCAATATTTAAATGATTTCCATCCAGAAACAGGGCATACATTATATCTTGTAGGAGAAACAAGAAATGATTTTGGTGGAAGTCAAATTGAAAAACTTTTATATAGTAAAGTCAATCATGAGTATGAAGAAATTGATTTAGGTGATGAAGTGGCAAAAGGCGAAGCAATAAAAACATCTATTAGAAATGGAATTGCTTCTCATGTACAAACTGTAGGTAAAGGCGGTTTACTTATTACGCTTGCTAAAATAAGTGCTTATTATAATTTAGGATTAGAAGCAAAAGTAGAACTCTCTGATGCACAATTATTTAGTGAAACACAAGGACGTTATGTCGTTGCAGTCAAAGAAGGACAAACACTAGATGTAGATGGAGCTATTAAAATTGGTGAATTAACAGATGTTGATGAATTTAAAGTATCTAATACTACATCTACAATTACAGAAAAAGTCTCAGATATTAAAGCAATTTGGGAAGGAGCTATTTCAGAATGTTTAACTACAGTGGATTAAACGAAGAATGCGGTGTCTTTGGCATTTGGAATCATTCAGAAGCAGCTCAGTTAACTTATATGGGATTGCATAGTTTACAACATAGAGGGCAAGAAGGTGCAGGGATTGTAGTTTCTGATGAAGATACTCTAAAGGGTGAACGTGGTTTAGGTTTACTTACTGAAGCCATTAAAGAACCACAACTTAATAAACTAAAAGATGGCAATCATGCTATTGGACATGTTCGTTATGCGACATCAGGAAATAAAGGTATCGAAAATATCCAACCATTTTTATATCATTTCTACGATATGAGTGTCGCAATTTGTCATAATGGTAATTTAATTAATGCACAAACTTTAAGACAATACCTTGAAAAACATGGTGCCATTTTCCACTCATCTTCTGATACTGAAGTGATTATGCATTTAATTCGTCGTAGTAAAGCTCCTACATTTGAAGAGGCGCTAAAAGAAAGTTTACGACAAATTAAAGGTGGATTTACTTTCGCGATATTGACTAAAGACGCTTTGTATGGTGCTGTTGATCCAAATGCGATTCGTCCTCTAGTAGTTGGTAAGATGCAAGATGGAACATACATTTTAGCTAGTGAAACATGTGCCATAGATGTGCTAGGAGCAGAATATGTCCAAGATATTCATGCTGGAGAGTATGTTGTCATTAATCACAATGGCATTGAAGTAAAATCATATACAAGTCACACTAACACAGCTATTTCAGCAATGGAATATATTTACTTTGCGCGTCCAGATTCAACAATTGCTGGAAAAAATGTGCATGCAGTTCGTAAAGTTTCTGGTGAAAAATTAGCTCAAGAAAGTCCGGCTCAAGCAGATATGGTTATCGGTGTTCCAAACTCATCATTATCTGCAGCTAGTGGCTATGCTGAAGAGATTCAATTACCTAATGAAATGGGACTTGTAAAAAACCAATATGTCGCACGAACTTTTATTCAACCTACACAAGAATTACGTGAACAAGGAGTACGCGTTAAGCTATCGGCAGTGAAAGATATTGTAGAAGGTAAAGACATTATTTTAGTTGATGACTCTATTGTAAGAGGAACAACAAGTAAACGTATTGTCAGAATGCTTAAAGATGCTGGAGCAAATAAAATACATGTACGTATAGCTTCTCCAGAATTTATGTTCCCTAGTTTTTATGGAATTGATGTGTCTACTACTGCTGAATTGATTTCTGCTAGTAAATCTCCAGAAGAAATTTGTGAGTATATTGGTGCAGATTCTCTTGCATATTTAAGTGTTGAAGGTCTTATAGAATCAATTGGATTAGATTTTGATGCACCCTATAGTGGATTATGTGTAGAAAGTTTTACAGGAGATTATCCAGCAGGTCTATTTGACTATGAAGAAAACTATTTAAATAATTTAAGTACACGTCAAAAAGAATATATTGATAATCATAAACATTATTTTGATAGAGAGGGAAATATACATGTCTAAAGCTTATGAACAATCAGGTGTTGATATTCATGCAGGTTATGAAGCGGTAGAAAGAATGTCTAGTCATGTTCAACGTACAATGCGTAAAGAAGTACTTGGCGGATTAGGTGGATTTGGTGCGACTTTTGATTTATCCCAGCTTAATATGAAAGCGCCAGTATTAGTCTCTGGTACAGATGGTGTAGGAACAAAATTAAAGCTTGCCATTGATAATAATAAGCATGACACGATTGGTATTGATGCAGTTGCCATGTGTGTAAATGATATTCTTACAACGGGCGCAGAACCGCTATATTTTTTAGATTATATAGCAACAAATAAAGTTGTTCCGGAAGTGATAGAGCAAATTGTAAAAGGTGTGAGTGATGGTTGTGAAGCTACTCATACTGCTCTTATTGGTGGAGAAACAGCCGAGATGGGTGAAATGTATCACGAAGGAGAATATGACTTAGCAGGTTTTGCTGTAGGGGCAGTCGAAAAAGATGAATATATTGATGGATCTGAAGTAGAAGAGGGACAAATTATCATTGGTTTAGCTTCTAATGGAATTCATTCTAATGGGTATAGTTTAGTAAGAAAGTTAATTCAAGAATCCGGAATTAATTTGAATGATTCATTTGATGGAAGTACTTATCTTGATACATTTTTAGCTCCGACTCAATTGTATGTGAAACCTATTTTAACTTTAAAAGAAAAAGTTAAAATCAAAGGCATGAATCATATTACTGGTGGCGGATTTTATGAAAATATACCTAGAGGCTTACCTGACGGGTTAGCAGCTAAAATTGATACACAATCCTTCCCAACACCAAAAGTATTTGAATGGTTACAACAACAAGCTGACATTGAAACGAGTGAAATGTATAACGTTTTTAATATGGGCATAGGCTATACTGTCATTGTAAATAAAGAAGATGTATCTAAAGCACTTGATATCTTAAAAGAACAAGATATTGCTGCATATCAAATAGGGGAAATTGTTAAAAGTAATGATGCACCGATTTATCTTGAGGGGGTATAGATATGACTAAGGTGGCTATATTTGCCTCTGGATCAGGAAGTAACTTCGAAAATATTGTATCTAAAGTTGATAAGGGGCACCTTAATAATATAGAAATTACTTCTTTATATACAGATCATCACGATGCTTATTGCATTGAGCGTGCAAAACAGTTGAAAGTGATGGTTCATATTAATGAACCTAAAGACTTTGAAAACAAAGCAGAATATGAACAAAAATTAATTCAACTTCTTCATAGTGAAGAGGTGGAGTGGATTATCTTAGCAGGTTATATGAGATTAGTGGGACCAGACTTATTAAATGCTTATGAAGGTAAAATATTGAATATTCATCCTTCATTATTACCAAAGTACAAGGGGAAAAATGCAATTGGTCAAGCATTTAATAGTGGGGATAAGGAAACAGGTTCAACAGTTCACTATGTAGATAGTGGAATGGATACGGGAGAAATAATTGAACAACGAAAATGTGATATAAAACCGGACGATACAAAAGAAGTGTTAGAAGAACGTGTGAAACAATTAGAATATGAACTTTATCCAAGTGTAATAGCTAAAGTTATTAAATAAGGAGCATAGTTAATCATGAAAAAAGCAATTATTAGTGTTTCAAATAAAAGTGGAGTCGTGGAATTTGCTAAATCATTAACACAATTAGATTATGAATTATATTCAACGGGCGGTACAAAACGTGCTTTAGAAGAAGCCAATGTAACTGTTAAATCTGTATCAGAGTTGACGCAATTCCCTGAAATTATGGATGGTCGTGTAAAAACGTTACATCCAGCAGTACACGGTGGTATTTTAGCAGATCGTAATAAACCTGAACATTTAGAACAATTATCAGAACAACACATTGATTTAATTGATATGGTTGTGGTCAACTTATATCCTTTCCAACAAACTGTAGCTAATCCAGATGTAACTGAAGATGATGCAATTGAAAATATCGATATTGGTGGTCCAACTATGTTACGTGCTGCAGCCAAAAATTTTAAACATGTAACAACCATTGTCCATCCATCTGATTATAATGAAGTCATTCAACGAATTAAAGAACATCGACTTGATGAATCATACCGTAAGTCATTAATGATTAAAGTATTTGAACATACAAATGAATATGATCATGCAATTGTAAGTTTCTTCAAAGGAGATAGTGAAGAATTACGATATGGTGAGAATCCTCAACAATCAGCACGTTTTGTTCGTACTTCTAATAGTAAACATACTATTGCTGGTGCGAAACAATTACATGGTAAGGCATTGAGTTTTAATAATATTAAAGATGCAGATTCAGCATTAGCATTAGTGAAAAAATTTAAAGAACCAGCTGCCGTTGCAGTTAAACACATGAATCCATGTGGTGTAGGTATTGGCACTGATATTGAAACTGCATTTAAACATGCGTATGATGCAGATAATCAGTCTATCTTTGGTGGGATCATTGCACTCAATAGAACAGTTACCAAAGATTTAGCGGAAACGTTACATTCTATTTTCTTAGAAGTTGTCATTGCACCAAAATTTGATAAAGAAGCTTTAGATATTTTAACTCAAAAGAAAAATATTCGCTTATTAGAAATTGATATGACAATTGATAATCGTGAAGAAGAATTTGTTTCAGTCTCAGGTGGATATTTGGTTCAAGATAAAGATAATTACGAAGTGTCTAAAGAAGAAATGAAGGTTGTTACAGACGTTGAACCTACCGATGCTCAGTGGGAGGCAATGCTTCTAGGATGGAAAGTTATTCCATCAGTGAAAAGTAATGCAATCATTTTAAGTAATAATAAACAGACAGTTGGAATTGGTGCAGGACAAATGAATAGAGTAGGTGCAGCTAAGATTGCATTAGAGCGCGCAATTGAAATAAATGACAATGTAGTAATGATTTCTGATGGCTTCTTCCCAATGGATGATACTGTTGAACTTGCTGCAAAACATGGTATTAAAGCTATTATTCAACCAGGCGGTTCAATTAAAGACCAAGATTCGATTGATATGGCTAACAAACATGGTATTGCTATGGTTACTACTGGTATGCGTCATTTTAAACACTAATTTAAAATAATTGAGAGAATAGAGGGAGAAAAGAAATGAATGTTTTAGTTATAGGTGCAGGCGGTCGTGAACATGCATTAGTATCAAAATTACATCAGTCGCCACTTATTGAAAAACTTTATGCTATTCCTGGAAATGATGCAATGACTCATTTAGCTGAAATACACACTGAAATTGCTGAAACCGACCATGAGGCTATTTTACAATTTGTCCACCAACATCATATAGAATGGGTGATTATTGGTCCAGAACAACCATTGATAGATGGTTTATCTAATAAATTGAGAGACAATCATGTTAAAGTCTTTGGTCCTAACAAAGAAGCAGCCCAAATTGAGGGTTCTAAATCTTTTGCTAAAAGGTTAATGGAAAAATATGATATTCCAACTGCTGATTATAAAGAAATAGACAATAAAACTGAAGCACTTAATTATGTAAATGAATGCGAATTACCTATTGTAGTCAAAAAGGATGGGTTAGCTGCTGGTAAAGGCGTAATTATTGCTAATACACGAGATGAAGCAATTGAAGCGGTAGAAGTGCTATATCCACAAGAAGATGGAAAAGTTGTCTTTGAACAATTTCTTGAAGGAGAAGAATTCTCATTAATGACATTCATTAATGGTGATTATGCAGTTCCTTTTGACTGTATTGCTCAAGATCATAAACGTGCCTATGATAATGACGAAGGTCCTAATACTGGTGGGATGGGCGCTTATTGTCCTGTTCCTCATATTTCAAATGACGTTTTAGAACGTACAAACAAAGATATTGCTCAACCAATTGCTAGAGCGTTAAAAGAAGAGGGTTATGACTATTTTGGTTTACTTTATATAGGTGCAATTTTAACTAAGGAAGGTCCTAAAGTTATTGAATTTAATGCACGATTTGGTGATCCAGAAGCGCAAGTATTGTTAAGTCGTCTAGAAAGTGACTTGATGGCACAAATCGTTGCTCTAGACCGTAAAGAACCTATTCGTTTTCAATGGATTAACGATTATGTGGTAGGAGTAATGCTTGCTTCGAAAGGCTATCCTGGGTCATATGATAAAGGTGCAGAGGTTTCAGGCTTTGAATTAAATAACCATTATTTCGTTAGTGGTTTGAAAAAAGAAAATGATACATTTCTTACATCCGGCGGACGAGTTGTATTAGCCATTGGAAAAGGAAAAACTATTCAACAAGCACAAAAAGATGCTTATGGAAATGTAGAAAAAATTAAGAGTGATCAACTATTTTATCGTAAAGATATTGGAAATAAAGCACTCAAATAAACTAAAAATAATAACCCATAGATGATAGGCACTGAACCCTTAAAATGGGAACTTAATAAAAACACTATGTTCTAGGCTGCTAATTCTCTGTATTTTACAGGGGATAAGTAGCCTAGTTTTTGTTGAATTCGATTATTATTATAGTTTTTAATGTATTTTTCGACAATATCTATTACAATATGATTAGAGCTATTAAGCTGATTATTGATGTAAAAAGTTTCAGACTTTAGCGAGGAATGAAAACTTTCTATCGGGGCGTTATCGGCAGGTGTTCCCTTTCGGGACATACTTCTGATAATGCCTTTTTCTTCGCATAATTGATAATAAGCATAAGATGTATAAACGCTGCCTTGATCACTATGTAATATACACCCCTCAGGTATATCGATTTGATTTAATGTATCATTAACTAAACTTTGGTCTTGTTTATCATCTATTTTATACGCCACAATTTCTCCGTTATATATGTCCATTATCGAAGATAAATACAACATAGAGTGACCAAATGGTAAATAAGTAATATCGGTTGTTAATACTTTCATGGGACAACTCGCTTTAAATTGTCTTTGTAATAAATTGTTTGTTTTATAATACGGTTTACCTATCCTTGTCGTCTTTTTAGGTCTAACTCGGCAGTTCAAATGATGCTTCTGCATAATTCTCTGTACTCTCTTATGATTAATTGGTGATGTATAACATTGATTAATCAATGCTGTAATCTTACGATAACCGTAGGTATAGTGGTTAGCTTCACATAATTCAATGACTTTTTGTGTTACAGTATCATTTTTATAGGTTTTGTTTTTCCATCGGTAATATGTTGATTTAGGTATGTTTAATACGTCTAGTATCAATTTGATTGAATAGTTTCCTTTTAATTGATCCACTAAATCTATGACTACCGTTGGTACCACTTCCTTTCCAATGCCTTGTACTTTTTTAAAATATCCAATTCTATATCTTTTCTCTTATTTTCTAATTTTAATTGTTCTACTTCTGACAGCTCTTCTAATCCTTTACCGTAGGTATATTGTTTACCAACGTGTTGTGAAAATCTATAACTTTCCCCATTTCGATACCATCGCCACCAAGTTTTCACTTGTGTTCTATTTCTAATATTTAATTCTTCCATAATTTCTTTTGTTGAAAATCCTGCTGCTTTCATTTCAACAGCTTTATACTTTGTTTCTACTGAATAAGCAACTCTTTTCATAGAAAAAACACCTCCGCATGATTCATTTTAATATGAATCATGCGGAGGTGTTTTTATATACTTCCCACTAATTGGGGTCAGTCCAGTTTTTTATAATGTTAGGGTTTAATATACGAGCAAGATAAATTTACTGTATTTTTGAAACTGTTTTTATCTTTGAACTCAATTTTTACTTTAGTTTGTCTTATGTTAGATATATTACTCTAACATTTCTGAAACACGAGCATCTTCAATACCAGTGATTGGAAAATATTGAGATAAATAAAAAGCAATAATAAGTAAAGCAATTGTCATACCAACAAAAAGAATATCTTTGTATGAGAAAGGTGCTTTATAATAATAGGTACGTGGGCCATCTTTAAATCCTTTTGATTCCATAGCTACTGATAATTGATGTGCACGACGTATGTTTTGACTTAAAACTGGAATAAGTAAGTGTTTTATACGTTTAAATCCACGATAATTGGAAGCATCAATCATTTGGTAACGCATTTTTAAAGAACGTCTTAATTGGATAAATGATGTGAAAATAAGTGGTACCATACGAATAGCAGCCATAAATGCATAGGCGATTTTAGGTTTTACTTTTAAATGTTGCATTAAACTATAGAAAATCATTACAATTTGCGATGTTAATGCAATTAACACACCAAACATTGAAACAGTAATTGTTCTTAAAGATAAGTGAAGACCTCTTACAATGCTCTCAGTACTAATATGAATAATTCCCCATTCAAATAACATATGTGTACCATCACCATATAAAATCATGAATAATGATGATAGCAAGGCAAAGAGAATGGTTGCTGATAAAAATGCAGCAATGACTTTAAAAGCTGTACCATTAAAAGATAATAAAAATATAAACATTAATAAAGTAATATAAATCATGTAATCAAAATTATGCACAAAAATGATAAAAATAAATAATAAAACTCCAAGAATTAATTTCGTAATAATATTTACATCATCTACAAGTGTATGACGCTTTTTCCAACGTTCAAACATTTGATTCACCTGCCATTTCTAAAAGCTTATGATTTTCTACGACAAGTCGACGTGTTGGATAACGATGAATAATTTCAGGGTCATGCGTCACCATTACGATAGTTTGTCCTTGTTTTACACGTTCTTCAAATAGCTTAATCAATTGAAATGTATTATGACTATCAAGTCCAAATGTTGGCTCATCTAGTAAAACAATTTCAGCTTTTGAACTTAAAGCAGTTGCTACGCTTAATCGACGTTTTTGACCTGTAGATATTTCAAAAGGATGATGATGTTTAACTTTTTCTAAATGTAAAAGTTTCAAAAGATGCTCAGTTTCTTCTTTCGATTTTGCTTTATCAAGATGATTATAATGAATATTAATTTCGTCATAAACTGAATTTGTAATAAATTGAAGTTCAGGATTTTGGTATACAAGATACATATTTTGAGCAGCATCTTTAATTTTCTTCAGTAATCGCTTCTCATAAAACATTGTACCGTTGTATTTCACTAATTGCATCATAGATTCGAGTAAAGTAGTTTTACCAGCTCCATTTTTTCCAGTAATTGTAATCCATTCTCCAGGATGAATATTTAGTTCTGAAACTTCAAATAGTGTATTTTTACTACGAATTATTTGTCCGTTTTGAAATTTAAAAAGTGTATTGGAATATTGGGGAGTTAAATCTTTTCGAATAGGTGCATAATCCCAAGCATGAGGATGCCATACGCCAAATTCAGTGAGTAACGATTCACAATGTTTGAGTATGTATTCAGGTGTATTATCAGCTATAATTTCTCCATCATAGTTCATTAATATGACTCGATCTACATGATGCCAAATATGTTCCACTTTATGTTCTACAATTAATACCGTTTGATCAGTCCATAAGTGAATTAATCGTTGCCATAAGTCAGCAGTTGCTTGTACATCTAACATAGCTGTAGGTTCATCTAAAAAGAGTGTATCAGCTTTCTGTAAAATCGTTTCAACGATAGCAAGCTTTTGTTTCATACCACCACTTAAATTATTTACGAAAGTTGAATTATCCACATCTAAATCTACAGACGCAAGTGCTTTTTTAATTTGTTCATCCATGTCTTCTCTTGGCACTTTTTGATTTTCTAAGACGAAAGCTAATTCTTCGTAAACTTTTGGCATACAAAATTGTGTATCTGGGTCTTGAAAAATAACCCCCGAATTAGGATCAATGTCTAGTTCATCATATTTCATCGGTAATTCTATAAGATTAGGAACAATGCCACTAAGGACATTAAGCAATGTGCTTTTACCAGATCCTGAAGGACCTAGTAAAAGCACTTTTTCTTTATCTTTAATTTCTATATTTAGATTATCGAAAATTTTTCGATCACCATTTGGATATTTTAGACGTAAATTTTTGACTTTTAACACAATCATTTCCCCTTATAAGTTGTCGTAATCTTTTTGAGAGGCAGGACGGAATAATTTAGTTACTCCAGTTTGATCTAAGGCTTTTACAATTAAATAAGAGAGTATACCAGACAGTACAATACCACTAATAGCACGGAAAATGATGAAAAGTAGTAAGTTCCAACCCGCAACTTCGTTTAGATAGCCGTAAAAATAATCTACAGGGAAAGATACTAATGCTGTTACTAAACCAGCTAACATTGCTACCATTAAAGAACGTGATTTGTATTTAAAGATAGCAAACACAACTTCACATGCTAGACCTTGTAAAATGGCATATACTATAGTAGGAATATCAAATTTCCCCATAACAATAGTTTCACCTGCACCAGCAGCAAATTCAGCAATTAATGCAATACCTGGTTTAGGAATAATTAAGTAAGCCACAATAGCAGCCATAAACCAAATACCGTATGTAAGTTGCTCTAGATGTATACCAGCTACTTGAGCTAAATTATATGGCAACCACCATAAGTTATAAATGATTGCAAAAATAACAGCAATCAGCACCGTAACTAGAATTTCTGAAAGTTTTAAACCTTTAGACATAAAATAGTTCCTCCTAAAAAAACGCACAACCCTTCGTAGAAAAGTTGTGCGTAAGTTTAAATAAAAATGCTATTGATTATTAAAAACATGATTTATTTAAGTTAACACTTTCCTACGCTAGTTTTTAACTAGATCAGGTTCAAAGGGTTTGAGGTTAAGCCTCATCTCAGTGCTATACACCCCTAGTGCATTTATATTTTATTTATTTTAAATGTATGACTTTTAATAGTAGATGTCAAGATGCTTTTAATCTATATTTAATTAAAAATAAATTATAATTAAACAGTTTACATATTTAACAATTAAAATGTAATTAGTTCTAAAAATAATGAAAGAAAGTAGGATAGATTTATTTCCAACTCAGCCATCGATAGCCAATATATTAAAAATACCTGAGACAGCTTGTATGTCTCAGGCTTATTCATTAAATATTCTTAATGATGACATAAATAAGAAAATTAGTCTAATGTATTTTGAACATCTTGTTTAGTTTGTTCAATATCATCAGTTTTTTCTTCTTTTTGTTCTTTTAATTTTTCTTCATATTCTTTTGCTTTTTTTGCATCTTCATGTGTCATAGGACAACTCTCCTTTTTCATAGATTACTTTACAAAATTAATATACCCAATTAATAAAAGAATAAACTTCATCTCAGTCTAGAGAAGTATTTTATTTTTTATTAAAGACAAGAATAGAAAGTTCATATATAATTAATTTTGAGGTGAACTGTATGTCTTTTCTTAAGAAACACGCCGAGATTATCTATAGTTACTTGATCGGTATCGTTTCACTCTTCACAGGTCTCATTATCTTAATCAATTTGCCTTTAATCCATAAACTAAAAGATAAAGATAAAATTGATTTAAAAATACATAATATATGGGACTTTCTTAATGCATTTTTTAGTGAAATAATTAGAGTGATGAGTAGATTCATAGGCAACTTTCCAGTTGTAAGTGCAGTCATAATTATTCTATTTGGTATTCTAGTCATATTGATTGGATATACGTTATTTAGAACAACCAAATACGATTACGACATCTCAATTTTCTTTTTAGTTATTGGTATTTTATACTTCCTCATTACAATTACATTGATGACTCAAGTATATGGTTTTTGGGCAATTATATTCATTATTCCATTTGTGATTCATACAGGATATATCGTTTATAAAGATGAATTGTATCAAGAAAATAGAAAAGTTCATTATTTATGGATTATTATTTCATATGGAATAAGTTACTTGATTACTCAACTGTCATTGTATGGCAAAATCGATGCAAATGAGATTGAGCCTATTGATATTTTAAGTGTAAATACATTCTTCATCATTATGTGGTTATTAGCTCAAGCGGCAATTTGGAATTTCTTATTCTTACGCCGTGCGTTACCTTTAACAAAAGAAGAATTAGGGGAAGAAGAGCCTGAATTATCAAGAACTCAAAAAGGAAACGTTTCGACTCAATCAAAAGTTCATTTTAAACAACTTCAAGATAAAACATCAGAATATGCACGTAAGACAAGAAGAAGTGTAGATTTAGATAAAATTAGATCTAAACGCGATAAATTTAAAAGTAAATTTAAAAATATTGTAGATATAGAAGAAGATGATATTCCTAAGTGGATGAGACCTCCTAAATGGATTAAACCAGCATATGTGGAAATTTTCTGTGGTTTTATCTTATTCTTATTTACATTTATAGAATTTAATAATAGAAATGCTCTATTTGTATCTGGAGAATGGGAATTATCACAAACTCAATACGTGATTGAATGGATTACACTGTTAATATTACTCTTTATTATTATCATTTACATTGCGACGACATTTACTCATTTTTTAAGAGGCAAATTTTACTATTTACAGTTGTTTATGATTAGTCTTCTATTCTTCAAATTGCTTACTGAATTTATTAATATAATGATTCATGGTCTATTACTTTCAATATTTATTACACCTACATTAATTATTATGTTAATACCTGTAATTATAGCATTTTCGTTGCAATTAAAAGAAAAACCATAATCTGAGTAAGGGAGTGGAACAGAATTCATTTTTGAATTCAGTGTTCCACTTCTTTTTTTAATTTAATATTTAGGTGAAGAATTTTAAATTTGTTAAAATAGTAGAGTAGATTACAATAGATTCGTTACAAAAATTAAAATAGGAGAAATTAAAATGAAAATAGCAACTTTAAATAAAGGCAAAGAAACTAAATATTTAAATCAATATCCTTTAGTTGAAGAAGAAGATATTTTTCAACACGATCATTTAAAAGAAGGTGACTTGTTTAATATAGTTACTGAAAATAACCAATATATTGCAACAGCTTATGTAGGACGTCAACATAAAGGATTAGGATGGGTAATCACATATAGCCAAGAAGAAGATATCAATATTACTTTCTTTGAAAATTTATTTAAAAAAGCGCTAGAAGAAAGAGAGTATTACTATAATATAGAAGGAACTAATGCTTTTAGACTATTTAACGCTGAGGGAGATGGCGTTGGAGGTTTAACTATTGATAATTACAATGGACATCTACTTATTCAATGGTATTCAAAAGGAATTTACAAGTTTCGTTATATAATTATTGAAGCAATAAAAAAAGTATTTAAATTTGAATCAGTTTTTGAAAAAATGCGCTTTAAAGATACGGAGTATACAGGAGGACATGTACTTGGAGAAACTCCGGAATTTCCAATAGTTATTGAAGAAAATTTTACATTTTACAATGTTGATTTAAACGATGGATTAATGACAGGAATATTTTTAGATCAAAAAGAAGTTCGTAAAAAATTACGTGATTATTTTGCCGAAAATAGAAGTATTTTAAATTTATTTAGTTATACGGGCGCGTTTTCAGTGGTAGCATCTAAAAATGCTAAAGTTACAACAAGTGTAGATTTAGCTAATCGTTCTCGTACATTAACTGAAGAAAATTTTGGGTTAAATGGTGTAGACCCTAAAAGTCAATATATCTATGTCATGGATACATTTGATTTTTATAATTATGCAGCACGTCATGGAAAACAATATGACACAATAGTCATTGATCCACCTAGTTTTGCGCGTAATAAAAAGAAAACTTTTTCAGTGCAAAAAAATTATGATGATTTAATTAATGGTGCTTTAGATGTTTTAGCACCAGATGGTACATTGCTTCTATGTACAAATTCAAGTGCTTTTTCTTTAAAAGCATTTAAAAATGTAATTAAGAAAACATTGGAACAAGCTAACGTAGAATATGAAATAGAAGAAGTCATGGGATTACCAAAAGACTTTAAAACACATCCACATTATAAACCTTCTAAATATTTAAAAGCTGTATTCATAAATATTAAGCATTAAAGTACTGAAATAGGGTATTAAATGTATATTGAAAATATTATGAAAAACGAAAGGTGAGTCAGTAAGTGGGTATTATTAATAAAATTACAAATGGAGTTACTGATAAAGTTGGTAAAAAGGTCTTAGATATAGAAGAAATTAACGAAAAAGATATCTTACCTAAAAATGAAGAAGAAATTGCACAACGTAGAGAAAAAGCTAAAGCTGTTGTTAAGAAAAAATCTTTATTATCTTCAGGGATGAGTGTTGTGCCAATTCCAGGATTAGACTTTGGTGTAGATATCAAATTGATGAAAGATATTATTGAAGATATTAATAAAATTTATGGTCTTGATCAAAAACAAGTCAATTCTCTTGGTGAAGATGTTAAAGAACGTATTTTATCAGCAGCAGCAATTCAAGGTAGTTCAATGATTGGTGAAAAAGTAACTAGTGGTGCTTTGAAATTAATTATTAGAGATGTTGCTAAGCGTACAGCAGCAAAACAAACAAAATGGTTCCCAATAGTGGGACAAGCTGTTTCAGCTTCAATTAGTTACTACTTTATGAATAAATTAGGTCAAGATCATATAGAAAAATGTGAAAAAGTTTTACGTGATATTATTTAATTTTTTAAAAATGTAGTATAATAAAAGGGAAGAAATTTATATATAACATTAGAAAATTGACTAACATAACGCTATACCTATTATAAGTAATCAAACTTTGTTTGATTACTTATATAATGATTGCTACTTTATTAATATAAGTGTATTTTTCTATAATAATTCAATTATATAAGAATTGAATTCAGTTATATATTTTGGTAGTGTTAGGGTATAAATTTTTATGTTAGATAATAAGAAAATTAATTTTCTAACTTACGGAGGAGAAATAGATTATGGAACAAAAATCATATGTAATTGTTGACGAAACTGGAATTCATGCACGCCCAGCTACAATGTTAGTGCAAACTGCATCTAAATTTGATTCAGATATTCAATTAGAATATAACGGTAAAAAAGTAAATTTAAAATCAATTATGGGCGTTATGAGTTTAGGTGTAGGTAAAGATGCTGAAATCACTATCTATGCTGATGGAAGCGATGAACAAGATGCAATTCAAGCTATCAGTGAAGTTTTATCAAAAGAAGGTTTAACAGAGTAATTATGTCTAAATTAATTAAAGGTATTGCAGCTTCTGATGGAGTTGCAATTGCCAAAGCATATTTACTAGTAGAACCTGATTTATCATTTACAAATGAGAAAATTACTGATACTGATGCTGAAATTAAAAAGTTCAGAAATGCTTTAGAAGCTTCCAAAATTGAATTAACAAAAATTAGAAATAATGCTGAAAAATCATTAGGTGCAGATAAAGCTGCTATTTTTGATGCACATTTACTTGTACTTGATGACCCAGAATTAATTCAGCCAATTGAAGATAAAATTGCGAATGAGAAAGTCAATGCTCCAGAAGCATTAAATGAAGTTACGACTCAATTCATTACTATTTTTGAATCTATGGATAATGAATATATGAGAGAACGTGCAGCAGATATTCGTGACGTTTCTAAGCGTGTACTTGCTCATCTTTTAGGCGTGGAGTTACCAAATCCTAGTATGATTGATGAAAGTGTAGTTATTATAGGAAACGATTTAACACCATCTGATACTGCACAATTAAACAAAGAGTTTGTTCAAGGTTTTGTTACAAATATTGGTGGACGTACAAGTCATTCTGCAATTATGAGCCGTTCATTAGAAATTGCAGCTGTGGTTGGTACTAAATCGATTACTCATGAAGTAAAACAAGGAGATATGGTTATTGTTGACGGTATTACTGGTGACGTTATCATAGATCCAACTGAAGACGAACTCATTGCTTATCAAAATAAACGTGAGCGTTTCTTTGAAGATAAAAAAGAATTACAAAAACTTCGTGATGCCGAAACTGTAACTGTTGACGGTGAACATGCAGAATTAGCTGCTAATATTGGTACACCTGATGATTTATATGGTGTTATGGAAAATGGCGCTGAAGGAATTGGTCTTTATAGAACAGAATTTTTATATATGGGTAGAGATCAAATGCCAACTGAAGACGAACAATTTGAAGCGTATAAAAAAGTTTTAGAAACTATGAAAGATAAACGCGTTGTTGTACGTACTTTAGATATTGGTGGAGATAAAGAATTACCATATTTAAATTTACCTAAAGAAATGAATCCATTCTTAGGTTATCGTGCAATTCGTTTGTGCTTAGATCAACAAGACATCTTCAGAACACAATTACGTGCGTTATTACGCGCATCTGCTTATGGTAAATTAAATATTATGTTCCCAATGGTAGCCACTATTAAAGAGTTTAGAGATGCTAAAGCTATTCTTTTAGAAGAAAAAGATAAATTAACTAGCGAAGGACAAGAAGTTGCTGATGATATCGAAGTAGGTATCATGGTAGAGATTCCTTCTACTGCTGCGTTAGCTGATATCTTTGCTAAAGAAGTAGATTTCTTTAGTATAGGAACTAATGACTTAATTCAATATACTATGGCAGCTGACCGTATGTCTGAACGTGTTTCATATTTATATCAACCATATAACCCAGCAATTTTACGTTTAGTTAAACAGGTCATTGAAGCTTCTCATAAAGAAGGTAAATGGACTGGTATGTGTGGTGAAATGGCTGGCGATGAAACAGCAATTCCATTATTATTAGGTTTAGGATTAGATGAGTTCTCTATGAGTGCAACCTCTATTCTTAAAGCTAGAAGACAAATTAATGGTTTAAGTAAAAACGAAATGGCGGAATTAGCAAATCGTGCCATTAATTGTGCAACACAAGATGAAGTTAAAGAACTTGTTCATCACATTTCTAAATAATATTAAAAATACCTGAGACAACTTATGATGTCTCAGGTTCTTTTTTATGTATTACAGTTGGATATCAAATATTCTGTTGATTTTTTCTAAATCTACATGATACATAGGCTCTTCATTTAATAAGATAAATGGTGTAGAGAATGCATCATATTCTAACATTTCATTACGATAAGAAGGATACTTAATATTTTTTTCAATAAAATTAATATGATGTTCCGTTAAATAATTTTTTATAAAATTACAAGGTGGACAATCATCTTGTGTATAGATAATTATTTTAGACATAAATCATATTCTCCTTTTAATTATACTTTTCTTACTATATATAAGGTAATTAAAAAATGCAAATTTTGAATTTTATGTGAATTCCATTTAAATTATCTATTAAAAAGTAAACAAAAAAATTTTAGTTACTAATGTTTAGGTATATAATTTAAATCTATAGGATTAAATTTTAAATTATAGAAAAGGTGGTTAAGTATGAATTCTGTCGAAATTAGTCGTTTTTTGACAGGGATGACATTAGGCGTTCATATTATTTTTGCTACTATTGGAGTAGGAATGCCATTAATGTTTGCAATCGCAGAGTTTTTAGGGATCAAAAAGAAAGATCCTAAATATATAGCATTAGCAAAACGTTGGTCAAAAGGGTATACGATTACAGTTGCAGTTGGGGTTGTAACTGGAACAATTATTGGATTACAACTTTCACTTGTTTGGCCTACGTTTATGAAAATGGGTGGCCATGTTATCGCGCTTCCTCTTTTCATGGAAACATTTGCTTTCTTCTTTGAAGCAATCTTTTTAAGTATTTATCTGTATACATGGAATCGTTTTAAAAATCAATGGATACATTTTTTAATTAGTTTACCTGTTATTATTGGTGGTTCATTCTCAGCGTTCTTTATTACTTCAGTGAACTCATTTATGAATACTCCAGCAGGTTTTGAAATGAAAAAAGGTAAAATGGTGAATGTTCAACCATTTGAAGCAATGTTCAATTCTTCATTTTTAGTTAGAGCATTTCATGTTGTTGCAACAGCTGGTATGACGATGGCGTTTATTTTGGCAGCAATTGCTGCATTTAAATTATTGAAAAATAAATATAGTGAAGATGCGCCATATCATAAAAAAGCGTTAAAAATGACTATGATTCTTGGATTTATTCAAACATTATTATCAATGTTAGCGGGAGATTTGTCTGCTAAGTTTCTTCATAAAGTACAACCAGAAAAATTAGCTGCATATGAGTGGCATTTTGATACACATTCCAAAGCAGATTTAGTATTTTTTGGTGTCTTAAATGAAAACACTCAAGAAGTTTCAGGAGCTATAAAAATTCCTGGATTACTGAGCTTTTTAGCTGATAATAATATTAATACTAAAGTAAAAGGTTTAAATGAATTTCCTAAAAATGATTTACCTCCATTAATCGTTCATTATTTCTTTGATTTAATGGTAGCTATGGGAATCTTTTGTTTTATCGTATCAGGCATTTTTATATTAGCATTATTGATAAAAAAACTACGTCCTATTATAACTAAAAAAGTAATGCTTTATGCAGTACTTTTAACAGGACCTGCTTCAATGCTTGCTATAGAGTTTGGTTGGTTCTTAACTGAAATGGGACGTCAACCATGGATTGTTAGAGGTTACATGCGTGTTAGCCAAGCTGCTACACAGGCAGGAGGAATTACATTAGTAACAATTTTATTCGGTTTACTTTATTTTGTACTTCTCTTTACATCTGCTTATGTATTATTGAGAATGTTTAGAAATAAACCAGCTCGCGAGGATATTGATAAAGTGATTGGAGGTCAAGAATAATGGATTATACTGGCATAGGTATTACAGTATTATGGATTTTCCTATTTTGTTATATTATCGTAGCGTCTATTGATTTTGGTGCTGGATTTTTAACTTTGCATACAAAATTAACGGGAGAAGAAAAAAAGATTAATCATCTTATAGAAAGATATTTAAATCCTGTATGGGAAGTAACAAATGTATTTTTTGTATTTTTCTTTGTAGGTTTTGTCGGATTTTTCCCAGATTCAGCTCTTTATTTAGGGACAGTGTTATTAGTTCCTGGTTCAATCGCTTTAATTCTTATTTCTATTAGAAGTAGTTTTTATGCTTTTGAACATTATGGACAAGATAATAAACTGCCTTGGATATTTTTATATGGTATTACTGGGCTTTTAATACCCGCAGCACTCGCAACTGTATTGACTATCTCAGAAGGCGGATACATTAATGAACAAGGCAATCATTTTGATTTGGATTGGGTACAATTACTATTAAGTCCTTTTGCATGGTCAGTTGTATTTTTAGCAATTGTAAGTGTGTTATATATATCATCAGGGTTTTTAACATATTACGCTTCTAAAGCAAAAGATAAAGTGGCTTATAAATTTATGCGTCAATGGTTTATGTTTTGGGGTCCACCGATGATTATTATTTCATTATTTGTATTCTTATCATTAAGAATACAAAACTCTAATCACTTTTATAATGCAATTACGCATTATTGGTGGATGTTTGCAATTAGTTTTATTTTCTTCTTAATTGCAGGAATTTTAAATATGATTAAAAAGTATCATGGTTTAGCATTTATTATGGTGATTTTACAAATGGCTTTCGCTTTTTACGGCTACGGTATGAGTAAGTTACCTTATATTCTTTATCCATATATTAAAATTTCAGATTCAGGTGTAAACTCATCAATGGGCTTAGCATTAACGATCGTCTTTATTTTAGGTTTACTTTTATTACTTCCATCGTTAATATTGTTATTGAGATTATTCGTTTTTGATAAACAATATGTGGAAGGTAAAAAGTAATTTAAATTAAGAGAGGAGCTGAAATGAGAGTGATTTATATTTATAGAACTTTGAATAAGTTTCTAGTATATAAATGAACTTATCATTTTAGCTCTTATTTTTTAGATGGGAGTTCCAGAATTCATGGAGAAAGAGTATGTAGTAATAGGATTAGGTCGTTTTGGAGGAAGTATTGTAAGAGAGTTAAACGCTTTAGATATGGATGTTATGGCTATTGATAGAGATGAAGCTCGAGTAAATGAATATAGTGAAATTGCGACACATGCTGTTGTAGCTGACACTACAGATGAAGCGGTAATGAAAAGTTTAGGTATACGAAATTTTGATCATGTCATTGTAGCAATAGGTGAGAATATTCAATCTAGTACATTAACAACTTTAATATTGAAAGAATTAGGTGTTAAAAAAGTTACGGCCAAAGCACAAAACGATTATCATGCAAAGATTTTGAATAAAATTGGTGCCGACACTGTGGTACATCCAGAAAGAGATATGGGTCGTCGTATTGCACATAATGTAGCAAGTGCAAGTGTACTAGACTATCTCGAACTCGCAGATGAGCATTCATTAGTGGAGTTAAAAGTAAGCGAAAAATTAACTGGTCAAACAATCAGAGATTTAGATATTCGAGCACAATTCGGTATTAATATTATTGCAATAAAAAGAGGTCGAGAAATCATTGTGTCACCAGATCCAAATATGAATATTGAAATTGGAGATATTATGATAATGATTGGACACGATAATGATTTAAATCGTTTTGAGAAAAAAATAGTAAGATAAAAAAAACACGGTATTTCTTAAGAAATACCGTGTTTTTTTATTCTTCATTTACTTTCATAATTACTGGTAAAATCATTGGACGACGAGCTGTTTTTTCATATAAATACGGCTGTAACGTTTCAATGATTGAAGATTTAATTTGATGCCATTGAATATCATCATTTGAATTTAGTTTTGAAATAACATCCGTTTTAATTTTTCGTTGTGCATCATAAATTAATTGGCCAGATTCACGCATGTAAACAAAACCACGTGAAATAATATCTGGACCTGAAAGAAGTTTATTTGTATTAAAATCAATACTTACTACAACAATAACCAATCCTTCTTCAGATAATAATTTACGATCCCGAATGACAACATTACCAATATCACCGATGCCACTTCCATCAACTAATACATTACCAGATGGAATTCGACCAGCTTTACGCGCAGAATCGTGTGTTAAAGCTAAAACATCACCAATATCAAAAATAAAGACATTTTCTTCTTTAACACCACAATCAATACCTGTTTGACCATGAGCTTTTAGCATACGATATTCACCATGAATAGGTAAGAAGTATTTAGGTTGAATTAAACGAAGCATTAACTGTTGGTCGCCTTGGGAACCATGTCCTGATGTATGAATGTTAGAAATCTTACTGTGAATAACATCAGCACCAGCTTTATATAATGCGTTAATTGTACGATTGATACTTTTAGTATTCCCTGGAATAGGAGAAGAACTGAATACTACAGTATCATCAGGTATAATTTTAATTTGTTTGTGTGTCCCATTAGCGATACGTGAAAGTGCAGCCATTGGTTCACCTTGAGAGCCAGTGCATAAAATAAGTAACTCGTGTTTAGGAATATTATTAATTTTGTTAGGCTCAACAAATGTTTCTGGGGGTGCTTTGATATAACCCAGCTCCATACCAATCTTAATATTATTTTCCATTGAACGGCCAAAAGTTACAATTTTACGATTATATTTAATTGCTGCTTCCACCGCTTGTTGGACACGATAGATGTTTGATGCAAAGGTTGCGAAAATAATACGACCTTTACAGTTACGGAAAATTTTATCTACATTTTGTCCAACTTCACGTTCACTTAATGTGAAATCAGGAACTAGCGCATTCGTAGAGTCAGATAACAAGCATAATACGCCTTCTTTACCAAGCTCTGCCATTTTGGCGATATTAGCAGGCGCACCAACAGGTGTAAAATCAAATTTGAAGTCACCAGTATGGACAATTTTACCTTCAGGTGTGTCAACAACAACACCATATGCTTCTGGGATACTATGCGTAGTTAAGTAAAAAGAAATTTCAAAATGTTTAGATTTTATAACACTATCTTCTGTAATTTCATTTAAACTAGCATTACGCAGTAAATTGTGTTCTTCTAATTTATTGCGTATTAAACCTAAAGCTAAAGGGCCACCATAAATAGGCACATTAATTTGCTTTAATAGGTAGGGCACACCACCTATATGGTCTTCATGTCCATGAGTAATAAATAAACCAACAATTTTATCTTGATTTTGTTCTAAGTAGGTATAATCAGGAATAACGTAGTCTATACCTAATAAATTATCATCAGGGAATTTAATTCCAGCATCAATGATAACAATTTCATCTTTATACTCCACAGCATAAGTGTTTTTACCAACCTCACCTAAGCCGCCTAGAGCATATACACCTACTTCATTAGAATGTAATTGTTTCATTATTGAGCGTTCTCCACATTAAAGTGATCAGAATGTTCTTTTTCATATTCTAAATGTGCGCCCTCTAATTTAGTAATAAACTCGATATTATAATTGCGATCTTTTAAATAACGTCTTACTTGTTCTTCAGTTTCACCTTCAACATAAATTGTATTTGTGTTCTCACGAACAATTACTTCGTCTTTATTATGTTGAAAAAATACTTTAAATACTGCCATGATATATATTTCCTCCTAAATAAATGTTTATTTATTGTCTTATGAGCACAAGTAGAAAATAAATAAAATATACATGTTTATTTATTTTCACATCTAACGTGAATGCTACATAACAGGTATTTTAAATTTTTAATATAAAATAATATTTATTTTACTGTGCTTAAAGGCAAATCATACATGTCGTTCATTTTTGAAAGATAGTAATTTACTATGATTTCAGTTAACTTTTATTTTACCTTATGTATCAGAATAAATAAAGCAGTTTATATGTAGTAAAAGTAGTAGGAAATTGAATAAAAAAAGAAAAGCCTAACACATTTATTACAATAATGTAAAAATGCATTAGGCTTGAATATTAAACTTCAACTGAGTCTGGTAATGGAGTAAGAGGATGATCTTTATCGATATAATCGTAGAACATAATGCCGTTTAAATGATCAATTTCATGTTGAAATACAATTGCTGGATAACCTTTTAAACGTAATTTAACTTCATTACCATCAATATCATAAGCTTTAATTGTTGTTCTATAATGACGATGAACTAAACCAGGTATATTTTCATCTACGCTTAAACACCCCTCACCAGTAGGTAAATAAGCGTGTTGGACACTATGACTAATTACTTTAGGATTGACTAACATATAGTCGTAAGATTTACCTTCCCCGTCGTCGGGTAAATACACAGCTATCATTTTTTTTGAGATATTAATTTGTGGTGCAGCTAAACCTACTCCAGAGCGTAGACCGTATTTTTTAGCAATTTCATCATCTTGACTATTAATTAAAAATTCACGCATATCACGCAAAGTATTTTTATCTTCTTCAGAAAGAGGTAAATTCACGTCTTTTGCTTTTTCGCGTAACGTAGGATGTCCATCTCTAATAATATCTTTCATTGTTAACATGTTATACACCTTCCTTATATAATATAAAATATAACAGATAATATACATTTACGTACATTATATAGTTTCATTTGATTTATAAACTATCTTTATATAATATTACAATCGAAACACTATGAGGAGGAATGACATTAATGAAATTACGTAAAACCATAGTTGTTGCAGCTGCCTCTACACTTTTATTAGCTGGTTGTACAACTGATAAAAAAGAGGTAAAAGCTTATGACGAGAATGTTCAAAAAGCATTTGATAAAGAACAATCTATAAATGAGGTTAGTAAAAAACTAAATTCACTTGAAGAAAAGAAACAAGGTTTGTATAAAAAAGCAAATAGCAATGACAGTAATACACGTAGTAAAGCAGCTGACGATGTACTTGATAATATTGATAAACGAGAAAAAACCTTTGATAAGGAAGTTTCAATTTTAAAAAATTCCGAAAAGCAATTTAAAAAAGGCGATTCTCATATTAACGATATTAAAAATGATAATAAAAGAAAAGAAGTTAAACAACTTGACGATGCTATAAAAAACAAATATAAAACACATGACGACTATGCTAAGGCTTATAGAAATGTATTAAGTAAAGAAAAAGATTTATTTGAATTAGTCAAACAAGATGGAGTAACGCAATCTCAAGTAGACGAAAAAAACAATGCGCTTAATAAAGCTCAAGAAAACTTTAAGAAAAAATTCCAGGCTTATGCTAAGGCAATGAATACAGTTAATAAAGAAAAACAAGACGTCGATCATTTAATCTCTTAACATCACTAATACAGTGTTAATTGTTACATTGATACAGTTTCTCAGACTGTATCTTTTTTTAGTAATACAGAACTTTATGAAAATGTTTAACAGTCTAAAATAATTGTGGTACACTATGAGTGGATAAAATGAATTTCTATTATATGGGAAAGGTATGGTGAATTGAATGGCTCCTAAGTTACAAGCCCAATTCGATGCAGTAAAAGTATTAAATGATACTCAGTCGAAATTTGAAATGGTTCAAATTTTGGACGTAGATGGTAATGTCGTAAATGAAGACTTAGTACCTGATTTAACTGATGAACAATTAGTAGAATTAATGGAAAGAATGGTGTGGACACGTATTCTTGACCAACGTTCTATTTCTTTAAATAGACAAGGTCGTTTAGGTTTCTATGCTCCAACAGCAGGACAAGAAGCATCTCAATTAGCTTCTCAATATGCTTTAGAAAAAGAAGACTTCATTTTACCTGGTTACCGTGATGTACCACAACTTATTTGGCACGGTTTACCGTTAACTGATGCTTTCTTATTCTCAAGAGGTCACTTTAAAGGTAACCAATTCCCTGAAGGCGTAAACGCATTCAGTCCACAAATCATTATCGGTGCACAATATATCCAAACAGCTGGTGTGGCATTCGGTATTAAAAAACGTGGTAAAAAAGCAGTTGCTATCACTTACACTGGTGATGGTGGTTCTTCACAAGGTGATTTCTACGAAGGTATTAACTTTGCTTCTGCTTATAAAGCACCAGCAATCTTTGTTATCCAAAACAATAACTATGCTATTTCTACTCCACGTAGTAAACAAACAGCTGCTACTACATTAGCTCAAAAAGCAATTGCAGTAGGTATCCCTGGTATCCAAGTTGATGGTATGGATGCATTAGCTGTATATCAAGCTACTAAAGAAGCTCGTGATCGCGCAATTAATGGTGAAGGTCCAACATTAATCGAAACTATGACTTATCGTTATGGTCCACATACAATGGCTGGAGATGATCCAACTCGTTACAGAACTTCAGATGAAGATGCAGAGTGGGAGAAAAAAGACCCGTTAGTTCGTTTCAGAAAATTCTTAGAAAATAAAGGATTATGGAGCGAAGAGAAAGAAAACGAAGTTATTGAACGTGCTAAAGACGACATCAAGAAAGCAATTAAAGAGGCTGACAATACTCCAAAACAAACTGTTCTTGATTTAATGGATATCATGTATGAAGATATGCCTCAAAATTTAGCTGAACAATATGAAATTTACAAAGAGAAGGAGTCGAAATAAGCCATGGCACAAATGACAATGGTTCAAGCGATTAACAATGCGCTTAAAACTGAATTGCAAAATGACGAAAACGTTTTAATTTTCGGTGAAGACGTTGGTGTTAACGGCGGTGTATTCCGTGTTACTGAAGGTTTACAAAAAGAATTCGGTGAAGACCGTGTATTCGACACACCATTAGCTGAATCTGGTATTGGTGGTTTAGCTCTTGGTTTAACTGTAGAAGGTTTCCGTCCTGTAATGGAAATTCAATTCTTAGGATTCGTATTTGAAGTGTTTGACGAAGTTGCTGGTCAAATCGCTCGTACGCGTTTCCGTTCAGGTGGTTCTAAAACTGCTCCTGTAACAATTCGTACACCATTTGGTGGTGGGGTACACACTCCAGAATTACACGCAGATAACTTAGAAGGTATTTTAGCTCAATCACCAGGTATTAAAGTAGTTATTCCATCTGGTCCTTATGATGCTAAAGGTTTATTACTTTCATCAATTAGATCAAACGATCCAGTTGTATATTTAGAGCACATGAAATTATATCGTTCATTCCGTGAAGAAGTTCCTGAAGAAGAATATACAATTGAAATTGGTAAAGCAAATGTCAAAAAAGAAGGTAATGACATTACATTAATTGCATACGGTGCAATGGTACAAGAATCTGAAAAAGCTGCAGAAGAACTTGAAAAAGAAGGTTACTCTGTAGAAGTTATCGATTTACGTACAGTTCAACCAATCGATATTGATACATTAGTTGCATCAGTTGAAAAAACTGGTCGTGCAGTAGTTGTTCAAGAAGCTCAACGTCAAGCTGGTGTTGGTGCTACTGTAGCAGCTGAATTAGCTGAACGTGCTATTCTTTCATTAGAAGCTCCAATTGCACGTGTTGCTGCTGCTGATACTGTATATCCATTTACTCAAGCTGAAAACGTTTGGTTACCAAATAAAAATGATATTATTGAACAAGCTAAAGCTACTTTAGAATTCTAATAGTATATACAAAACAGTAAGCTATATATGAATCTATATATTTAAAATAAGTATTTTCTATTTATTTTATGTATATATAATTAATTGTAAACTAGAGACGTAGGACAAAATGATAAAGTGTTAACAGACACGACATATTATTCTGTCCTTCCTCTATGTTATAAATTTATTTAAATAATAAATATTTAAATCTTAGGAGGATAAGAACGTGGCATTTGAATTTAGACTACCCGACATTGGTGAAGGTATCCACGAAGGTGAAATCGTTAAGTGGTTTGTTTCAGCCGGAGATACAATTGAAGAGGATGACGTATTAGCAGAGGTTCAAAATGATAAATCTGTAGTAGAAATCCCATCTCCTGTAAGCGGTACAATTGAAGAAGTAGTAGTTGAAGAAGGCACTGTAGCAGTTGTAGGTGATGTCATTGTTAAAATTGACGCACCAGATGCAGAAGAAATGCAATTTAAAGGTCATGATGATGACGATGCTTCATCTAAAGAAGAAGAACCTGCAAAAGAAGAAGCTAAAACTGAAGAAACTCCAGCAGCTTCAACATCACAAGATGAAAAAGTAGACGAAAATAGACGAATTAAAGCAATGCCATCTGTACGTAAATATGCACGTGAAAAAGGCGTGAACATTAAAGCAGTTTCTGGTTCAGGTAAAAATGGACGTATTACTAAAGAAGACATCGATAACCACTTAAATGGTGGCGGTGCTCAAGCAGCAACAGCTTCAAATGAAAGTGCAGCTGCTTCAACATCAGAAGATACTTCTGCAGTTCAAACTCAATCAGTACCTGAAGGAGACTTCCCTGAAACTACAGAAAAAATCCCTGCTATGCGTAAAGCAATTGCTAAAGCAATGGTTAACTCAAAACACACTGCTCCACACGTAACATTAATGGATGAAATTGATGTTCAAGAATTATGGGATCACCGTAAAAAATTCAAAGAAGTTGCAGCTGAACAAGGTATTAAATTAACATTCTTACCATATGTTGTTAAAGCGCTTGTTTCTGCACTTAAAAAATACCCAGCACTTAATACATCATTTAATGAAGAAGCTGGTGAAATTGTACACAAACATTACTGGAATATCGGTATCGCTGCAGATACTGAAAGAGGTTTATTAGTACCTGTAGTTAAAAATGCAGATCGTAAATCTATTTTCCAAATCTCAGATGAAATCAATGAATTAGCTGTTAAAGCTCGTGATGGTAAATTAACATCTCAAGAAATGAGCGGTGCTACATGTACAATTAGTAACATCGGTTCAGCTGGTGGACAATGGTTCACTCCAGTTATCAATCACCCAGAAGTAGCTATTTTAGGTATTGGACGTATTGCTCAAAAACCTATTGTTAAAGATGGTGAAATTGTAGCAGCTCCAGTATTAGCATTATCATTAAGCTTTGACCACAGACAAATTGATGGTGCAACTGGTCAAAATGCTATGAATCATATCAAACGCTTATTAAATAATCCAGAATTATTATTAATGGAGGGGTAAAACATGGTAGTTGGAGATTTCCCAATTGAAACAGATACTATTGTAATCGGAGCAGGTCCTGGTGGATATGTTGCTGCAATTCGTGCAGCTCAATTAGGGCAAAAAGTTACTATTGTTGAAAAAGGTGACTTAGGTGGTGTGTGCTTAAACGTTGGATGTATTCCTTCAAAAGCGTTATTACATGCTTCTCATCGTTTCGTAGAAGCTCAACACTCTGAAAATTTAGGGATTATAGCTGAAAGCGTATCACTTAAATTTGATAAAGTTCAAGAATTTAAACAATCAGTTGTTAATAAATTAACTGGCGGTGTTGAAGGTTTATTAAAAGGTAATAAAGTTGACATCGTTCGTGGTGAAGCTTATTTCGTAGATGAAAATAGTTTACGTGTTATGGATGAGAAAAGTGCTCAAACGTATAACTTCAAAAATGCTATTATTGCAACTGGTTCAAGACCAATTGAAATTCCTAATTTTGAATTTGGTAAACGCGTTATCGATTCAACAGGCGCTTTAAACTTACAAGAAGTTCCTGGTAAATTAGTAGTTGTCGGTGGCGGTTATATTGGTTCAGAACTTGGTACTGCCTTTGCTAACTTCGGTTCTGAAGTTACAATTTTAGAAGGTGCTAAAGAAATTCTTGGCGGTTTCGAAAAACAAATGGTTCAACCTGTTAAAAAAGGTATGAAAGAAAAAGGCGTTGAAATTATCACTGAAGCTATGGCTAAAAACGCTGAAGAAACTGAAAACGGTGTTAAAGTTACTTACGAAGCTAAAGGTGAAGAAAAAACAATTGAAGCTGATTATGTATTAGTAACTGTAGGTCGTCGTCCAAATACAGACGAATTAGGCTTAGAAGAATTAGGTCTTAAATTTGCTGATCGTGGATTATTAGAAGTAGACAAACAAAGTCGTACTTCTATTAAAAACATCTACGCAATTGGTGATATCGTACCTGGTTTACCACTTGCACACAAAGCAAGTTATGAAGGTAAAGTAGCTGCAGAAGTAATCTCAGGTCAAGCATCAGAAGTTGATTACATTGGTATGCCTGCTGTATGCTTCACTGAACCAGAATTAGCTCAAGTTGGCTATACTGAAGCTCAAGCTAAAGAAGAAGGTTTAGATTTCAAAGCATCTAAATTCCCTTATGCTGCTAACGGACGTGCTTTATCATTAGATGATACAACTGGTTTCGTTAAATTAATTACATTAAAAGAAGATGACACAGTTATTGGTGCTCAAGTAGCAGGTAATGGTGCTTCTGATATTATTTCTGAATTAGGTTTAGCTATCGAAGCAGGCATGAATGCTGAAGATATCGCATTAACTGTTCATGCTCACCCAACATTAGGTGAAATGACTATGGAAGTTGCTGAAAAAGCTATTGGATTACCAATCCATACTATGTAATTTCCTTTTGAAATAATTGTGAATTAAATCGACGTATTTAATTGAAATAATTGAAATAACCATTTACGGTGGGACTATGATTTTTATAAGGAATCTAGTTCCACCTTTTTTTATAGAAATAAGTTTATATTTTGGAGGGTAACTATGGAATATCAATATCCACTCGATTTAGATTGGTCTAATGATGAAATGGTTGAAGTTATTAAATTTTTTAATCAAATCGAAAACTATTATGAAAAGTCTATAATAGGTACTGAGTTAATGGAACAATATAAAAAATTTAAACAAATTGTGCCAAGTAAAGCTGAAGAAAAACAAATTTTTAAAGAATTTGAAGAAAAAAGTGGCTATAATAGCTATAAAGTAATCCAAGAAGTTAAAAAGCATCCTGATCGAGAAAATTTTAGTAAACATTAAGATTGCTAATTCAATCTCAATTTTTTAATATACCTATTGAATTTAAAGCTGTATTTTGTTATTTTTATTAAGCATTAAACAAAATGTTTGATAATAGTAAACAATATACAGCTTTTTTAGGTGGTTAGTTATGCAGATTGGATATAAATTAAAAAATTTAAGACGTCAAAAAAATCTTACTCAAGAAGAGTTAGCGGAACGAACTGATTTATCAAAAGGATATATTTCACAAATTGAAAGTGAATATGCGTCTCCAAGTATGGAAACATTTTTAAATATATTAGAAGTATTAGGTACTACACCAAGTGATTTTTTTAAAGAAAAAGCGAAAGAGAAAGTATTATATAAAAAAAGTGAACGAACTATTTATGATGAATATGACAGAGGATATATTTTAAATTGGGTTGTACCTAGTTCAAATGAATATGAAATGGAACCTCTTATATTAACAATTAAGCCTGGATCATCGTACAAATCTTTTGAACCTTCTGAATCTGATACCTTTATTTATTGTTTAGAGGGATGTGTAATACTTACGTTAGGTAAGGAGCGCTATCAAGCTTATGAGGGAGATGTACTTTATTTTAGAGCAAATGAATTACATCAATTACATAATCATTCAGAAAATGAAGTTAAAATTCTAATTGTAGCAACAGCATCATATTTGTAAAGGAGGAAATGGATTGGAATCACTATTATCTTTTAAAAAAGTTACTAAGAAATTTAATGATACAACAATATTAAATAATATGAACTTAGATATTGAATCGGGATATTTTTATACGTTACTTGGTCCCTCAGGTTGTGGTAAAACTACGATTTTAAAGCTTATTGCAGGATTTGAACAACCTAATGAAGGTCAAATTATTTATAAAAATCAGTCTATCGAAAAATTACCTGCAAATAAACGTAAAGTAAATACAGTATTTCAAGATTATGCTTTATTTCCTCATTTAAATGTATATGAGAATATTGCTTTTGGTTTAAGACTAAAAAAGTTTTCTAAACAAGAGATTGATAAGGAAGTTAAAGAAGCATTAAAACTTGTTAAGCTCACAGGTTATGAACAACGTCATATTGATGAAATGAGTGGGGGACAAAAACAAAGAGTCGCTATTGCCAGAGCTATTGTAAATAAACCTGAAATTTTATTATTAGATGAATCTCTTTCGGCACTAGATTTAAAATTACGTACTGAAATGCAATATGAACTTCGTGAGTTACAAAAAAGATTAGGCATCACTTTTATTTTTGTTACTCATGATCAAGAAGAAGCATTGGCACTTAGTGATTATATTTTTGTGATGAAAGATGGTGAGATACAACAATTTGGTACACCAACAGATATTTATGATGAACCAGTGAATCGATTCGTGGCTGATTTTATTGGAGAATCTAATATTGTTGATGGCACAATGGTTAAAGATTTTGTAGTGAATATATATGGTCAGGATTTTGAATGTGTTGATGCTCGGATTCCATCTGGGAAAAAAATTGAAGTAGTGATTCGTCCAGAGGATATTTCTTTAGTTGAATCGACACAAGGTTTATTCACTGCAACTGTCGATTCAATGCTTTTTAGAGGTGTACATTACGAAATTTGTTGTATTGATGAAAAAGGGTATGAATGGGTTATTCAATCTACTAAAAAGACCACAATAGGAAGTCAGGTAGGTTTGTTTTTTGAACCTGAAGCTATTCATATTATGGTTCCTGGAGAAACTGAAGAAGAATTTGATAAACGTATTGAAAGTTACGAGGATATTGAACATGCGTAATTTAAATAAATTTCTCATCATTCCATATTTATTATGGATGATTATTTTTATTATTATTCCTGTGCTATTACTTGTATATTTTTCATTTATCGATATAAATGGTCACTTTAGTTTTACAAATTATCGCCAAGTTTTTTCAATGAAATATTTAAAAATGATGTGGGATTCTATTTTTTATGCGACACTTATAACGATCATTACACTAATTATAAGTTATCCTGCAGCCTATTTTATTAGATCTTCAAAATTCCAAAATATTTGGTTACTTATATTAATCATACCAACATGGATTAATTTATTGTTAAAAACTTATGCTTTTATTGGGATTTTAAGTCACGAAGGTATGATTAATAAAATGTTAGGTATAATGCATATTGATCCCCTAAATTTGTTGTTTACATCAGGTGCGTTTTTACTTGTTGCAAGTTATATTTATATACCATTTATGATTTTGCCTATTTTTAATAGCATGAAATCAATTCCTAATAATTTATTACAAGCTTCAAGTGATTTAGGTGCAAATACATTTACTACTTTTCGTAAAATCATACTTCCTTTGACTAAAGAAGGTATAATGACAGGTGTTCAAGTCACATTTATACCAGCACTATCGTTATTTATGATTACTAGACTGATAGCTGGAAATAAAGTGATTAATATTGGTACATCTATTGAGGAACAATTTTTAGTTATTCAAAACTACGGAATGGGTTCGACAATAGCTATCTTTTTAATTGTATTTATGGCCTTTATCTTAATTATTACTAAATCTAAAGAAACAAATGGAAGAGGGTGAATTAAATGAAATGGTACGGAAAACTTTATATAGGAATATTACTTGTTGTATTATATCTTCCTATTTTTTTCTTAATGTTTTATTCGTTTAATTCAGCTGGAAATATGGTACATTTTGAACATTTTACATTAGAACATTATCAAGCTTTATTTCAAGATGATCATTTAATGTCTGTAATATTTAATACAATAGCAGTTGCATTGCTATCCGCAGCAGTATCTACTATTATAGGAACATTTGGAGCAATATCAATTTATTATTTGCGAAATAAGAAGTTTAAATTGACATTACTTACATTAAATAATGTACTAATGGTTTCATCTGATGTTGTCATAGGTGCCTCATTTTTAATTATGTTCACAGCTTTAGGACATATATTTGGATTAGGGCTAGGATTTGGAACAGTATTAGCATCGCATATTGCATTCTGTATACCTATAGTAGTCATTCTTGTGCTACCACAGCTATATGAAATGAATCATAACATGTTAAATGCAGCTCGTGATTTAGGCGCTACAGAATCTCAAGTACTCGGACGTATACTTTTACCAAACTTAATGCCTGCTATTATTGGTGGTTTTTTTATGGCACTTACCTATTCTCTAGATGATTTTACTGTAAGTTTTTTTGTGACAGGTAATGGATTTAGTGTCTTATCAGTAGAGGTGTATGCCATGGCTCGAAAAGGTATCAGTATGGAAATAAATGCTATTTCAACAATCTTATTTTTAGCTATTGTGCTAGGTATTATTGGATACTATGCACTTCAAAATACATTAAAACGTAGAAGTGCTAAAAGAGGTGCAATAGAATGAAACAATTTTTTCAGTTAATTATCGGTGCCATTGTAGTAGGATTGATATGTTTAGGAATAAGTCATTGGTTTAATTCTCAAGATCATACAAAAACTGGTAAAAAAGTCTATGTATATAATTGGGGAGAATATATTGATCCTGATTTAATAAAGAAATTTGAAAAAGAGACAGGTATGCAAGTTGTTTATGAAACGTTTGATTCGAATGAAGCCATGGAAGCAAAAATTAAAAATGGTGGTACACATTATGATGTTGCATTTCCAAGTGAATATACGGTTCAAAAATTAAAAAGAGAACATTTATTAGAACCTTTAGATCATCAGAAAATACCCAATATTAAAAATTTGGATTCTGATTATATGAATATGGCTTATGATCCACATAATACCTATTCACTACCCTATTTTTTTGGAACGGTAGGTATTCTATACAATAAAAAAGCGTATCCTAATGAACAATTTGATAGTTGGAGCGATTTATATCAGTCTAAATACAAAAATGACATATTACTTGTTGACGGGGCTAGAGAAATTATAGGGTTAGCTTTAAATAAATTGGGTTATAGTTTAAATGATTCCAATCCTGTTCATATTAAGCAAGCAGAACAAGACTTACAATCTCTTACACCTCAAGTTAGAGGGGTAGTAGGCGATGAAATTACTATGATGCTTCAACAAAATGAAGGCCATATTGCTGTAGTATGGAGTGGTGTAGCAGCACCACTTGTTCAAGAGGGAGATACTTATGATTATGTGGTTCCTAAAGAAGGTTCGAATGTATGGTTTGATAACATGGTTATTCCTAAAACTGCTCAAAATAAAGAAGGCGCATATCAATTTATTAACTTTTTATTAGATGCTAAAAATAATAAACAAAATACAGAATGGGTTGGGTATGCTACTCCGAATAAGGCGGCTAGAAATTTATTACCTAATAACATAAAAAATGATCACCGTTTTTATCCAACTCAAAAAGAACAAAAACGATTAGAAGTTTATAAAGATTTAGGGGAGAAAACATTAGGAGAATATAACGAAAGTTTCTTGAATTTTAAAATGTCGTTAAAATAAGTGATAATTAGTAGTTATTTTCCTATAAATTAGATATAATAATTTGACAAGTCAATTAAGGAGTTGTAATAAATGTCAGGAGAACGATACACACAAATCAAACGACCTGTGAGCCGTTTAACTGAGAAACTTTTAGGTTGGATTAGTTGGATTTTCTTATTAATATTAACGGTTATTACAATGTTTATTGCACTCGTATCATTCAGTAATGATACATCAATTCAAAATCTTGAAAATTCCATGAATAATAATCAATTAATACAACAAATACTAGTTAACAATAGTCTAAATACGACTCAATTTGTTATATGGTTACAAAATGGAATTTGGGCAATTATCGTGTACTTTATCATTTGTTTATTAATTTCATTTTTAGCTTTAATTTCTATGAATATTAGAATTTTATCTGGAATATTATTTTTAATTGCTTCCATTATTACTTTGCCTTTAGTGTTATTATTTATTACATTAATTATTCCAATCTTCTTCTTCATTACAGCGATTATGATGTTTGCAAGAAGAAGTAAATTAGAAACTGTTCCAGCATATGGTTCTACTTACGATTATCCCCCTTATTATAATCAAAGAGATGATTATGATGATAGATATTATTATGAAGAAGAACCTACTCAATATAATGATGAAGAAGAGTACATAGAACCACCTCGTAAGACTAAAAAATCAGAACGTCGTACTCGTCGTAAACCTTCAAGTTATTATAATGAAAGAGAACATGATTATGAGGATTATAATCATATTAATCAAAATAATAATGAGCAAGATTTTAATGATGATATTGAGGAAGATAAATATAATCAATATCCTAAACGTGCTGTAACAAGTGAATATCAACAATCTTCAAATGATGATGATACTTCTGGCGTGCTTTCAAGACAAAGAAAGTATAAATATAAATCAAAAAATAGTATGCCGAATGAAGTTAATGATGATGAAAATAATGTAGAAACAGACTCATATATTGATAAGAAAGAACAAAAAGCACAACGTAAAAGAGAAAAAGCGGAATTACGTGCTAAGAAAAAAGAAAAACGTAAAGCTTATAATCAACGTATGAAAGAAAAAAGAAAGAATCAGCCAAGTGCTGTTAATCAACGTCGAATGAATTATGAAGAACGTAAGCAAATTTTAAATAAAGAAGAAAACAAAGAGAAACACTCAGTTGATCAAGAATAATTGAAGGTTATTAGTTTTACGTATAGCTCCCAAGCAATTTGAATTAAATTGCTTGGGAGTTTATTTATCGTCAATAAAAATAAAATTGGATAAGTATGTAATAATAGAAAGATATAAATTAAAATAAAATGCATACATCATTGAAATGATATAATCGCAATAATCAGTTCTATTGGAGTATTTGTAAAACCTACATTAATATTAAAAATTAAATCTATACTATTCATATTATGACATTGATATGAAAGTTTAATATAGTGTGGTTTGCAATGATATTATGGAAGTTATAATGAATTAAAAGAATACAGAGAAAAACTATTGTTAAGATATCATGTTCAATACCTTAACAATAGTTTTATTTTATGCAAAAAATTCTTTAAATGTTTCGATAATTAAATAAACATTAAGTAGGCTTAGAATAATAATTAAACTCCAAGAACAAAAGTTAATCCAGTTTTTATTATAAAAAGGGCCCATTAATTTTTTGTTGCTTGTTGCAAGTTGTAAAGGAATGAGTGAAAACGGTAAAGCGATACTTAAAAATACTTGAGAAAGTACTAAAAGTTGTTCCATTTTATTTTCATTACCTTTAAATACAATTAAACAAATTATAACAGGAATGACAGCTAAACCTCTAGTTATTAATCGTCTTAACCAATTTGGAATTGATAATCTTAAAAATCCTTCCATAACAATTTGACCTGAGAGTGTTCCAGTGATTGTAGAATTTTGTCCAGATGCAAGTAGTGCAATAGCGAATAATGTACTCATGATACTGCCAAGTACTGACCCTAGAAGCGGCTGAGTTTTAAGGGCATGATATAAATCATAAAATCCTCCTAATTTATCAGCATTAACACCATAAAATAGTGCAGCACCTAATATAAGTAACAAGCAATTTACTATAAAAGCGATGCTTAATTGTATATTAGAATCAATTGTTGCATATTTAATTGCTTGTGCCTTATCGTTCTCATTAGTTCTATCATATTTACGTGATTGTACAATCGAAGAATGTAAATAGAGATTGTGAGGCATAATTGTAGCACCAATAATCCCTAAAGCAATATACAGTACACTATGATTTGTAACGATATCCTTATGAGGAATAAACCCGTTAAGAATATTAATCACTTTAGGTGATGAAATAAATACTTCGAATAAGAAAATAATTAGAACAGTAAAAATTAATGTTCCGACAATCGCTTCGATTTTTCTGAAGCCAAATTTCATAATAAAGAGTAAAAGAAAAACATCTAAAACAGTTATAAGTGCACCTATAATTAAAGGAATATTAAACAATAAGTCTAGAGCTATTGCACTTCCGATAATTTCAGCAATATCTGTAGCGATAATAGCTAGTTCTGCTATTATCCAAAATATAATTGCTAACGGGCGATTTAAATAATGACGTGTCATTTGTGCTAAATCCATCTCTGTAGCAATACCTAATCTAACTGTCATGCTTTGCAAAAGCATTGCAGCTAAACTAGAAATTAAAATAATAAAAAGAAGAATATAGCCAAATTGTGCTCCGCCTTGCATAGATGTAATCCAGTTACCTGGATCCATATATCCCACCGCTACTAATAATCCTGGACCTAAAAAAGCTAAAAATTTTTGGCTTGCACTTTTATTACTATTAAAGTCTACTGTATTATTAATTTCGTCTAAGCTACGTTGTTTTTTATTACTCATATAATTCATTCATACACTCCTAAAATCTTTTTAATTATATTAACCTAAATATATTTTTAGGTCAACCTAAAAATGTTGTAAAAAAGAATATTACTGAATTTAGATGGATCTTCAAGACAGTGAGTGATTACCAATAAAATAAAAAACACCTGAGACTTCTAGTAAAGTCCCAGGCCGAAGAATAGTATTTATTCATATAATTTTAAGAATTCATCAAATGTTTCTTTAATAAAAGCTAAAAATGTTTCATCTGATTTTAATCGTTCATCACTAGGGGCTAAAGTACGTGCTATAAAAAATTCTCCTTTTTTCACATTTTTAACACGATCAATAGCTTGATGTAAATCAGTATCACTTAAATCTTTGATATATTGTTTATCTTTTTTCATGTGATTTAAACTAATTTGATAATCATTTGGAAGTTGTTTTAATGCATTAAAATGTTTGTCAAAAACTTTAACACGTTCTTCTTTATTTTTTCCTTCATGCATTATTCCATACATGATAAATAATTGATCCCTAAAAAGGCCAATTTGGAAGTGGGGTAACATTTTATAACCACGTTTATTAGGTGCAAAAGCGACCCAGGTATCTATAGGAGGATTAACACTTCTACGCGCATGTTTAGCAACATGTGCATAAAATGTTTCTCCAGTTTGAGAAGTGAAATACTCACTAAAATAATCGCCTAACTGATGTAATTGAGGTCTAATATATTTATTTAAAGCTTCCATTCGTTCATCTAAACCCTCAACGTCAAATGCTTTAAAATCTTTAGGTGTAAATGTGTATTGTGTCATTGATCTTCCTCCTATTTTAATAGTATGTTGAGTTTATTGTAGCATATATTTCAAAGTGATAATGATAGAATAGTAATATACAATATAGATAGTTAATTTAAACTAATAAGGTAGAGTCAGTACCTAGATGTTAGTCATTTAATTTTTAGGATTTTACCCCTCGTGGTTAGGAGAGTGTCATGAGATTAATAAAAGTAAAAGAAAAAAGACTATAATACAATACTAAAAATTTGGGAGAAATCTGTAGTAAAAACACATGATTTTTTTAAAGAAGAAGATAGAATGCAATTAAAAAATGACCTTCTAACTTATTTAAAATATGTAGATGCATATCTATGATTTTATGATAAAGAAGTTATTGGTTTTTCGGGAATTAATGATGAAAATTTGGAAATGTTGTTTATAGATCCTAAACATTTTAATAAAGGTTACGGTACAATCATACTTCAGTCACTGATTCAAGAAGATAAAATCCAATATGTAGATGTTAATAAAGATAACCAACATGCATTGAAATTTTATATTAAAAATGGTTTTAAAGCATATAGTGAATCTCAAAAAGACAATCAAGGTAGAGATTACCCGATTTTACATTTAAAATTAGCTTAATGATCTTTTATTTATTTATCTTCCATAATTATAAGATGAATGTACATATTTATTCATATATTTTAAATGTTTTCAGTCTTTTATATCATGGATTTGATAGGTTGCTTTTATTGGCGACCTATTTTTATGCTTATAAACTATTCATAAGAGTTTAATATATAGTGATGAAGGTATAAAATGATGTATAACAATTATAAAATTGATTTGATGTATAATAGTAAGCAACAGGAGATGATAGTATGTCGCTATATGATTTTGCTAAAGGCTTAGTTTTAGAAGCAGGAAATAAAGTTAGAATAATGATGAAGGAAGAATTAAATATTGAAACAAAATCAAATCCGAATGACTTAGTTACAAATGTTGATAAAGCTACTGAAAATTATATATATGATGCGATTACCCATAGTTATCCAGAACATCGTGTTATTGGGGAAGAAGGACATGGTCATGATTTAACTCATGTTGAAGGGGTCGTATGGGTAGTGGATCCAATTGATGGCACATTAAACTTTGTACATCAAAAAGAAAATTTTGCTATCTCAATTGGTATCTATCGAAATGGTAAACCATACGCTGGCTTTGTATATGATGTAATGAAAGATGTTTTATATCATGCCAAGGTAGGTGAGGGTGCATTTGAAAATAAACATCCATTATCTACGATTGAATCTACCACCCTAAAGAAAAGCTTAATTGGTATCAACCCAAATTGGGTAACCAAACCTAAAATGGGTCCTATATTTCAAGATATAGTAAATGATGCAAGAAGCTGTAGAGCATATGGTAGTGCAGCTTTAGAAATTATAAGTGTAGCTAAAGGACAATTGGCTGCTTATATCACACCTAGATTACAGCCTTGGGACTTTGCTGGTGGTCTTATTGTATTAAATGAAGTTGGAGGCGTAGCTAGTAACTTATTAGGTGAACCATTAAATATTTCAAGTGCGAATTCAGTATTAGTAGGAAATTCAAATATTCATAAAGAAATATTAGAAATTTATCTAGCACCTAATACGGCTACTTTAATAGATTTACATCAACGCTTTAAAAAATAAAAAATCTTATTTCAATAAAAAAAGCTTGAGACAAAAATATCTCAAGCTTTATATATCTTAATGGTTGATTATAGCCAATTGTTTTCACGATACTTTTTCTTAAGCGTAAATCCGGCGCCAAACGTTGCAATGAAAAGAATAAATGTTAAAATCATCATTGGAATACTTCCGGCACCCACGCTGAAACTAAAGAGCACTAAAAATATAACTGCTACAATAGAAAGTATCCAGAATATACCTTTAGATTTTGGTTTTTCCATCCCCATCCCCACCTTTTAGTTATCTTTTGTTAATATTATGATATAATAAAAAAGTTGCAATTAAAAGTGGGAATTTACTCAAGAAAGGATATTATAAAATGACTAATAGAAGAGAAGATGTTCGTAATATTGCAATTATTGCTCACGTCGACCATGGTAAAACAACACTAGTTGACGAATTGCTTAAACAATCTGGAATCTTCAGAGAAAATGAGCATGTTGATGAAAGAGCAATGGACTCTAATGACTTAGAAAGAGAACGTGGTATTACAATTCTTGCTAAAAATACTGCGATAAATTATAAAGGTACAAGAATTAACATCTTAGATACACCAGGGCATGCTGACTTTGGTGGTGAAGTTGAACGTATCATGAAAATGGTAGATGGTGTTGTACTTGTTGTAGATGCCTACGAAGGTACGATGCCACAAACACGTTTCGTACTAAAAAAAGCATTAGAACAAAATTTAAAACCTGTTGTAGTAGTTAATAAAATTGATAAACCTTCTGCTAGACCAGAAGCGGTAGTAGATGAAGTATTAGATTTATTTATTGAACTTGAAGCAAATGATGAACAACTTGATTTCCCAGTTGTTTATGCATCAGCTGTAAATGGAACAGCGAGTCTTGATCCTGAAAAACAAGATGAAAACATGCAGTCTTTATATGAAACAATTCTTGATTACGTGCCTGCTCCAATTGATAACAGTGATGAACCACTACAATTCCAAGTAGCATTATTAGACTATAATGATTACGTTGGTCGTATTGGTATTGGTCGTGTATTTAGAGGTAAAATGCGTGTCGGCGATAATGTATCGCTTATTAAATTAGATGGTACAGTGAAAAACTTCCGTGTAACAAAAATCTTTGGTTTCTTTGGTTTAAAACGTGAAGAAATTGAAGAAGCACAAGCGGGAGATTTAATTGCTGTATCAGGAATGGAAGATATCAACGTAGGTGAAACAGTTACACCACATGATCATCAAGAAGCGTTACCAGTATTGCGTATTGATGAACCTACACTTGAAATGACATTCAAAGTAAATAATTCACCATTTGCTGGTCGTGAAGGTGATTTTGTAACTGCTCGTCAAATCCAAGAACGGTTAGATCAACAACTTGAAACAGATGTATCTTTAAAAGTTACACCAACAGATTCTCCAGATACGTGGATTGTAGCTGGCCGTGGAGAGTTGCACTTATCTATTTTAATTGAGAATATGAGACGTGAAGGGTTTGAACTTCAAGTTTCTAAACCTCAAGTTATTTTACGTGAAATTGATGGTGTATTAAGTGAACCATTTGAACGTGTTCAATGTGAAGTTCCATCTGAAAATGCTGGAGCAGTGATTGAATCACTTGGTGCGCGTAAAGGTGAAATGTTAGACATGTTAACAACTGATAATGGATTAACACGTTTAATCTTTATGGTACCTGCACGTGGTATGATTGGATATACAACTGAATTTATGTCTATGACACGTGGTTATGGCATTATTAATCATACATTTGAAGAATTTAGACCTCGTGTTAAAGCACAAATTGGTGGCCGTCGTAATGGTGCATTAATTTCAATGGATCAAGGACAAGCAACAGCCTATGCCATCATTGGTCTAGAGGACCGAGGTGTAAACTTCATGGAACCAGGTACTGAAGTTTATGAAGGTATGATTGTAGGAGAACATAACCGTGAAAACGACTTAACAGTTAATATTACTAAAGCTAAACATCAAACTAACGTACGTTCAGCAACAAAAGATCAAACTCAAACAATGAATCGTCCAAGAATTTTAACGTTAGAAGAAGCATTAGAATATATTAATGATGATGAATTGGTTGAAGTAACGCCTCAAAGTATCCGTTTAAGAAAGAAAATTTTAAATAAAGCTGCACGTGAAAAAGAAGCGAAACGTGTAAAACAAATGATGCAAGATCAATAAAACTAATAAAAAGACGCAACATCAAATTTGATGTTGCGTCTTTTTATTATTGAAAAGTATACTATAAGTTTTCATTTGGAAAATGGAGATTAAATTTACGATTTTCATTTGGTCGTTGTCTAGGTGTGTCTAATCGACTTTTACAGTCACTACACATGAATGTTTTAATTGGATTATTACGTAGACGTTTAGCTTCAACTGTACGTTCATCAATTAAGACCTTAGTATCACAAATAATACATTGTACTTCTCGCAACTTAAATCACCTCAATACGAGTTACATATTTAAAGTGATATGAATAGGCGTTCTCCTCGGGATTATAAACAAAGCTATCTACTGAATTATCATCGTACAATCGCTTACCATCTTTAGCAAATTGGAAAAATAGATAAGGTAATAATTCTAATGGAATTTCAATTGAAGATGTATCATTTGAAAGTTTAATTGTAGTTGCACTTTCTAAAGGCTCTGCATTTTTAAAAAATGGTGTCATATTTATTGCAAATGAATCTTCTAATACAGCACGTTTACGATACTTAATTTCAGAGTTTAATGTAGGAGGATTGGTTTGTCCTTCTAAAATAGCCCTATTCCATTCGCGGTTATCTTCAAATTTAATAGGTTTAGTTCCTTCAAAAATACCGTTTTCAATATCTTCTATTTTTACTTTTCTATCATCAAAAATCCATGTTGTACTATCTAAAGTAATAGGAAATTTGACGTCTCCTTTAATTTGAATCATCTTGCCCACTCCCTAGTTTCAATCTAACCATTATTTTATCATATTTAAAATGAAGGGTTTATTGAATAAACTTGCTTTTTAAAAGGTAGTAGGATAAACTTCTGATATGAAGATATTTAATGATAGGGGGAGAATGTGATGCCGAAGCAAATGAACATAAATAGTGCAGCTTATGAGCAATTAAATCAAGATGCTGACCGAATCTTGCATTTAATTAAGGTTCAAATGGATAATTTAACTATGCCATCTTGCCCACTATATGAAGAGGTTCTCGACACACAAATGTTTGGTTTACAAAAAGAAGTAGACTTTGCTGTGAAACTTGGTTTAGTTGATAAAGAAGACGGTAAAAATTTAATGCTTCGTTTAGAAAAAGAATTATCTAAATTGCATGAAGCATTCACAAACGTATAACTCTAAGTCTAATGCTTTGAATATGAAAGTGTTATAATGAGCAAGAATTAATAGATGTAATAATTTATGATAGTGACTGAAATGTTATGTAAATAATATTTTCAGTCCTTTTATTTTATTTTTTACGTTTATGTTTGTTAATTAATAATTACAAAGTATATAATAGTTTAGACAGAATTTAATTTGATAAATCGTTTTAATGAGCATATATAGTTTAAATTTTTAGAATTGGATGATCTTTTTTATGAATAATTTAAAAAATATATTTCGATACATAGGTAGAACCTCTAAGTTTATCGATTATCCATTATTAATTTCATATGTTATTTTGTGTTTTATAGGTTTAGTGATGGTTTATAGTGCCAGTATGGTGGCAGCTACTAAAGGAACGTTAACAGGTGGCGTTGAGGTTTCAGGTACATATTTTTATAACAGACAATTAATTTATGTTATCATGAGTTTCATTATTGTTTTTTTTATTTCATTTATGATGAATATAAAAGTCTTTAAACAATCAAAAGTTCAACAGTGGATTATGATTATCATCTTTGTCCTTTTATTTTTAACATTATTGGTAGGTAAAAATATTAATGGTTCAAAAAGTTGGCTTGACTTAGGATTTATGAATTTACAAGCTTCAGAGTTGCTAAAAATTGCTTTAATTCTTTATATTTCTTATGTATTAAGTAAAAAATTACCGCAGTTAAGAGGTAATTTAAGAATTATCAAAGGGCCAATTATTTTAATTATCCTTTGTTTAGGTTTAGTACTTTTACAAGGAGATATTGGACAAACATTATTAACATTAATTATTATATTAGCAATGTTTTTATTCGTAGGTATAGGTGCTAAGAAAATAGTAAAAGGACCTATTTTATATATTATTCTTGGATTTATTCTTATTGCTGGGTTCTTTATTTTCACTGGAATGATGCCAGAATATTTAAAGGCACGTTTTAGTACAATTTACGATCCTTTTAGTTCTTCTTCTGGAACTGGGTATCATTTATCCAATTCATTAATGGCAATCGGAAATGGAGGATTATTTGGTCGAGGATTAGGTAATGGAATCATGAAACTTGGCTATCTTCCAGAAGCGCATACAGATTTTATTTTCGCAGTAATTTGTGAAGAATTAGGACTGATTGGTGCCTTATTAGTAATAGGATTATTATTTTTTATTGTATTCCGTGCATTTATATTAGCCACTAAAACATCTTCATATTTTTATAAATTAATATGTGTTGGTGTAGCGAGTTATATTGGTAGTCAAACGTTCGTAAATTTAGGAGGTATATCAGCTACGATTCCTCTTACAGGGGTTCCTCTTCCATTTATAAGTTTTGGTGGTTCATCAATGATCAGCTTAAGTATTGCTATGGGATTATTATTGTTAGTAGCAAGACAAATTAAAGTTGAAGAAAAAAGAGCAATAAAAAATAAAAAAACAAAAGTGGATATTCCTAGACAATATTAAAATCATTTAATGATAGATGTAAATATGTAACTAACATTATTAAGAGTGGAAGCAAGAATTAAAAAATTTGCTTCCACTCTTTTTACATTTATGTGACAAGTTAAAGGATTACTAGTCTACAGTAGCGTCTTCAAACTATAAATGATAATATAAAGTTATTAAGTATAATAATTATTAATGATTACATTTTAAAATAGTGATTAAGCTAACCTATTTACTATATTTTCATTTTATAAATTGTATGTAAAAAAGTATTAGCTTTCTCATGTATTTTAAGATAAAATTTTATTATCTAATTAGTTAGAATATTCAAAATATAAAGGGGTGTTTCTTCTTTGAATCATATAAAAAAATTATTAGTAGCCAATCGTGGTGAAATTGCAATTAGAATTTTTAGAGCAGCAACAGAATTAAATGTTCAAACAGTAGCAATTTATTCAAACGAAGACAAAAATTCATTACATAGATATAAAGCCGATGAATCATATTTAGTGGGAAAAGATTTAGGACCAGCCGAAAGTTATTTAAATATTGAACGTATTATTGAAGTAGCAAAACGTGCGAATGTAGATGCAATACATCCTGGTTATGGCTTTTTAAGTGAAAATGAAGAATTTGCAAGACGTTGTAATGAAGAGGGCATAACATTTATTGGTCCTCACCTAGACCATTTAGATATGTTTGGTGATAAAGTAAAAGCAAGAACAACTGCAATTAAAGCAAATTTACCAGTTATACCAGGAACAGATGGACCAATTGAAAATTTTGATGCAGCAAAGGCATTTGCTAAAGAAGCAGGATTCCCACTGATGATTAAAGCCACAAGTGGTGGTGGTGGAAAAGGTATGCGTATTGTTCGCGAAGAAAGTGAATTAGAAGATGCGTTTCATCGTGCGAAATCTGAAGCACAAAAATCATTTGGTAATAGTGAAGTATATATCGAAAGATACATCGATAATCCCAAACATATTGAAGTTCAAGTTATTGGAGATGAATATGGTAATATTGTTCATCTATATGAGCGTGATTGTTCTGTACAACGTCGTCATCAAAAGGTAGTTGAGGTAGCACCATCTGTAGGCTTACCTGATGAATTAAGAGAACGTATTTGTCAGTCTGCATTACAATTAATGAAAAATATCAAATATGTTAACGCTGGAACAGTGGAATTTTTAGTATCTGGCGATGAATTCTTTTTCATTGAAGTCAATCCACGTGTTCAGGTAGAGCATACGATTACAGAAATGATTACAGGAATTGATATCGTTAAAACTCAAATTTTAGTAGCAGATGGAGCAAGTCTATTTGACAAACGTATCGCTTTACCTCCTCAAGAAGAAATCCAAACACTTGGTTATGCTATTCAATGTCGTATCACTACCGAAGATCCTACAAATGATTTTATGCCAGATTCTGGTACGATTATTGCTTATCGTTCAAGTGGTGGTTTTGGTGTACGTTTAGATGCAGGAGATGGTTTCCAAGGCGCTGAAATTTCGCCTTACTATGACTCACTATTAGTGAAATTATCTACTCATGCCATTACTTTTAAACAAGCTGAAGAAAAAATGGAACGCTCTTTACGAGAAATGCGTATTCGTGGTGTAAAAACAAATATTCCGTTTTTAGTTAACGTTATGCGTAATGAAAAATTCCGAAGTGGAGATTATACAACAAAATTTATTGAAGAAACACCGGAATTATTCGATATTGCACCTACATTAGACCGTGGTACTAAAACATTAGAATACATTGGGAATGTAACCATTAATGGTTTTCCGAATGTCGAAAAACGTACGAAGCCAGACTATGAGTCAACTTCGATTCCGCAAGTTTCAAAAAAGAAAATTCAACATCTATATGGTACAAAACAATTACTAGATGAAAAAGGCCCTAGTGGAGTTGCAGATTGGGTTAAAGCACAAGATGATGTTTTAATTACTGATACGACATTCCGTGATGCGCATCAATCTTTACTTGCTACGCGTGTACGTACAAAAGATATGTTAAATATAGCTTCTAAAACTGCTGAAGTATTTAAAGATAGTTTTTCTTTAGAAATGTGGGGAGGCGCTACTTTTGATGTGGCATACAACTTCTTAAAAGAAAATCCTTGGGAGCGTTTAGAAAAACTTAGAAAAGCGATTCCAAATGTATTATTCCAAATGTTATTAAGAGCTTCAAATGCTGTGGGTTATAAGAATTATCCTGATAATGTAATTCAAAAATTTGTAGATGAAAGTGCTAAAGCAGGTGTAGATGTTTTCCGTATTTTCGACTCATTAAACTGGGTAGATCAAATGAAAGTGGCAAATGAAGCGGTACAAAAAGCAGGTAAAATTTCAGAGGGTACTATTTGTTACACAGGGGATATTTTAAACTCAGAACGTTCAAATGTGTTCACTTTAGATTACTATGTTAAATTAGCTAAGGAATTAGAACGTGAAGGTTTCCATATTTTAGCAATTAAAGATATGGCTGGCTTATTAAAACCTAGAGCAGCATATGAACTGGTTGGAGAATTAAAAGCTGCAGTTAATTTACCAATACATTTACATACACATGATACAAGTGGAAATGGTTTATTAACCTACAAACAAGCCATCGATGCTGGTGTAGATATTATCGATACAGCTATTGCATCGATGAGTGGCTTAACAAGTCAACCAAGTGTGAACTCCTTATATTATGCATTAGATGGGTTTAAACGAAATATGCGTACAGATATTCAAGGTTTAGAAGAACTAAGTCACTATTGGAGTACTGTTCGCCCATACTACGTTGACTTTGAAAGTGATATTAAGTCACCTAATACAGAAATTTATCAACATGAAATGCCAGGTGGTCAATACTCTAATTTAAGTCAACAAGCTAAAAGTTTAGGTCTTGGTGAACGTTTTAATGAAGTCAAAGATATGTATCGTCGTGTTAATTTCTTGTTTGGAGATATTGTTAAAGTGACACCATCTTCAAAAGTGGTAGGAGATATGGCGTTATATATGGTACAAAATGATTTAGATGAACAATCTATTATTGAACAAGGTTATAAATTAGATTTTCCTGAATCAGTAGTGTCATACTTTAAAGGTGAGATTGGTCAACCAGTAAATGGCTTTAATAAACAATTGCAGGATATTATTTTAAAAGGTCAACAACCGCTAACTGAACGTCCAGGAGAATATTTAAAACCAGTAGATTTTGATGAAATACGAGAACAATTACAAGATAAAAATTATGGTGAAGTGACTGAGCAAGATATTATAAGTTATGTACTTTATCCAAAAGTATTTGATCAATTTATTCAAACTAGACAACAATATGGTAACTTATCATTACTTGATACACCGACATTCTTCTTTGGTATGCGTAACGGTGAGACTGTAGAAATTGAAATTGAAAACGGAAAACGTTTAATTATTAAACTTGAAACAATTAGTGAAGCAGATGAAAAGGGTAATCGAACAATTTATTACGTGATGAATGGTCAAGCTCGTCGTATTACGATTAAAGATGAAAACATAAAAACAAATGCGAATGTAAAACCTAAAGCAGATAAAACAAATCCAAATCATATAGGAGCTCAAATGCCAGGAAGTGTGACTGAAGTTAAAGTTTCAGTAGGTGATGAGGTTAAAGTAAATCAACCACTATTAATCACTGAAGCCATGAAAATGGAAACAACAATTCAAGCTCCATTTAATGGAGTGATTAAAAAAGTTACTGTTGGAAATGGTGATGCTATTGCAACGGGAGATTTATTAATCGAAATTGAAAAATCTGAGTAGGTATTAAAAAGTTTAAAAGCATAAGATAGAAAGTTAAATGACATTCTATCTTATGCTTTTTTGCATAAAAAACACGTTAGAGATTCCATGTTTTACAATAACTCTAACATGTCTTTTAAAACTTTATTTGATTTTTGATTTTTCACTTCTAATTGAACGAAGCATGAGTAAAATAAAGTAAGCGATTAAGCCAAAAAGTATAGTAATACAAAGTGCGTGTAGCAATGCAATAATTAAATTAACATGTGTGATTACAGACAATGCACCCGTAATCACTTGTAAAATAATTAAAATAAATGCAGCAGTATAGCCATATCTAATTGTACGGTTTTCAGAATAATTTTTGATGGCATGAATAAATGTAATCATAATCCAACAAAAAGTGATAAATGCCATACCGCGATGTGCAAATTGTACCCAATCTTGCTCAGTATGGGGTACTAAATTATTAAACGGCAATGGCCAGCTTCCATATGCTAAACTTGCTTTAGCGTGGCGAACCAAAGCACCAGTGTAAATAGTGACATAAACAACGCCCGTCATAATCCAAGTAAGATTGCGCAATGGTTTTTTTATAAATAATTCATCAGCCTCATATTTTTTATCCACTTCAAAAATAATAAGCATTAATACGAACACAGAAGAAAAACTAATTAATGAAATTCCAAAATGTAAGGCTAAAACGTAAGAATTTTGTTGCCAAATAACAGCTGCTGCGCCAATTAAGGCTTGAATTAATAGGAAAGCGACACTAATAATTGCTAAAGGTTTAACCTCTTTTATGTATCCTATATTTTTCCAAGCTGTGATGGCCAACCATAACACAACAATTAATGATAAACCTGATACAGCTCGGTGACTCAATTCAATGATTGTAGCAATTGGCAAATTCTGAGGTAATAAAGCGCCGTGACATAAAGGCCATGAAGCACCACAGCCATCTTCAGAGCCCGTCTTAGTTACTAAGGCGCCCCCAAGTTGTACCAATGCCATAATAATTGTTGCTACGATTGATAACCATTTAAGGTTTCGTTTGTTAAACAAGTTTAAACACCCCATCATTAATTTAAAATATTTTGTAATATGATATCCATTTATGCTCTGATTTTAATATAAAAGATATAATTATAAATATTACAACTATTATACTACAATAATTAAAGACAAAAAATTAGTGAGACAGGAAGTCGTTAAAGTGTCACAATTTAAATAGATATAACCTAGCCTTTTATAAGTAATTATTATATCATAGTACTATATGAAAATTTTAAGGAGGGGAACCATGAGTAAAGAACACACTTTATCACAGCCGTCAAGTAGAGTGTCTTTTAAAGAACTACAACAAATTATTAAAATGGGCTTGGTACAGGGTAACCTAATTCCTGCTTTTGCAGGCGCTTGGTTAGCTATTGTAATGACAAATCATTCCTTCCTATCGTCAATACCTCAAATCCTATTAATGTTGATAGGTTCGACATTAATTATGGGTGGTGCTTGTGCATTAAATAATTATTATGATCAAGATATCGATAAAATTATGCCAAGTAAACAAAGTAGACCAACAGTAAACGATAGAATTTCAGATAAACATTTATTAATGTTAAGTTTTGGTATGATGTTAGTAGGAGAAGCATGTTTATTCTTATTAAATGTGCCATCAGGTGTTTTAGGACTTTTTGGTATAGTAGGATATGTATCATATTATTCAATCTGGTCTAAAAGACATACGACTTGGAACACAGTAGTAGGAAGTTTTCCAGGTGCTGTGCCACCTTTAATTGGATGGACAGCTATTGATGGACAAATAAGTCTTGTAGCTTTTGCTTTATTTTTAGTTGTCTTTTGTTGGCAGCCTATTCATTTCTATGCTTTAGCTATTAAACGTAGTGATGAATATTCATTAGCAAATATTCCTATGTTACCTTCAGTAAAAGGCTTTAAACGTACAAGAGTAAGTATGTTTATTTGGTTAGTATTTTTATTACCATTACCGTTCTTATTATCTAGTTTAGGCACTACGTTTGTTGTATTAGCAACTTTATTAAATCTTGGATGGATTTTTATAGGTTTAACAACATTTAAGAAAAATACTGATCAAACTAAGTGGGCAACAAAAATGTTTATCTATTCACTAAATTATTTAGTAGTATTCTTTGCATTAGTTGTTGTCATCTCTTTAATAAAAATGATTTAAAATATCTAAGTTAAATAAGGATGGAACATATGAGTTTACCAATTCTACCAACTATTAGTACAAGCTGTATCGTAATTAGTGCTATTTTAGTAGCAATAGGATGGTGGCAAATTGCTCATCGTCATGTTAATACTCACAAAAAAGTTATGTTATGGGCAGCATTTTTCGCATTAACGTTTTTTATAATTTACGCAACTCGAACGATATTTATAGGTAATACAGATTTTGGTGGTCCAGATTCTGTTAGAACATATTATAAGATATTCTTAATCTTCCACATTAATCTTGCTACGATTGGTGGCGTATTAGGATTAGTTCAAATTATTACTGCATTTAAAGATAAATTTAAATGGCATAGAAGAATCGGACCTGTCGCTTCAATTATATGGTTCTTTACTGGTATTACAGGTGTGGCAGTATACTTATTACTATATGTAATTTATCCAGGTGGAGAAACTACATCGGTGATTAAAGCCACACTAGGTTTATAACAATATTGAATATTTTAAAGAATAGCCTGGGACATAATGAGTGTCTCAGGTATTTTTAATATTTTGGCAGTCGATGATCAAATTGTTTAGTATAAATTATGTTTTAATATTAATTGTTTATTTTATTTGTAAATAGGTATAATGTAGTTTAATTAATAAATTTGGAGTTTAGAAAAAAAGAATGGCTTGATTGTTAAAATAGTTATTTTGTACAATATATATAATTCTAAAGAGGTGGGGGAGCAATGACTAAGTTAGTAATCAAAGTTTTAGGAGTCGTATTTTTAATTACATTTTTAATTTATTTATTTTACTCACCAAGATTAAAATTTGATGTTCTTGAAAATCCTAATAACAACAATAAAATAAGTCATTCAAATCAAGTATCACATTCCGTGAAAAAACAGACTGAAAATCCTGCTCCCAAAAATGGGATAGGTACTTGGATAGGTAAAGATATTAATTATCTTACAAATAAATATGGACAAGCAAATCGTACATATCCTGTTAAAGGCGGATATACTGATTATATATTTAAGAGAAAACAACAATATTATATTGTTACTACAAAACATGATGAAATTAAATCTGTTTATGCTACTGGAGAAAAAGCTCAAACCGGATCATTAAAAATCAATGAAAATGCTTCACATATATTTGAAAAAACTAGTATTAATCCTGACCCCTCTTTTAAAGTGAATGGAAAACAATATAATTTTGAGTTATCAGATGAAGATATTAAAACTCAAACTCTAATTAAATATGGTAATATTTATGCTCAAGTTTATGTGGATCAACAATCAAATCGAATTATGGGTATTCGATATCTAGATAAAGAACTATTAGCATTTATAAAACCTTATCAATTAACAGATGAAGAAGATATTTCAGATGATAAATTTAATAATGACAGAAATAATAAAGATTCATTACCATATGAACAAAGCCCAAATCAATTGATAACTCTCTATGAAATTACTAATCAAATGAGAGATTTAAAACATATTCCACCATTGAAAGTAAATTCAGACATTTCACATATTGCTTCAGCAAATTTATATGAAGCAACTGGTACAGAAGATGTTGAATTTACAGAAGAAGCCCTTAAGAGCCAACTTGGTAACGAAAACATTGACTTTATAGCTACAAGTCAAAATGTGGGCTATGATTTTGATGACGTGCCTACATTAATTCATAGTTGGATGAATTCGGATATACACCGTTCAAGAATGTTAAATAAAAAGTATAATGAAATGGGTGGAGAAGTAATGAGAAATTATTATTCACTTATTTTTGTACAAAAATAGGTTGTGAGGTGACCGATAATGTATACAGAGGAAACATTATCAATTTTAGATGAAATTGAAGATTTATCAGACATGATTGTACAATCAAAAGTGTATTTTAATTATAGAGAAGCTCAAAAAACACTTAAACAAGATGATGAAGCACATTTACTGTATCAAGCTTTTTTAAAATCAAAAGAACGTTATGATGAAGTGATGCGCTTTGGTAGATATCACCCAGATTATCAAAATGTAATGTTAGATACACGTCGACGTAAGCGAGCTTATGAAATGTTGCCTAATGTAATGGATTACAAATCTAAGGAAGTACAATTACAAAATTTAATAGATGAAGTGTTGACTACAATCGCATTATCTGTGTCAGAAAATGTAAAGATTGAAGTGGGTAATCCATTTTTTAAAACGGATTCTAAAGGCTGCGCCTCAGGAGGTACATGTAATTGTCGTTTATAATTAAAAATAAAATCTAGTAAATCAGAGGTTGAGTTGCAAAATGAGATGTCAGCATATTTTTACTTTAATTATTGAAGATTAATATATTAAAAGAATCTGAGACAACTATGATGTATGTCCCAGATTCTTTTATGTATATATTTTAATTTTATATAGAATGAGTGTATTTAATTTGAGGTATGTTGTTTTAGTAGTGATTTAAATTGTTTACCTAAATCAGGACGGTCAGTAACAATGGTGTGGACACCTTTTTGATACAAATCATACATTAAGTCAACACTATTGATGCCATAATAACCTGGCACAATATTTAATAAGTTAAGCCATTGAATAAAATGAGTTGATGATAATGGGATACCTTTGAATTTTATAGGCATTTGAAATGTGTCAGCTTGAGGATGATAATGATAACCTAGTCCTAAAATAAACTTAATCACACCTTCAGTCACTTCATGTTGACTTGCACCAGTAGCTATTTCTCCATTGCTTATTGCTCTAAAACGTTCATTTTGTTTTTTATGGAAACTTGTTACAAGTACACGTTTCTCAGCATGATGATGCTTTATAATATCATACATTTTTTTAGGCGCAATAGCTCCTTCATAACTACTTGGAGTATCTTTTAAATCTACATTGATATATTTGCTAGGATACATTTCTAAAAGTTCATCGAAAGTTAAAATTTTAGCTTGTTGATGACCTCTATAAATATGGCGACCATTGATATCAGTAAAATGAAATCCTGCATCTAATTTTTTTAATTCTTTTAATGTGTAATCACATACTTTTCCTGAACCATTAGTAGTACGGTCGACTGTAGCATCGTGAAAAACAATCAATTCTTCATCTTTAGTTAGTCTCACATCTGTTTCAAAGCCATCTAAACCATAATCAACAGCATTATCGAAAGCTAATTGTGTTTGTTCTGGTCGAACTGACATTCCACCTCTATGTGCAAAAATATAAGGTGCTGGTCCATTAAAAAAGTAAGGTATGTCTTTAAGCATTTTAGGCTTTTGATTTCTTTTTAAAAGTAATAAACTGCTTAGTATACCCATACTAGTGATACCCAAATTAAAAAAATTCTTCTTAATGTGTTTCAAGGTATAACCTCCTAAAGTTCATTTAAAATTAATAATTAAAGAAATATTTTTCGAAAGTTAAGTGTTGAGATATTGAATGTATTTTATAAAATTATTAGTCATGGTATAGTAATTATGCATAATAAATGGAGTGAGTGAAATAATATGGAATTGATTCCAAGAGTTAGCTTAATTATTTACTTAAAGCATATTAAACATGAAAGACAGATACGTAAATATGGACATATCGTTTATACTAATAAACCTCGAAAGTATGTAGTAATGTATGTTAATGAACATGAAGTAGACGATATTCTCCAGAAATTAATGAAATTAAAATATGTTTTACATATTGATGGATCCCCTTATAAAAACTTGAAAAAAACATATGATAAAGAAAAGCATGAAAAGCTTTAAGATGTATTTAAACATTGTTATTGCATCGGTGGGATCCAATTTTGTAAACGAAGTACGCTAATTAAATATTTAAAATATAAATCATTCGTATGAAATGCATTTGGCGGTTGAACATCAATGCCGACAATAGGAATATCATACGATTGAGCTTGTTCATTAATCATCTCAAATTTTTTATTACTATTTGGGTAAGGATATTTTAAAGCGTTTAACATCATATATATGGCTTGAAATTGTTTACCGGTCGTAGGATTCATAATAATTGCGACTGATGATAATTGTTTGTCTGACTGTGGTGTATGGAAATAGACAACCTTGTCTATTCTTGCATGATTATATTCAATAAGAGTAAGAAATTCGAATAAATCTGTAAGTCCTTCTCCTAAAATAATAAATGATTGTTTCATAAATATTTAATTCTCCTTTTTCAAAATAAATTATAGTAAATAAATGAATGAAATGGAAGTGTAAGTCAAAATGAGAGTCATTGCTGGAAAACATAAAAGTAAACCACTAGAGAGTTTAGAAGGACGTAATACACGTCCAACAATGGATAAAGTTAAAGAAGGTATTTTTAACAGTTTACATGAAGTATACGGCTTAGGTTTAGACTTATTTGCTGGTAGTGGTGCTTTAGGAATTGAAGCACTTTCTAGAGGTATGGATAAAGTTATATTTGTAGACCAAAACTTTAAAGCAGTTAAAGTGATCCAAGCTAACTTGAAACAATTAAATTTAGAGGAACAATCTGAAGTATATAAAAATAATGCAGATAGAGCGTTAAAGGCTATCAATAAAAGAGACATTCAATTTGATTTCATTTTTTTAGACCCTCCTTATAATAAAGGGCTAATAGATAAGGCTCTAGATCAAATTTCTAAGTTTAATTTATTAAAAGAACATGGTATTATCATTTGTGAGTTTAGTAATCAAGAAAAAATCAATACATATGATTTTGAAGTAATTAAGCAATATCATTACGGTTTAACAGATACTTTGTTATTAAAAAAAGGAGAACACAATGACTAAGACAAAAGCAGTCATTCCAGGTAGTTTTGATCCTATTACTTATGGGCATTTAGATATTATAGAAAGAAGTTCTGATCGATTTGATGAACTTCATGTATGTATATTAAAAAATAGTAGTAAAGCAGGTACATTTTCTATTGAAGAACGTATGGAATTAATACGTGAATCTGTAAAACATTTGCCAAATGTGAAAGTACATAATTTTAATGGATTACTTGTCGATTTTTGTGATAAAATAGGCGCTAAAACAATTATTCGTGGCTTAAGAGCAGTGAGTGATTTTGAATATGAATTACGTTTAACTTCAATGAATAAAAAATTAAATAGTAATGTAGAAACAATGTATATGATGACAAGTACAAACTATTCATTTATCAGTTCAAGTGTTGTGAAAGAAGTGGCTCAATATAAGGCAGATATTTCAGATTTCGTACCTAGGCATGTTGAAAGAGCATTAAAAGAAAAATTTGAAGATTAAAAAATTAGCGTATAGAACAGAAATGAAATGTTCCATACGCTTTAATTCAATTATTTAATCTAATTACAGGGGTATTAAAATCATTTTTCTGTTGACCTGATAATAAGTTATAAATATCGGTAGATTTAATTTCATTTTTAAAAAAATGAGCAGATGTTTTATTAATATTAGTGATGAATTGACGCTCTGGAAATTTGGTTTTTAATTGTTTGAGATAACTTTGTCCGCGACGATTCATTCCTAAAATTCTTACAGCTGAAATGGATTGAATAGAATCTTCTTTTTTTACATTTAAAAGAATTTGCATAAGTATGCGTTGTAAATGAGTATAGGTAAAGCGTTTTGTCTTCAGTAAAGACATAAAGGATTCAAAAGAAGTGGCTTGATTGATATATTTTTTTAATCGATGTTCTAGTCCTTCAGATATAGTGTATATATGAGCCATTTCATGAATTGAATGACTTAAGATATGATATTTAATCAAGCTAAATGTATCCTCTTTAGTTAAATGAGGTGTTGTATACAGTGATTGAATTGAAGAGGGAACAACTGTAGTCCACTGAGTTTCTTGAGTGATTAACGACTGCCTAATTGCAGAACCACTTGCAAAGGATGATGTTTCAATTGTCGCATCATGATGATGAGCATGCACACGTTGGATAGCAAGTCCTTTCATGTGAGGTGCAAATTGTTGTATAGCTTTTAAGTAAGTGATTGCTAAAATATTATTAGGCATTTTCAGTAAAGTATTATCGCTAATTAAATCATTTATAATTTTTGCATAATTACTACCTTCTTTTACTTTTTGATTAAAAGTTGAACTATGTTCTAAATTGATTATTTCATTTGCAACGTTTTTAAGGCGAGTTATATCAGGTGTTTCACTTCCAAAAGCAATAGTATTAACATCTAGATAACGAGCAACTTGAACAGCTATTTGTGCAAAATAATCACTTGAAGAAAGACTAGCGATAAGGGGTAACTCAACAACTAAATCGACATTGGAAAGTGCCATTTGTGTACGTAGGAATTTGTTATAAATAGCAGGTTCACCTCTCATAACGAAATTACCACTCATGATTGCAATAGAGATCTCTGCATCGGACTGTACTTTAGCTTGTTGCGCATGATAAGCATGACCGTTATGAAATGGATTATACTCTGTAATCAATCCAACACTTTTCATTTGCAATTCGTCCTTTCAGTATTCATTATTAGTATTGTAACAGATAATAAGATGTTAAGAAAAAATCTTGACAACTTATAATAGTAAAGTTAAAATAAATTTTGTGTTTGTTAGAGGTGAAGCCATATGAAATGGTCAATAACGCAATTGAGAAAATATCAAGGTAAACCTTTTGAATTCAATGAAAAGGCGAACTTTGACGATTTAATAGAACCTTTAGGTCTGATTGATTTATCAGAGATGAATATCGAAGGTGAATTAACCATAAAATCAAATGAAGTGATAGCAGATATGCATGTTACTGGTACGTATACTATGCCTTGTGCTCGTACATTAGTGCCTGTAGATGTGCCACTTGATGTCAGAACTTCCGAAATATTTGATTTAGAAGGTTATAATAGTTATACCGATGAAGAAGTAGATGAAGATGAACATTATCATCTTGCTACAGATGGTATGATTAATATCCGAGATATTGCTAAAGAATTGGTTATTATTGAGAAGCCAATGCGTGCATTTTCTGAGAATAGTGATCAAATGCTTACAGAAGGTAACGGTTGGGAAGTTATTGATGAAGAACAAGCGCTTGAGCTTGAGCACTCTAAAGATAACGACGATTCCCAAACACGCCAAGTTGATCCTAGGCTTCAAAAATTACAACAGTTATATGATAAAGAGTAATAGCAGGTTAATTTAATTTATAGTATAATAATTAAATGACCGAATACTTGAGATTATGTGTTTTAATATTAAGGAGGATATATCATGGCAGTACCAAAAAGAAGAACGTCTAAAACTAGAAAAAATAAACGTCGTACTCATTTCAAAATTTCAGTACCTGGTATGACTGAATGCCCAAACTGTGGCGAGTACAAATTATCTCACCGCGTATGTAAAAACTGTGGTTCTTACAATGGTGAAGAAGTCGTTTCTAAATAATTTATATCTATTTAAAAAAGGTGGAATACGAATTCATTATGAATTCTATCCCACTCTTTTTTTATATTATCTCAATTTATACCATTGCTATCAAAAATAATTTGGAGAGACTATTATGGAACAAATTACTTCAACACAAAATAATAAAATTAAATTAGCAAATAAACTTAAAAAGAAAAAAGAACGCGATAAAACAGGATTAGCTCTCATCGAAGGCATACATTTAATTGATGAAGCATTTAAAAGTAATATGATGATTAAACAATTATTTGTAATTGAGCCAGAAAGAACAGATTCTAGACTTTTAGAGTATGCAAAAGAAGCTTACGAAATTAATATGAAAGTGGCTGAATCATTATCAGGGACTATTACACCGCAAGGTTTTTTTGCAGTCATTGAAAAACCTAAACATGATATCTCAAAAGCGAAACAAGTGTTATTACTTGATCGTATACAAGATCCTGGTAACTTAGGCACGTTAATTCGTACAGCAGATGCTGCGGGTATAGATATGATTGTAATGGAAAAAGGTACAGCAGACGCATACCAAGATAAAGTAATGAGAGCCAGTCAAGGAAGTGTATTTCATATTCCTATTGTCACAACAGAATTAAATAAATTTATTGAACAATTTGATGGCCCAGTATATGGTACAGCCTTAGAAAATGCTGTGTCCTATAAAAACATCGAATCGCAAGACACATTTGCCTTATTACTTGGTAATGAAGGAGAAGGTGTTAATAAAGAATTATTAGCACATACCTCGCAGAATCTTATTATACCTATATACGGCAAAGCGGAAAGTTTAAACGTGGCGATTGCTGGAAGTATTTTGCTTTATCATTTGAAAGGTTGACCTTTTGATTTAAAATCGACTATACTTAATTGTATACAAAATTAAAATAATATGTTTATTAAAGATAAATATAAACCGATAAAAAGACGTAAACTAAATGATTAATTGCACAGGGAAAGTAAGCGTGACTGAAACTTACTTCAATTTACATTAGTTTTTTTCACCTTTTTGGTTACTTAAAGAAATTTAAGTCGGAGTGCATCTTCGTTAACAATGCTAACAAGTGTATGCTTAGGCATAAATTTGGGTGGTACCACGGAAGGCTTTCGTCCCAGTTATTTAGGGATGAAAGTCTTTTTTTAATTTAATAAAGTAAATTTTATGATAAATAGAAAGTATGAGGTGTAAGTCATGACTCAAAATGATTCAATGACAGAATTAAGACAACAAGCTTTAGTAGATATTAACGAAGCGCAAGATGAACGTGCTTTACAAGATGTCAAAGTAAAGTATCTAGGAAAAAAAGGCTCTGTAAGTGGTTTAATGAAAAATATGAAAGATTTACCAAATGAAGAAAAGCCAGCTTATGGACAAAAAGTAAATGAGTTAAGACAAGCAATTCAAAATGAACTTGAAGAAAAACAAGAATTATTAAAAAATGAAAAGTTAAACCAACAACTTGCTGAGGAAACAATTGATGTTACATTACCTAGTCGCCAAATTAATATTGGCTCAAAACATCCATTAACTAGAACGGTTGAAGAAATTGAAGATTTATTCCTAGGATTAGGATATGAAATTGTTGATGGATACGAAGTAGAACAAGATTATTATAATTTTGAAGCTTTAAACCTTCCTAAATCACATCCAGCCCGAGATATGCAAGATAGTTTTTATATTACAGATGAGATTTTAATGCGTACGCACACGTCTCCAGTGCAAGCACGTACAATGGAAAAACGTCACGGTCAAGGACCAGTAAAAATTATTTGTCCTGGGAAAGTGTATCGACGAGATTCAGATGATGCTACACATAGTCATCAATTTACACAAATTGAAGGTTTAGTAGTAGATAAACATATCAAAATGAGTGATTTGAAAGGAACGTTAGAGTTAGTAGCTAAAAAATTATTTGGTGCTGATCGTGAAATTCGATTACGACCAAGTTATTTCCCATTCACAGAGCCATCAGTGGAAGTAGACGTCTCTTGTTTCAAATGTAAAGGTAAAGGATGTAATGTATGTAAACATACTGGATGGATTGAAATCTTAGGTGCAGGTATGGTACATCCTAATGTTCTAGAAATGGCCGGTTTTGATTCAAATGAATATTCTGGCTTTGCATTCGGTATGGGGCCAGATCGTATAGCAATGTTAAAATACGGAATCGAAGACATTCGTCATTTCTATACAAATGATGTGAGATTCCTTAATCAATTTAAAGCTGTAGAAGATAGAGGTGAAGCATAATGTTGATTTCAAATGAATGGTTAAAAGATTACGTAGATGCTGGTGTACCTGCTAAAGACTTAGCTGAGCGTATTACACGTACGGGTATTGAAGTAGCAGATATTATAGATTACTCAAAAGATATTAAAAATGTAGTAGTAGGATATGTAACATCTAAAGAAAAACATCCAGATGCAGATAAATTGAATATCTGTCAAGTTGATATAGGTGAAGAAGAACTTGTTCAAATTGTTTGTGGGGCACCTAATGTTGATGAAAATCAATATGTGATTGTGGCTAAAGTAGGTGGACGTTTACCTGGAGGTATTAAAATAAAACGTGCCAAATTACGCGGAGAACGTTCGGAAGGTATGATTTGTTCCTTACAAGAAATTGGTGTCTCAAGTAATGTTGTACCAAAAGACTATGAAAATGGAATTTTCGTATTTCCTAGTGAAGTGACACCGGGAACTGATGCATTAGACGCATTATATCTTAATGATCAAATTATGGAATTTGATTTAACACCTAACCGTGCAGACGCTTTAAGTATGGTGGGAACTGCATATGAAGTTGCAGCATTATATCAAACTGAAATGACTAAACCAAACACAACGCTTAACGAAACTGAAACTTCAGCAACAGATGAGTTATCAGTGACAGTTGATAATCCTGAAAAAGTTCCTTATTACAGTGCAAGAGTTGTTAAAAATGTGAGAATTGCACCATCACCTATCTGGATGCAAGCACGTTTAATTAAAGCTGGTATCCGTCCAATTAATAATGTAGTTGATATTTCTAACTATGTATTACTTGAATATGGTCAACCACTTCATATGTTTGATCAAGACCATATGGGTTCTAAAGATATCGTTGTACGTCAAGCGAATGAAAATGAAACAATGACAACATTAGACGATACTGAAAGAACGCTTATTGATACAGATATCGTTATCACAAATGGTAAAGAACCTATTGCATTAGCTGGTGTTATGGGTGGAGATTTTTCAGAAGTGACTGATCAAACAATGAATGTCGTAGTAGAAGGTGCGATTTTTGACCCTGTATCTATCCGTCACACATCACGTCGTTTGAATTTACGTAGTGAGTCTTCAAGTCGTTTTGAAAAAGGTATTGCAACAGAATTTGTTAATGAAGCAGTCGATAGAGCTTGTTATTTACTTGAACATTATGCTTCTGGTGAAGTATTAAAAGATAGAGTGGCACAAGGAGATTTAGGTTCACTTGTTACGCCAATTGATATTACTGCGGAAAAAGTAAATCAAACAATTGGTTTTAATTTATCAAATGATGAGATTAAAGCTATTTTCGAACAATTAGGATTTAAAACGATTCAAAATGCCGATACTTTAACAGTATATGTACCTTCACGTCGTAAAGATATTTCAATTAAGGAAGATTTAATTGAAGAAATAGCAAGAATATACGGATATGATAATATTCCTTCAACTTTACCAGTGTTTGATGATGTAACTAGTGGAAAATTGACAGATCGTCAATATAAAACGCGTACGGTAAAAGAAACACTCGAAGGTGCAGGATTAAATCAAGCCATCACATATTCACTTGTGTCTAAAGACCATGCCAAAGATTTTGCATTACAAGAACGTCCTACAATTAGTCTACTTATGCCAATGAGTGAAGCGCATTCTACATTACGTCAAAGCTTATTACCACATTTAATCGAAGCAACAACTTATAACGTAGCACGTAAAAATAAAAATGTAAGATTATATGAAATTGGACGTGTGTTCTTTGGTAACGGCAAAGATGAATTACCGGATGAAATCGAATATTTAAGTGGTATTCTAACTGGAGAATATGTAGTTAATACTTGGCAAGGTAAAAAAGAAGAGATTGATTTCTTTATTGCTAAAGGTGTAGTCGATCGAATTGCTGAAAAATTAAATTTAGGTTTCACTTATAAAGCTGGCGAAATAAAAGGCCTTCATCCAGGTAGAACTGCGATTGTTTCATTAGAAGGTAAAGAGATAGGATTTGTAGGAGAATTACATCCTCAATTAGCAGCTGAAAATGATCTTAAACGCACATATGTATTTGAATTAGACTATGATGCAATGATGCAAGTAGCTGTAGGTTACATTAATTATGAACCAATTCCAAAATTCCCTGGTGTGTCAAGAGATATCGCTATGGAAGTAAAACGTGACATGCCTTCATCAGAATTATTAGACATTATTCATGAGAATGGTGAAGACATTCTAAAAAATACACTTGTATTTGATGTGTATGAAGGTGAACACTTGGAAGAAGGTAAAAAATCAGTAGCCATTCGTTTAAATTATTTAGATACTGAAAATACACTTACAGATGAACGTGTTTCTAAAGTGCATGATAAAATTTTAGAAGCATTAAAAGCTAAAGGCGCTACAATTCGATAATAAATTAAAGAAGAGATTGGGATATACATCCTAAAAAAATAGCCAGTAAATGAGTTTATTATAAAGTCATTTACTGGTTTCATTATTTACAATACTTTGTATAGTTGGTTCGCTTTATTAGGGAATAAATTTAGTCTGTAGTCTTTAGCGTATCCTATTTTATCAAGAGTCGCGCTAAAATGCTTTTTTTATGTAATTTTACATTGAAATACTTTTAAAAAATAAGGTCCTTTCGTATAATTTAATAAACTTCATTAAATTAACGAGGTACCTTATGTATAAAGATTCTAACATGACTCAACTTACTTGACCGATAGAAACTTCAGCACTTGTTCCCGCAAACGATGTGTCACGATATGTAAATAAAAGTGTTGAAACAATTCTCGATACTGAATTTGATGAATTTAGACATCATCGTATAGCATTCTAAAATGTTCTTTATTGATACTTTTTATTAACCAACGTCCATGCTTTATCACGATTTTTAAAATGTTTTTTTGAAATAGAATCTAACTTACTAATATTATATTTTTCAATAATTTGAGCAGCGATTAAATCTACTTTATGACTCGCGCCTTTTGGAATATCAAAATGCATCATTTTTGATATTGAATCCATGTGCTTAATAAAAGCATAGCGAGAAATGATACTTGCTGCTGCAATAGCAAGGGATTTAGATTCTCCCTTTGTTTCAAATTTTGTTTGATTTGGAAAAGGTAAGTCGCTTAGAGCATAACGCTTGTAGACGTTACGTTCTGCAAATTGGTCAATGACAATGTAGTCTAATGCTTTAGTATCTATCTTGTTAGTTACATTTTTTATCGCTTCATTATGAAGGACTGCTTTCATTTTTACTTGAGACCAACCTAGTGCTTGTCTTTCATTATATTTAGTATTGTTTAATGTAAGTAATGAATGAGGAATAAAGGTAATCAGTTGTTCTGCAAGTTCTATAATTTTAGTGTCTGTTAATTTTTTCGAATCATCTACGCCTAGCGTTCTTAAAATATCTATATGCTCTTTAGATACAAAAGCAGCACAAACCGTTAATGGACCAAAATAATCGCCACTTCCCGCTTCATCACTACCAATACAGTTATAATCATTATATGTTATATTATGTAAATCATCTGCCTTTGAAGATTTTGAATTAGTTACAGAATCAGTAGTACAAAATTGACGCGCTATATGTTCAGCATGTTTTCCTTGAAACATAACTTTACCAGAATTGTAAATACTAATGACAGTGTCATGATATTTGGTTCTTGCTTTCATCCCATTAGGTAAATTGGATGTACTAAAGTTAATTTGGTTCAACAGTTGCTCAATATCTTGATTAGTTAATTTATGTACTACATTTCCCATAAAATGTTTAAACCTCTCTTTTAAAATTCTAATAGATATACTTTAACATAATGAAGATAAAAACGTAGGTTTAGTGGTATAAATAAATAGTATTTTAAATCTATAATTACAAATAAGAGACGCTCATGTATAATAATAATAATCTACTTATTCACTCAACAAAACATTAGTCAAAGAAATTTAAAATATTATCAAAAGTCAGGAGTTAATACAATGGGAGAATTTAAAAATCGTATTAATGTATCGATCAATGATCAAAATTTTACGATTATCGGTGACGATGATCCTGAACACATACGTTATGTAGCACATTTAGTAGATGAACAGCTAAGATTATTAGGACGTAAATCAGCAGGATTAGATACAACAAGAAAAGCAATTTTAACTGCAGTGAATATCATGGACGAAAAAGTGAAATTGGAAGAAGAAAACGAAATATTAAAACAAATGATTTATGAATTAAAACAACAGGATAGCTAAATGACTATAGATTTAGTAATGATACTTATTATTTTGATGTATATGATAATTGGTTTTAGAAGAGGCCTTTGGCTGAATAGTCTTCATTTGTCGTCTACGCTTGTCTCACTATTCATTGCGCATCGTTTTTACCAATATATATCAAAACAAATGATTGTTTTTGTTCCATTTCCTAAAACAGTTGCTTTTGATACGCACTTCGCATTTCAATATCATGATGTACAACAACGTTTTGATACTATTGTGGCATTTTTATGTATTGCTTTTATAAGTAAGTTGCTTTTATATCTTATTATTGTAACTTTTGATAATATAGTGTCATATCATAATATTCATGTTACAAGTCGAATATTGGGAAGCTTATTAGGTAATATTGCCAGTGTGATTGTACTGCAACTTGTTTTATATTTAGTATCTTTATATCCTAATGAATGGATTCAAGAAAGTTTAAAACACGGTTATTTAAGCCATATTATTCTATTTAAGATGCCGTTTTTATCATCTTATATACTAAATTTATAAATAAAAAAAGATAAAAGGTCAGGACTAGGTGATGGATATAAACCTCCTGGTCTCTTTTTATGGAGTGAATGTAATGACAAAGAAAGATGTAATTCAACTACTAGAAAAAATTGCTATATATATGGAATTGAATGGAGAAAATACGTTTAAAGTATCTGCTTATCGTAAAGCAGCACAAAGTCTTGAAATAGATGAACGTTCTTTAGATGAAATAAAAGATGTTACTGAATTAAAAGGAATTGGAAAAGGGGTAGGAGAGGTCATTAGCGAATATCGAGAAACAGGTACCTCATCAACTTTAAAAGAATTGCAACGTTTAGTTCCTGAAGGATTAATTCCTTTAATGAAAATTCAAGGTTTAGGTAGTAAAAAAATTGCAAAGTTGTATAAAGAGTTAAATATTACAGATAAAGAACATCTTCAAGAAGCTTGTGAAGCGGGAAAAGTTAGTGAACTAAGTGGATTTGCTAAAAAAACGGAACAAAACATACTTGAAGCAGTAAAAGCACTAGGAGCTAAAAAAGATCATTATCCTATTGATTTGATGCGACATTTAAATAAAGATATTATGACTTATCTAGAACAATTAGAAGAAGTTGAACATTATTCTGAAGCAGGTAGTTTCCGTCGTTATAAAGAAGTAAGTAAAGATTTAGACTATATTATTAGTACACGACACCCTCTTCATGTACAACAACACCTTTTAAATATTCCAAATAAAGTGAAAGAAGTCGCAGTTGGAGAAACGAAAGTGTCACTTGAATTGGAATATGATGATGAAACGATTGGTGTAGATTTTAGACTTGTTGAACCAGAAGCCTTTTATCATACCTTACAGCACTTTACAGGTTCCAAAGATCATAACATTCGCATTAGACAACTTGCTAAAGCACAAAATGAAAAAGTGAGTGAGTATGGTATCGAACAACAAGATGGAACGTTACTCCAATTCCAAAGTGAAGCTGAAATTTACCAACACTTCGGTAGACATTGGATTGCTCCAGCAATGCGTGAAGATGGCAGTGAGTTTGATCGTGATTTAAATTCAATCATTACATTAGATGATATTAAAGGTGATCTTCATATGCATACAACGTATAGTGACGGCGCTTTTTCTATACGAGAGATGATTGAAGCAAACATTAAAAAAGGCTATGAATACATGGTCATTACGGATCATTCAAAGAGTTTAAAAGTTGCGCATGGATTACAAGTTGAACGATTATTACGTCAAAATGAAGAAATAAAAAATTTGAATGAAGAATACACAGAAATAGATATTTACTCAGGTACAGAGATGGATATTTTACCTGATGGATCATTAGATTATGAGGATGATATACTATCGCAACTTGACTATGTTATTGCAGCTATTCATCAAAGTTTCAATCAATCTGAAGAAGAGATTATGAAGCGCCTAGAACATGCATGTCGTAATCCTTATGTTAGACATATTGCACATCCAACTGGTCGTATTATTGAGCGACGTGAAGGGTATCAACCTAATATAGAACAGTTGATGCAACTTGCAGAAGAAACACAAACGGTAATGGAAATTAATGCTAATCCAAAACGATTAGATTTAAATGCTGCCACTGTAAAAAAATATCCAAATATTAAATTAACAATTAATACAGATGCTCATCATGTGGATCATCTTGATTTTATGAAATATGGCGTAGCTACTGCGCAAAAAGGATTTGTAAATAAAGATAGAGTGATTAATACAATGACGCGTGACGCTTTTAAAAACTTTATTAATAATAATATTAAATTACAGAAATAGAGGGATTGTATGAGACAAAAAACATTAGACGTCTTAGAGTTTGATAAAATCAAATCATTTGTAGCTTCTGAAACGATAAGTGATTTAGGACGTGAAAAAGTGTCTAAAATGTCTCCAGCAACTGATTTTGAAACTGTAGAATTTCAAATGAATGAGACAGATGAAATATCACAAATTTATAATAAACATCGTTTACCTAGTTTAAGTGGTTTATCAAAAGTATCACCATTAATTCACCGTGCTAAAATTGGTGGAGTGCTTAATGTTACCGAATTAAATGTAATTAAGCGGTTGATACAAGTACAAAATCAATTTAAAACATTTTATAATCAACTGCTTGAAGAAGATGAAGGCGTCGTAAAGTATCCAATTTTAAATGAAAGAATGAATCAACTACCTGTACTTACTGATTTATATCAAGAAATAAATGAAAAATGTGATGCTTACGATTTATATGATAATGCAAGTTATGAATTGCAAGGTATTCGAAGCAAAATATCAAGTACGACTCAACGCATTAGACAAAATTTAGATCGTATTGTTAAAAGTCAAGCTAATCAAAAGAAACTTTCAGATGCCATTATTACAGTGCGAAATGATCGCAATGTGATACCGGTAAAAGCAGAATATCGACAAGATTTTAAAGGGATTGTGCATGATCAATCAGCTTCTGGACAAACCCTTTATATTGAACCATCTTCTATTGTTGAAATGAATAATCAAATTAGTCGATTAAGAAATGATGAAGCAGTAGAACGTGAACGTATATTAACAGAATTAACAGGTTTCGTAGCTGCCGATGATGATAATTGTTTAGTGGCAGAGTCGGTTATGGGTCAAATTGATTTCTTAACGGCTAAAGCGCGCTATGCACGATCAATTAAAGGGACAAAACCTACTTTTTATAAGGAAAGAACGGTTTATTTACCTAATGCTTATCATCCTTTATTGAATAAAGATACAGTCGTAGCAAATACAATTGAATTTATTGATGATATTGAAACGGTTATTATTACGGGACCTAACACAGGTGGTAAAACTGTCACTTTAAAAACGTTAGGACTTATCATTGTGATGGCTCAATCCGGGTTACTCATTCCTACATTAGATGGTAGTCAATTGAGTGTATTTGAAAACGTATATTGTGATATAGGTGATGAACAATCGATTGAACAATCGCTATCTACGTTTTCATCACATATGAAAAATATTGTAGAAATTTTGAAAGAAACGGATAAAAATAGTCTTGTTTTATTTGATGAATTAGGTGCTGGAACCGATCCGAGTGAAGGTGCAGCTTTAGCTATGAGTATTCTCGATCATGTGAGGGAGATTGGTTCACTAGTTATGGCAACGACACATTATCCAGAGCTTAAAGCTTATAGTTATAATCGTGAAGGCGTTATGAATGCAAGTGTTGAGTTTGATGTGAATACATTAAGTCCAACTTACAAATTATTAATGGGTGTTCCTGGACGTTCCAATGCCTTTGATATTTCTAAAAAATTAGGTTTAGGATTAAACATCATTAATAAGGCTAAAACAATGATTGGTACAGACGAACAAGAAATTAATTCAATGATAGAATCATTAGAGAAAAACTCTAAACGTGTGGATGAACAACGTATTGAGCTTGAAAAATTATTGAGAGAAGCACGAACGACGCATGATGATTTGGAACGTCAGTATCAACAATATAAAAATTATGAACAAAAATTAATGGATGAAGCTAAAGATAAAGCAAATCAGCGCATTAAATCAGCTACAAAAGAAGCAGATGACATTCTAAAAGATTTAAGAGAAATGCGAGATAAAAAAGGGGCCGACGTAAAAGAACATGAATTAATAGATAAGAAAAAACATTTAGAAGATCAATATGAAGCTAAATCCTTAAAACAAAATGTAAAAAAACAAAAATGGGATGATATTCATGCTGGCGATGAAGTTAAAGTATTATCTTATGGCCAAAAAGGCGAAGTATTAGAATTAAGCGGAGAAAATGAAGCTGTAGTTCAAATGGGTATTATCAAAATGAAGTTACCTATTGAAGATTTAGAAAAAACGAAAAAGAAAAAAGAAAAACCAACGAAAATGGTGACACGCCAAAATCGTCAAACTATTAAAACAGAATTAGACTTAAGAGGCTATCGTTATGAAGAAGCGGTTGGAGCTTTAGATCAATATATTGACCAAGCTGTATTAAGTAACTATGAACAGGTTTATATTATTCATGGTAAAGGTACAGGTGCACTTCAAAAAGCAGTTCAAAATCATTTAAAAAAACATAAAAGTGTTCAATCTTTTCGTGGTGGACTGCCAAGTGAAGGCGGATTTGGTGTTACAGTAGCAGAACTTAAATAATATAAAACTAGAATGTTGATTTTTTTAAAATTTGACGTACAATAAAGCAAGCGTTTAATCTTAACACAAGTTTATGACAAGATTAATAAATAGTGATAAAGATGAGCAAGAGCAATGCAGATATATGGAAAGTCTGTTATAATTTGCTCATCATTTAATATTTAAGGAGGATTGGCAATTATGGCAATCGTAAAAGTTACAGATTCAAATTTTGATGAAAACATTCAATCAGGTGTTAAATTAGTAGATTTTTGGGCAACTTGGTGTGGACCTTGTAAAATGATCGCCCCTGTGTTAGAAGAATTAGCTGGAGACTATGATGGTAAAGCAGACATCTTAAAATTAGATGTAGATGAAAATCCATCTACTGCTGCTAAATATGAAGTAATGAGCATCCCAACTTTAATCGTATTTAAAGATGGAGAAGCAGTAGATAAAGTAGTAGGTTTCCAACCTAAAGAAAACTTAGCAGAAGTTTTAGATAAACATCTATAATATTTAGTACAATTATAAAAGAATGGGGCATTACATGTTATGTAATCGCTCCGTCTTTTTTATGTGAACGTCAAGTTAATAGAAAGGAGGAGACGGATGACCGACTACGAAGAAAAAATTAGAGATAAATTAAGTGTCGTCCCATTTGAACCAGGCTGTTATTTAATGAAAGATCGAAATGACCAAATTATTTATGTAGGTAAAGCAAAACGATTACGAAATCGACTACGTTCTTATTTTACTGGTGCACATGATGCAAAAACTACACGTCTTGTAAGTGAAATTCGTAACTTCGAATTTATTGTAACTTCAAGTGAGACAGAATCATTATTACTTGAGTTGAATTTGATCAAACAATATCAACCTCGCTACAATATTTTATTAAAAGATGATAAAAGTTATCCTTTTATAAAGATTACTAAAGAAAAACATCCTCGTTTACTTGTGACACGTACAGTAAAAAAAGGTACAGGAAAATATTTTGGACCTTATCCTAATGCATATTCAGCACAGGAAACTAAAAAATTATTAGATCGTATTTATCCTTTTAGAAAATGTGATAAAATGCCTGATAAATTGTGTCTATATTATCATATCGGTCAGTGCATGGGACCATGTGTGTATGATGTAGATCAACAAAAATATGCACAAATGACACGTGAAATTACTGACTTTTTAAATGGAGAAGATAAAACAATTCTTCATAATCTTGAAACACGCATGCTAGATGCTAGTGAGAAGTTAGATTTTGAACGTGCTAAAGAATATAGAGATTTAATTCAACATATTCATAATTTAACTAAAAAACAAAAAATTATGTCTTCAGATAATACAATTAGAGATGTTTTTGGATATAGTGTTTCTAAAGGTTGGATGTGTATTCAAGTATTCTTTATTAGACAAGGAAATATGATTCAACGTGATGCAACAATGATTCCTCTACAACAAACAGAAGAAGAAGAATTTTATACATTCATTGGACAATTCTACAGCTTAAATCAACATATTTTACCTAAAGAAGTACATGTACCGAAAAATTTAGATAAAGATATCATTCACTCTGTGGTTGATACAAAAATTGTTCTACCTGCGCGTGGAACAAAGAAAGAAATGGTTGATTTAGCTAATCATAATGCTGAAGTTGCACTAGAAAATAAATTTCAATTAATCGCTAAAGACGAATCTAGAACGATAAAAGCTATCGAAGAACTTGGTGAAAGAATGGGCATTCAAACACCGATAAGAATTGAAGCATTTGATAACTCAAATATCCAAGGTGTTGATCCTGTTTCGGCAATGGTAACATTTGTGGATGGTAAACCGGATAAAAAAGGATATCGTAAATACAAAATTAAGACTGTGAAAGGTCCTGATGATTATAAGTCGATGAGAGAAGTTGTACGTCGTCGTTATACGCGTGTACTTAATGAAGGTCTTCCATTACCAGATCTTATTATCGTTGATGGTGGTAAAGGACATATGTCTGGCGTCATAGATGTACTAGAAAATGAACTGGGTTTAGATATTCCTGTTGCTGGATTAAGAAAAAATGATAAACACCAAACATCTGAATTATTATACGGTACAAATGCTGAGGTTGTACCTCTAAAGAAAAATAGTCAAGCCTTTTATTTGCTTCATAGAATCCAAGATGAAGTACATCGTTTTGCGATAACATTCCATCGTCAAACTAGACAAAAAACTGGATTACAATCTGTTCTTGATACAGTAGAGGGTATAGGAAGTAAACGAAAAACAAAATTATTAAGAACATTTGGTTCTATTAAAAAAATGAAAGAAGCTAGTATAGAAGATTTAAAAGCTGCAGGATTACCTAAAAAGGTAGCTGAAAATCTACAATATGCTTTAAAAGAAGATTAATTTCAAAAAAAGGGGTATGACTTTGAATTTCATACCCCATACATTTAGAAAGAATGTTACAATATAGTTAACAAAAGGCTTATTTTTTTAAGAAAGTATGGAAGCGTTTTCTAAATAAGAAATATTATCATTTTATAGTAGTTACACAATTATCATGTAATACTTGTATATCTCATTTATTCGTCTTGTTTTTAATTATATTTACTTTTTTAAGACATACTTGTAGTTATGAAAAATAATAATACTCAAACTAATAAAAAGTAGATGTTTGATTTGTTTAATTTTCAGAAAATTTACAATCATTATAACTATTATATTTTTATGCATACGAGTACTAAATAAAATAGTAAATGCGTTTATAGTACTATCTTAAAAAGAAGCTATTTAAATTTATTATGTTTTATAACAGGGGGGACTCCTTTTGGCTAAGTCTAAAAATGAATTTTATCTTAGACGTCTTCATTCACTACTAGGGATTATTCCGATTGGTGCGTTTTTAATTGTTCATTTAATGATTAACCACCAAGCGACTCAAGGAGCTGAGGCTTTTAATAAGGCTGCAGGCTTTATGGAATCTTTACCATTTTTATTAGTAACTGAACTTATTTTGATTTACATTCCAATTTTATATCATGGACTATATGGTATTCATATTGCTTTTACTGCTAAAGAAAATATCGGCCATTATTCATTATTTAGAAACTGGATGTTTGCGCTACAAAGGTTAACAGGGATTATTGCTTTCGTATTCATCTTTGTACACCTATGGCAAACACGTTTACAAAAACTTTTCTTTGGTAAAGAAATCAGTTATGACATGATGCATCAAACGTTACAAAATCCAATTTGGGTTATCGTATACATTATTTGTGTTATTGCTGTCATTTTCCATTTTTCTAATGGTATTTGGTCATTCTTAGTGACTTGGGGATTTTTACAATCTAAAAAATCACAACGTATTTTCACATGGGTTTCATTAATTATTTTCTTAATTCTGTCATACATAGGTGTGACTGCAATTTTAGCTTTTGCATAAAAAATGAAAGTAAAAAAAGCATAGTTATAAAAGGAATCAATAGGTTAGTTTCAGATATATTTTAGGGGAGTGACAATTCTATGGCAGAGAAAAAAATTATTGTTGTCGGAGGTGGCCTTGCGGGGCTGATGTCAACAATTAAAGCTGCAGAACAAGGTGCACATGTGGACTTATTCTCAATTGTACCTGTTAAACGTTCGCACTCTGTATGTGCCCAAGGTGGTATTAATGGTGCGGTAAATACTAAAGGTGAAGGAGATTCACCATGGATTCATTTTGACGATACAGTATACGGTGGAGATTTTTTAGCGAACCAACCACCAGTCAAAGCAATGACTGAAGCTGCACCAAAAATTATCCATTTATTAGATCGTATGGGCGTTATGTTTAATAGAACAAATGAAGGATTGTTAGACTTTAGACGTTTCGGAGGTACACTTCATCATAGAACAGCATATGCTGGTGCAACTACAGGACAACAATTACTTTACGCTTTAGATGAACAAGTTCGTTCTTTTGAAGTTGATGGTTTAGTTACTAAGTATGAAGGATGGGAATTTTTAGGATTAGTTAAAGATGATGAAAATGCAGCAAGGGGTATTGTTGCTCAAAATTTAACTACTTCTGAAATTAAATCTTTCGGTTCTGATGCTGTTATTATGGCTTCAGGTGGTCCGGGTATTATTTTTGGTAAAACAACGAATTCAATGATTAATACTGGATCAGCTGCATCTATCGTATACCAACAAGGCGCTAAATATGCAAATGGAGAATTTATTCAAATACATCCTACGGCAATTCCAGGTGATGATAAATTACGTTTAATGAGTGAATCAGCACGTGGTGAAGGTGGTCGAATTTGGACTTATAAAGATGGAAAACCATGGTACTTCTTAGAAGAAAAGTATCCTGATTATGGTAACTTAGTACCACGTGATATTGCAACACGTGAAATCTTTGATGTATGTATCAATCAAAAATTAGGTATTAATGGTGAAAATATGGTGTATCTTGATTTATCTCATAAAGATCCACATGAATTAGATGTTAAATTAGGTGGTATTATTGAGATTTATGAAAAATTCACTGGTGATGATCCACGTAAAGTACCTATGAAAATATTCCCAGCAGTACATTATTCAATGGGTGGATTATATGTAGATTATGATCAAATGACAACTATTAAAGGGTTATTTGCTGCAGGAGAATGTGATTTCTCTCAACATGGCGGTAACCGTTTAGGTGCTAACTCGTTATTATCAGCGATTTACGGCGGTACAGTAGCAGGTCCAAATGCAATTAAATACGTTGAAAATATCGAAACATCATATACTGAGTTAGATGACAGTATTTATCAAAAACGTGTAGATGAAGAACAAAAACGTTTCGACGAATTACTTAATATACGTGGTACTGAAAATGCTTATAAACTTCACCGTGAATTAGGCGAAATTATGACAGCGAACGTTACAGTAGTACGTGAAAATGACAAATTATTAGAAACGGATAAAAAAATTGTTGAGTTAATGGAACGTTATCAAAATATTGATATGGAAGATACACAAACTTGGAGTAACCAAGCTGTATTCTTTACACGTCAATTATGGAACATGTTGCAACTAGCACGTGTCATAACAATTGGTGCGTATAACCGTAATGAATCTCGTGGCGCACATTATAAACCAGAATTCCCAGATCGTAATGACGATGAATGGTTAAAAACAACTTTAGCTGAATATCAAGGTGAATATGAAGCACCTAAATTCACATATGAACCTGTCGATATCAGTTTAATTCCACCACGTAAACGTGACTATACAAGTAAATCTAAAGGAGGTAAAAAATGATGGCTAACAATCAATCAGTAAAAGAAACTCCAGAAGAATTACGTCATACAGATGAACAACATAATCAAGAAACAACACATAAAGAAGAAAAACACACGCAAAAAACAGTTAAATTAATTGTTAAACGTCAAGATAACCAAGAAGCAAAATCGTATGAAGAAACATTTGAAATTCCTTATAAAGAGAATTTAAACGTGATTGCTTGTTTAATGGAAATAAGACGCAACCCTGTGAATAGTAAAGGAGAAAAAACAACGCCAGTAGTATGGGATATGAACTGCTTAGAAGAAGTATGTGGTGCTTGTTCAATGGTTATTAATGGTCGTGCACGTCAAGCCTGTTCAGCAATTGTTGACCAATTAGAACAGCCGATTCGTTTGGAACCTATGAGTACATTCCCAGTCATTCGTGATTTACAAGTCGATCGTACAAGAATGTTTGATAACTTAAAACGTATGAAGGCTTGGATTCCAATTGATGGTACGTATGATTTAGGACCAGGTCCACGTATTCCAGAAAAGAAACGTCAAACAGCATATGAATTATCAAAATGTATGACGTGCGGTGTATGTTTAGAAGTGTGTCCTAATGTAACACGTAATAATAAATTTATTGGTGCACAAGCTATTTCACAAGTACGTTTATTTGATCTACATCCAACTGGTTCAATGACTAAAGATGAACGGCTGAATGCTTTAATGGGTGAAGGTGGTTTACAAGAATGTGGTAATTCTCAAAACTGTGTTAATGCATGTCCAAAAGGTATTCCGTTAACAACGTCAATTGCAGCAATGAACCGTGAAACATCATTCCATATGTTTAAATCATTCTTTGGTTCTGATCATCAAGTAAATTAAATATGACATATTTGCCAGCAAAGTAAAAACTTTGCTGGTTTTTATTAATGGGGAATTCAATACGGATATAAATGTTTATTGAGTAAAATAAAAATGAGCAAAAATATCAATTAATGAATGATTAGGTTTGTCTATGGTAAAATAAACGTATTATGTATTATAAGGATGAATGTAAATGAATAAACCCATTGGTGTCATAGACTCTGGAGTTGGAGGACTAACTGTAGCTAAAGAAATTATGCGACAACTTCCTAATGAGACAATATATTATTTAGGCGATATCGCAAGGTGTCCATACGGTCCAAGACCTGGAGAAGAAGTAAAAACTTTTACGACGCAACTTGCTAATAAACTGATGGAATTTGATATAAAAATGTTAGTCATTGCTTGTAATACTGCAACTGCAGTGGCGTTAGAACATTTACAGCAGTTATTACCAATTCCAGTTATTGGAGTCATTGAACCTGGTGCTAGAACCGCTATTATGACTACAAAAAATCAAAAAGTTTTAATTTTAGGTACTGAGGGCACGATTAAATCAGAAGCTTACCGCCATCATATTAAAAGAATAAACCCAAATGTCGAAGTATATGGGGTAGCATGTCCAGGTTTCGTACCACTCGTTGAACAAATGCGTTATGATGACCCTACAATAACTAGTATTGTAATACATCAGACTTTAAAACATTGGCGTAACACAGATGCCGATACTGTTATTTTAGGCTGTACGCACTATCCATTATTATATAAACCTATTAATGATTATTTTGGTGGAAATAAAAAAGTTATTTCTTCTGGGCTTGAAACTGCACGTGAAGTAAGTGCATTACTTACGTTTAGTAATGAACATGCAAGCTATACGCAACATCCAAAACATCGATTTTTTGCAACAGGTGATACGGTTCATATTAAACATATCATTTCTCAATGGCTGAAATTAGATGTAGAAGTTGAACGTATAAAAGTAGATTAAATTTAAAACAGAAGTGAAAGGAAGATTTAAGTGGCAGACATTGTTATAGCTTCTAACAACAAAGGTAAAATAAATGATTTTAAAGCTATTTTTCCAAATGATAATGTTATTGGCATTTCAGAAATTATAAAGGACTTTGATGTTGAAGAAACAGGCACTACCTTTGAAGAAAATGCACGATTAAAATCTGAAGCGGCAGCTAAAGCACTCAATAAAAGAGTGATTGCCGATGATAGTGGTCTAGAAGTATATGCTCTAAATGGTGAGCCTGGTGTATATTCTGCACGTTATGCTGGTCTTGAGAAAAATGATGAGTCAAATATTGATAAAGTACTTAAAAAGTTAGAAGGTGAGACAAATAGAAAGGCACAATTTGTATGTGTCATTAGCATGAGTACGCCAAATGAACCAACACATATGTTCAAAGGAACTGTATCAGGAGAAATTACAACAGAACGTAAAGGTGATCATGGATTCGGATATGATCCTATTTTTTATCTTCCAGAGAAGAACAAAACAATGGCTGAATTAACTACAGAAGAAAAAAGCGATGTGAGTCATCGTGGAAATGCAATTAAAGCTTTAAATGAATTTTTGGAGCGTGAAAAATAATGTCTAAATGGTTAATTGTAAGTGATAATCACACTGAATCTGGAATTCTGTATCAATTATACGACTATCATAAAGACGCAGATATATGCTTACATTTAGGAGATTCTGAATTTAAATATAATGATACTGAATTAAGCTTGTATCAACGTGTAAAAGGTAATTGTGACTTTTATCCTGAATTTCCAAATGAAGACATCATTGAAAAGAACAGTGTTAAAGCATTATACACCCACGGTCATCTTTATGGTGTAAATCAAACACGTATGCGTTTGGCTGAAAAAGCACAATCTCTTGGTTGTCAATTTGCGTTTTATGGGCATACACATATAGCTAAATATGAAAAATTAGGCGACGTCCATATTATAAATCCTGGTAGTATTTCACAGTCGCGTAGTAATATAGAAGAAACATACGCAGAACTACTTATAGAGGATGAAAGTAAAAAAGCTACGCTGAATTTTAGAAATAGAGATCATCAAGTCATACAATCAATAGAATTTGAAATTAATTAACTATTAAAAGGGCTAGGACTACAATGCAAGATAGTCTAGTCCTAGCTAATTTCAAATTTGATACCAAACATTTAGCTATTTAGTTTAACTAAATAGCAACGAAGAAAGTATGTGATTAGTTGCAATTATACGTAATTAGTGGAAAATATAAACTTTTTTTATATTAAAGCTATTGCTAAATAAGATTTCTTTAGATATAATAATACTTGTGTTAAAAAATAATGTCCTGGTAGCTCAGCTGGATAGAGCAATGGCCTTCTAAGCCATCGGTCGGGGGTTCGAATCCCTCCCAGGACGCTAATAAACCCCGTTAACCATTGTGGTTACGGGGTTTTTGCTTATCTATTTTAAACTCACTATGATGACTTGCTTCAAGAATTTAATTATTATATTTATCCCATTTTCCAGCTGCTATGTCAGCTTCTTGTTCTTTAATGTTTTGATAGACTTCTTCAGCGTCATCACCTTCGTAGTAACCTTGCTCAATTGCATGTTTTGTTTGAAGTTCTCCAGATGAAAGACCGCCATTATATTTTTTTCTGAGTGCATCATAATACTCATCTTCAGTTTCTGCTGCATTGATTTCAGCATTAGGATCCGGAGTTGCATTTTCATCATCTACTGAAACATCTGACTCATTTGGTCGGTCATAAATTGATTTTTCTTGACCATTTTCAACTCTAAGTGAACTTTGATACGCTACACTAGCAGGACCTTCCATTACATTTCCTTGTGGAATAATTCCATTTGCAACTGCACTATTGTAAGCTTGTATCTTTTGTTCTTCACTATAATTTCCATAAATAATTGATTCTAATGTACTTCTATCTTTAATATTAGAGAAATCAATTTGATTATTATTTTGAGATGAAACATCTTCTATGGTATCTTTTGAATCTCTTTCTTCGTTTGACTTCTGTTCATTACTTGTATTTTCAGTATTTTGATTTTGGATAGTTTTGTCATTATGTTCTATAGAATTCTTATCTGATTTTGAAATATGCTTATCTTCTTTCTCTTTTTTATTGTTGGTATCATTCTGTTCTTTTTTATTATCACCAGTTAAAGAAAAATCATTATCACATGCACTTAATATTAAAAAACTACTAAATAATAAAATGAAATATTTTTTCATATGTATTCTCCGTTCGTTCACTCAATTAGTAATTATTAATAACACAGTCCTTTTATTCACATTTTACGTAGGAATTACTTTTAATATCACCACCTTATAACCATTTAATTAAATTTACTAGAATAAATATAATGAAAATATACACTTTTGGATTATATCATATAATTATGTATTAAATATTTTTAATTATTTTATTTTTATAATCTAAAAAACTTTGACGAGATAGACATATTTGAATTCCTAACTGTAAATATAAATTTTTAAATTGCACAGTTTTGATGATTTAAGTATAAGTTACGGAAAATGACACAACTATCTAAATAAACCCTTTATAGTAAAGATAACAAAACGATAGTTAAACAAAACAAAGCAAGCAATACAGTAACCTATCGTTTTAGAATTTTACCAATTAATTTCTAAGGAGTGTATGAAATGGAAGGTTTATTTAACGCAATTAAAGATACAGTAACTGCAGGTATTAATGGTGATTGGACAAAATTAGGTACAAGTATTGTTGGTATCGTAGAAAACGGTGTAGGTTTAGTTAGTAAATATTTAGGTTTCTAATTTAAAGATAATTATAAATAGTACAAAGGAGATAACAAACATGGAAAAATTATTCGACGCAATCAAAAATACAGTAGACGCAGGAATTAACCAAGACTGGACAAAATTAGGTACAAGCATTGTTGATATCGTATCAAGTGGTGTAGGTATCTTAAGTAAAGTATTCGGATTTTAATTAATTATTAATTACGTATAAAGGGGTTATTAACATGGAAAAATTATTCGATGCAATCAAAAATACAGTAGACGCAGGAATTAACCAAGACTGGACAAAATTAGGTACAAGCATTGTTGATATCGTATCAAATGGTGTAAGCATTCTAGGTAAATACTTAGGATTCTAATGTAATAACATTTAAAAATAAAAAAAGAATGGAGAAATTCAAATGACTAAATTAGCAGAAGCAATTGCAAATACTGTAACAGCAGCACAAAATCAAGATTGGACAAAATTAGGTACAAGTATTGTTGACATTGTATCAAGTGGTGCAAGTGTATTAGGTAAAGTATTTGGTTTCTAATACTTAATAGCAAGTATTCAACACTTAAGGATTAATCCTTAAGTGTTTTTATTTTTTGGCATTATTTAATGAATCATGACAAATCTGCTAAAATAATATACATATTATAATTTAGGAGTATAAAAATGAAATACGATACTATTTTACTTGATTTTGATGATACAATTGTGGACTTTTTTGATGCAGAAGATCGAGCATTTCATCAAATGGCACATCATTTCGGTCATTATCCAACTGAAGAAGATTTTCAATATTTTAAGAAAGTAAATCAAAATCATTGGGAAGCATTTCAAAAAAATGAACTATCTAAAGAAGAAGTATTAACACATCGTTTTATTAATTATTTTAAAGAGTATGGCATAGACGTAGATGGTAAAAAAGCCGATGTTTTATTTAGAGACGAACTAGCTAAAGCACCATTAAAATTCTTCAACTCTACTTTAGAAACAATTGATCGATTAAGCCAAGAATGTGAATTGTTTATTGTGACTAATGGTGTTACAGATACTCAAAAACGTCGTATTGCTCAATTAGAGTTTAAAGATATCTTATCTGGAGTATATATATCAGAAGAAACAGGATATCAAAAACCTATGAGTGAATTTTTTGATTATATCTTTGAGAGAATTGGTGAAGAAAAAAGAAAGACTTCAATAATAGTAGGAGATTCTCTTACATCAGATATACTAGGTGGAAAAAATGCTGGTATTACAACATGTTGGTTTAATTATCGTAATAAAGAAAATAACAGTGATATTGTACCGGATTATGAAATACAATCTTTGTATGAATTGGTTAATTTAGTGGAAGAATGATTAATAACAGACCTGAGCTAAATGGCTCAGGCTTATTTATGCAAATAGCGTTTATAGCTTAATGATTTGGAAACCATACTAGTATATTGAACCCTTATGCAAATCTTTATTATTAATTTCTTTTTCTTTAAATTCCTCAAATAATTCAACAGTTTTTTTAATTTATTTAAAGATGTTGAACTTTGCTCATGTTTTCATTATCATTTAAATTCTTTATATATATTGTATCGTCATTAATATACGATTTTCATTTAATAACATATTAATTACTTATAATCTGATAAAATGGATTTGAATTTCAATATTTAAGCCGTAAAATTGTCATCTAAGGATATAATCTTTATACTGAATAAGTAATGTTATATTGAAGGAGTAAGGGAATGAACTGTAAAGTAACTAATTTTCAAGAAAAAGATTCATTTATTACTAAGTTAGAAAACAGTGATGAAACATTATTGAAATTTTATCAATATAATCCAGTCAAACCATCTAGTTTTAATCAAAGAATGAATCGTCCTAATAATGGTAGAGAGCAACAACTTGCTCAAGTGATTAAATCATATATGTCAGATTTGAATATAACAGAAATTCAACAGACTCATCTTACTGCACTCAGTGAAGGAGCTAAAGTGGTAATTGGGGGCCAGCAAGCTGGTCTTTTTGGTGGACCTTTATATACGTTTCATAAAATTCTTTCAATTGTTAATTTAAGTCGTGAGTTAACTGAAACATACCAACAAACAGTTGTACCTGTTTTTTGGATTGCTGGTGAAGATCATGACTTTGAAGAAGTAAATCATACGTATGCTTATAATGCAAAAGACGCTCAATTACATAAAGTAAAATATCATACAATGACACCGCTTGAAACAAGCGTCTCTCGCTATATTCCAGAAAAGGAACAGATGATTGAAGCACTTAATCAATTTTTTAAAGAATTAAAAGAAACGAAACATACTAACGCACTTTATCAAGTATGTTTAGAGATTATAGAAAAGTACAATAATTGGACTGATATTTTTAAAGGGTTACTTCAAGAAGTATTTAAAGATTACGGTGTACTATTTATTGATGCTCAATATGAAAAAATTCGTGAATTGGAGAAGCCATTATTAAAAAATATTATTCAAAAACATAATGAAATTAACCAGGCGTTTAGAAAAACACAAAAATTAACTACGCAATCAGGTTTAAACAAAATGATTGAAACAGATACCAATGTCCATTTGTTCCTTCATGAAGATAGTATGCGTCAACTAATTATTAAAAAAGATGATGTATTCAAATTGAGTAAATCAGATATTACATATAATAAAGATGAATTGTTAAAATTAGTTGAAAAAGAACCAACTCGTTTTTCTAATAATGTTGTAACTAGACCAGTAATGGAAGAATGGCTATTTAATACGGTAGCTTTTATTGGAGGACCAAGTGAAATTAAATACTGGGCTGAATTGAATGAAGTATTTAAAATTTTAGATGTTGAAATGCCTATTGTTTTACCAAGAATGAAAATCACTTATTTACCAATTAGAATAGAAAAGCTAATTAATCAGTATAAGTTAAATGCTGAAAATGTTATTATGAACGGTATAGAAACGGATAGAGAAAACTTCGTTCGTAGCAAAGCCTCAGATACATTTATTAAAAAAGTAGAGTCTTTAAAAGAGAATCATGCCAAAATATACGAATTACTTCTTAAAGAAGTGAATGATAATCATGACAATATCAATTTAGTAAAGAAAAATTATGACATTCATAATAAACAATTTGAATATTTATTAAACCGATATTTACTTAACATTGAAAGAGATAACGATATAAGTATGAAACATTTTAGAGAGATTGAACATGTATTGCATCCAATGGGTGGTCTACAAGAAAGAATTTGGAATCCACTTCAAATGATGAATGAATTTGGGATAGATGCGTTCAGTCCCTCCACTTATCCTCCACTTAAATATACATTTAACCAAATAGTTATAAAACCTTAATTTGTAAGGGAGAGACCCATATTATTTAAATAGATAATATGGGTCTTTTTATGTCAAATTAAAGAATTTTAAGATATTTTACATAATTAGTGGAGGATAGTGGTGAGATGTGGTAAATTATTAATAAGGTGAGGTGGTAATAATGTTCATGGGAGAATACGAGCATCAATTAGATGCTAAAGGACGTATGATAATTCCATCTAAGTTTAGATATGACTTAAATGAACGTTTTATTATCACACGAGGCCTTGATAAATGTTTGTTTGGCTACACGCTTGAAGAATGGCAACAGATTGAAGAGAAAATGAAAACCTTACCTATGACAAAAAAAGACGCACGTAAGTTTATGCGTATGTTCTTCTCTGGAGCTATCGAAGTAGAGCTAGATAAGCAAGGGCGTATTAACATTCCTCAAAATTTGAGGAAATACGCAAATTTAACAAAAGAATGTACGGTAATAGGTGTCTCAAATCGTATAGAGATTTGGGATAGAGGAACTTGGAATGAATTTTATGAAGAATCAGAAGAAAGTTTTGAAGATATTGCCGAAGATTTGATAGATTTTGATTTTTAATGGAGGAATTTATAGTGTTTCATCATGTAAGCGTTATGCTAAAAGAAACAATAGATGAATTAGACATCAAAGAGGATGGCATATATGTAGATTGTACGCTTGGTGGAGCCGGTCATGCACTCTATTTATTAAATCAATTAAACGATGACGGTAGGTTGATTGCAATCGATCAAGATACTACTGCCTTAGAAAATGCTAAAGAAGTACTAAAAGATCACTTACACAAGGTCACGTTTGTACATAATAACTTTAGAGAATTAACTGATATTTTGAAAAATTTAGGAATTGAAAAAGTAGATGGTATTTACTATGACTTAGGTGTTTCAAGTCCACAACTTGATATACCTGAAAGAGGATTTAGTTATCATCATGATGCAAAGTTAGATATGCGTATGGATCAAACGCAAGAATTAACTGCATATGATGTTGTTAATGATTGGTCTTATGAAGCATTGGTTAAAATCTTTTATCGTTATGGAGAAGAAAAGTTTTCTAAACAAATAGCGAGAAGAATAGAAGCACACCGTGAACAACAACCTATTGAAACAACATTAGAGCTTGTAGATATTATTAAAGAAGGTATTCCAGCTAAAGCTCGAAGAAAAGGTGGTCATCCTGCTAAACGCATTTTTCAAGCGATAAGAATAGCAGTGAACGATGAACTATCTGCGTTCGAAGATTCAATTGAACAAGCCATTGAGCATGTTAAAGTAAAAGGTAGGATTTCAGTCATTACTTTCCATTCTCTGGAAGATAGACTATGCAAGCAAATTTTCCAAGAATACGAAAAAGGACCTGACGTGCCTAGAGGGTTACCAATTATTCCTGAAGCTTATACACCTAAGTTAAAACGAGTAAATCGTAAACCAATTACTGCTACAGATGAGGATTTAGACGAAAATAATAGAGCACGTAGTGCAAAATTACGTGTTGCTGAAATATTAAAATAAGGAGTAATTGAGGATGGCTGTAGAAAAAATTTACGAACCATATGAACACATTCAGCACACTAGCATACCGAAAGAACAACCAAAAACACAATCTGAGACGAAAACAGTAACTAAAAAGGTTGTTGTTCAACTTACGCGATTTGAGAAATTTTTATACATAACGCTTGTCACAGCAATTGCTGTTCTAGCAATCTATATGCTATCTTTAAAAATGGATGCATACGATACAAATGATAAAATTGCCGAGTTAGATCAAAAGATTGAACAACAATCTAATGAAAACAATGCAATTCAATCTGAAATTAAGAAAAATTCTTCTTATGAGCGCATTTACGATCAGGCTAAAAAACAAGGTATGAGCCTAAAGAACGATAATGTAAAGGTAGTGCGTACTAATGGCGAAGCGAAAAATTAAAATTAGAAAAAATAAATTAGGAGCAGTCCTCCTTGTTGGATTATTCGGACTGCTCTTTTTTGTATTGGTTTTAAGATATTCATATATCATGATAACTGGACATTCAGATGGACAAAATTTAGTGATGCGCGCTAATGAAAAATATCTCGTAAAAACGCAAGAACAGCCTGAAAGAGGGAAAATTTACGATAGAAACGGTAAAATTTTAGCCGAAGATGTTCAACGATATAAATTAGTAGCTATTATTGATAAAAATGCTGGAGAAGTTGGTGATACACCAAGGTATGTTAAAGATAAAAAGAAAACAGCAAAACAATTATCAAAAATTATTGATATGAAGCCTGATGAAATTGAAAAGCGTCTTAATCAAAAGAAAGCCTTTCAAGTTGAATTTGGACAGAAAGGGACAAATTTAACATATCAAGATAAAGTTAAACTCGATAAAATGGACTTACCAGGCATCACCTTATATCCAGAAACTGAACGATTCTATCCTAACGGTAATTTTGCTTCTCATTTAATTGGTATGGCTCAAAAAAATCCTGATACCGGGGAATTAAATGGTGCATTAGGTGTAGAAAAGATTTTTAATAGTTATCTAAATGGACAGAAAGGCTCGCTATCTTATATACATGACATTTGGGGTTATATTGCACCAAACAGTAAAAATGAAAAAGCGCCAAAACGTGGTGATGACGTTCATTTAACCATTGATTCAAATATACAAGTATTTGTCGAAGAGGCCCTTGATGATATGGTGAAACGATATGAACCAAAAGATTTATTTGCAGTGGTTATGGATGCGAAAACAGGAGAAATTCTTGCATATAGTCAACGTCCAACGTTCAACCCCGAAACGGGTAAAGACTTTGGAAAAAAATGGGCGAATGATTTATATCAAAATGCCTATGAGCCTGGGTCAACATTTAAATCATATGGATTAGCAGCTGCCATTCAAGAAGGTAAATTTAATCCTAAAGAAAAATTTGAATCTGGTCATCGTGATATTATGGGTTCAAGAATTTCTGACTGGAATAAAACCGGTTGGGGAGAAATTCCAATGTCATTAGGTTTCACTTACTCATCTAATACATTGATGATGCATCTTCAAGATTTAGTTGGTGCTGACAAAATGAAATCTTGGTACGAGCGCTTTGGTTTTGGTAAATCAACAAATGGCATGTTTGACGGAGAATTAAAAGGAAATATTGCTTGGTCAAATGAATTACAACAAAAAACATCAGCATTCGGTCAATCGACTACAGTGACACCTGTACAAATGATACAAGCACAATCAGCTTTCTTTAATAAAGGAAATATGTTAAAACCTTGGTTTGTTCAAAGTATAGACAATCCAATTTCAAAGAAAACATTCTATAAAGGTGAAAAGAAAATAGCTGGAAAACCTATTACTTCAGAAACTGCGGATAAAGTTGAAACAGAATTAGATAAAGTAGTAAATAGTGATAAAAGTCATGCTTCCAATTATCGTATTGATGGTTATGATATTGAAGGGAAAACAGGTACTGCTCAGGTCGTTAATGAAAATGGTAGTGGATACGTTAAAGGAGCAAATCCCTACTTTGTAAGCTTTATGGGAGATGCGCCAAAAAAACATCCAAGAGTTATTGTTTATGCCGGTATGAGTCTTGCTCAGAAAAATGACCAAGAAGCATATGAATTAGGGGTAAGTAAAGCTTTTAAACCTATCATGGAAAATACACTTAAGTATTTAAATGTAGGCTCTAAAAAAGATGAGACTCAATCAGCACAGTATAGTAAAGTGCCAAATGTTGTAGGGCAACCAAGTCAAAAGGCACAAGATAGTCTTAAAGGAAAAGATTTACAACCTGTCATTATTGGTAATGGTAATACAATAAAAGCTCAATCTACTAGAGCTAATACAAAATTATTACCGAATAGTAAAGTGTTAGCAGTGACAGACGGCGATATTACTATGCCCAATATGAAAGGTTGGACAACAGACGATGTCCTAGCCTTCCAAGAATTAACTGGAATCAATGTTACGACTAAAGGCAGTGGATACGTAACAAAACAATCTGTAGCGAGTGGGTCAACACTCAAAAGTAATAATAAAATTGAAATAGAATTATCTACTGATGATCCTAATGATAGTACATCCTTAACTGATTCGAGTGGATCTGATTCAAATAACACTTCAGATAATTCAACTGATACAACGTCTAATGATAAAAACGATTCATAAGAACAAATGACGTCGTTTTAAATGATAATAAATAAGGTGTCATATATTATGTATACCTTATTTATAATCTCATTTTCTTACATAATATATATAAAATTAGTTTGAAAATTGATAAGATTATAAAGGAAATAAAGTGAAAAACGAATAAATTTAAAATACATAAAGGAGATTACCATGCTTTTTATATTTGCGATTATCGCATTACTTATCACATTTATTTTAGTTCCTGTACTTATACCGACACTTAAAAGAATGAAATTTGGGCAAAGTATCCGCGAAGAAGGCCCTCAAAGTCATATGAAAAAAACGGGTACACCAACCATGGGTGGTTTAACATTTTTAATTAGTATTATTATTACATCTATTATTGCTATATTTTTCACAGATCATTCCAATCCCATTATTCTATTACTCTTTGTCACAATAGGATTTGGACTCATTGGCTTTATTGATGATTACATTATTGTTGTTAAAAAAAATAACCAAGGACTTACAAGTAAGCAGAAATTTTTAGCTCAAATTGCAATAGCAATTATATTTTTCATTCTAAGCGATGTTTTTCATTTAATAGAATTTTCAACAAGTATAAATATTCCATTTACTAATTTTGGAATTCCATTGTCGTTTGCGTACGTTATTTTTATTGTTTTTTGGCAAGTTGGGTTTTCAAACGCAGTTAATTTAACTGATGGATTGGATGGATTAGCAACTGGCTTATCAATTATTGGATTCACTATGTATGCAATTATGAGTTTCATGTTAAATGCCCCTGCAATTGGTACTTTTTGTATTATTATGATTTTTGCATTACTCGGTTTCTTACCGTATAACTTAAATCCAGCCAAAGTATTTATGGGAGATACAGGAAGCTTAGCATTAGGAGGTATTTTTGCTACAATTTCAATCATGTTAAACCAAGAATTTTCATTACTTTTTGTAGGTTTAGTATTTGTTATCGAAACATTATCAGTAATGTTGCAAGTATCATCTTATAAATTAACTAAAAAAAGAATCTTTAAAATGACACCAATTCATCATCATTTTGAACTTAGCGGATGGAGTGAATGGAAAGTTGTTTCAGTATTTTGGCTTGTGGGCTTAATTTCAGGATTAATTGGATTATGGATAGGAGTGCATTAGAATGCTAAATTATACAGGATTAGAGAATAAAGATGTTCTTGTAGTTGGATTAGCAAAAAGTGGTTATGAAGCTGCTAAGTTATTAGTTAAATTAGGTGCAAATGTAACTGTAAATGATGGGAAAGATTTATCTAAAGATCCCCATGCAAAAGACTTAGAAACATTAGGTGTGAAAATTGTTGATGGTGGTCATCCATTATCATTACTTGATAGCAACCCGATTATTGTTAAAAACCCAGGTATACCTTATACAGTTTCAATTATTGATGAAGCATATCAACGAGGCCTTAAAATTTTAACTGAAGTAGAATTAAGTTATTTAATTTCTGAAGCTCCAATTATCGCTGTGACTGGTACAAATGGTAAAACAACAACAACTTCTCTCATTGGAGATATGTTTAAAAAAAGTAGATTAACTGGAAGACTTTCAGGAAATATTGGGTATGTTGCTTCTAAAGTAGCTCAAGAAACGTCACCTGATGAATATCTAATCACTGAATTATCTTCATTCCAATTACTTGGCATTGAACATTACAAACCTCACATTGCCATCATTACAAATATCTATTCTGCTCATTTAGATTATCATGAGTCATTAGAAAATTATCAAAATGCGAAGCGACGTATTTACAAAAATCAAACAGAAGATGATTATTTGATTTGTAATTATCATCAACGTCATTTAATTGAAACTGAAAATTTAAAAGCTAAAACATTATATTTTTCTACTCAACAAGAAGTAGATGGCATCTATATTAAAGATAATTATATCGTTTATAATGATGTTAACCTTATTAATATTGATGATTTAGTTTTACCAGGAGAACATAACTTAGAAAATATTTTAGCTGCTGTTTTAGCTGCGATACTTGCAGGCGTACCAATTAAGGCTATCGTAGATAGTTTAACAACATTCTCAGGTATTGAACATCGATTACAATATATTGGAACGAATCGAACAAATAAATACTATAATGACTCTAAAGCAACCAATACATTAGCAACACAGTTTGCTTTAAATTCATTTAAACAACCTATTATCTGGTTATGTGGTGGTTTAGATCGAGGTAATGGATTTGATGAATTAATTCCTTACATGAAACATGTTAGAGTAATGGTAGTTTTCGGTGAAACTCAAGATAAATTCGCTAAATTAGGTAATAGTCAAGGTAAAGAAGTAATCAAGGCAGTTGATATAGAAGATGCAGTAAAAAAAGTTCAAGATGTCATTGAACCTAATGATGTTGTTTTACTTTCACCAGCATGTGCAAGTTGGGATCAATATAAAACATTTGAAGAACGCGGCGAAAGATTTATTGAAAGTTTCCGTGCATACCTACCATCTTAATTAAAGGATGTGAAGTAATTGGATGATACAAGGGGCAATAGAAATAAAAAGATTCGTTCTATCAAGCGTTCATTTGATAAAGACAAAACTGAATTAGAAAATGATAAAAATAAAAAAATTAAAGATGATGTTAAATCAAAAGATAGACTCCAAAAAGAAAAGAATCTTTCAAATGATAGAAGGTCAAATAAATCTTTAAATTCTTCGAAAAATAAAGGTGAAAATTTAAAGAAAGAAGTAAAAACAAGGTTAAGAGAAAAGCGCAATAAATTTCAAAATGATAAATATAGTCACTTAACGGTAGCTGAAAAACGAGAACAACAAAAGATAGATAAAAGAAAGCGACAAAAACGTATCCAATATATTATTGTTACTACTTTAATACTTTTAATTATATTATTTCTACTATATATGTTTACACCATTAAGTAGAATTTCTCATGTTAATATTAGTGGTAATCATAATGTAAGTGATAGCCAAGTTGAAAAAGAATTAAATATCAAAAAAGGATCACGCATTTATACTTTTAGTAAAAGCAAAGCTATCAATAATTTAAAGAAAAATTCATTAATCAAAGATGTTCAGATTAATAAACAGTTGCCTAATACTTTAAATGTTAAAATTATTGAAAATAATTTAGTAGGTATTGTAAAAGATAAAAATAAATATGTGCCAATAATTGAAGGAAATAAAAAATTAGACAATTATAATGGTGATATTGCGAATAGTGCACCTGTATTAGAAGATTTTAAAGGTGACAATTTAAATCGTATCACGAAAGCATTATCTAAAATGTCTAATGAAACGAGAGATATGATTTCAGAAATAAAATATGCACCTTTGCAGAATCAACAAAATCGAGTCCTTTTATATATGAAAGATGGCATGCAAGTAGTAGGAGACATCAATACTCTAGCTAACAAAATCGAGTATTATCCTCAAATGTCTCAATCTCTTGCAAAAGATAGTTCAGGTCAATTAAAAACACAAGGATATATTGATTTATCTGTAGGAGCATCATTTATTCCATATAATGAAAATAGCAGTATTAATTCTAAGTCCGATCAAAATGTTCGTCAAAAAACACAGCAAGAAACAGAAGCAAAAAATGAATTACAAAGTGCATTAAATAAAATAAGCGAACAATCGGATACAAATAATTAAAAAATTTCGATAATAATATGTGTTTATAGTTCACAAGCTAAACGACGTATTGTAAACTAAATATAGTGTATTTTAATAGTATTTTGTCAGGAGGTGCCTATCTATGGAGGAACATTACTATGTAAGCATAGATATTGGTTCATCAAGTGTTAAAACAATAGTAGGCGAAAAATTTCACAATGGTATTAATGTGATAGGTACAGGGCAAACCTACACTAGCGGTATTAAGAATGGATTGATTGATGATTTTGATATTGCGAAACAAGCAATTAAAGATACAATTAAAAAAGCTTCTATCGCATCAGGTGTGGATATAAAAGAAGTTTTCTTAAAATTACCTATCATCGGTACTGAAGTGTATGATGAAGAAAACGAAATTGATTTTTACGAAGATACAGAAATTAGTGGATCACATATTGAAACAGTATTGGAAGGTATACGTCAAAAAAATGATGTACCTGATACAGAAGTTATTGATGTGTTTCCGATTAGATTCATTGTAGATGGAGATAACGAGGTTTCGGATCCTAAAGAACTCATTGCAAGACACTCGTTAAAAGTAGAAGCAGGTGTTATTGCAATTCACAAGTCAATTCTAATTAATATGATTAAATGTGTAGAATCTTGTGGAGTAGATGTATTGGACGTCTATTCAGATGCTTATAACTATGGCTCTATTTTATCTGCAACTGAAAAAGAATTAGGTGCATGTGTAATTGATATTGGTGAAGATCTCACTCAAATCGCCTTTTATGAACGCGGTGAACTTGTAGATGCCGATTCAATTGAATTAGCTGGACGTGATATTACAGATGATATCGCAGAAGAATTAAACACTACATATGAAACAGCTGAAAAAATTAAACATCAATATGGACATGCTTATACACAATCAGCGTCTGATCAAGACGTTTTCAGTGTTGATCAGGTAGATAGTGACGAATTAGTAGAGTATACTCAAAAAGATTTAAGTGCAGTTATTGAAAGAACAGTGCAAGATATCTTTGATGAAGTATTTGATGTGTTGGTAGATTTAGGATTAACTAAAGTAAATGGTGGATTCATTGTTACAGGTGGTTCTTCAAACTTATTGGGCGTTAAAGAATTACTAAGTACAATGGTTAATGAAAAAATAAGAATCCATACACCTTCTCAAATGGGAATTAGAAAACCTGAATTTACTTCAGCGATTTCTACAATATCTAGTAGTATCACATTTGATGAATTATTAGATTATGTTACAATAAATTATCAAGATAATGATGAATTTGAAGAAGAAGTCATTGAAAATGACGAACACAATCATACTTCAAAATCAGGTGGCTTTGACTGGTTTAAACGTAAATCTAATAAAAACGAAGACACTGACGAAAATCATCAGCCGGAAGTACGTGAAAAAGCGGAGAAACATGATGATTATGAAACGTATGATGAAAACAACCATCAAGATGGAACACATCATTATGATGATGAACATGAAAAATCTGATAAAGAAGAAAGCAAATTTAAAAAGCTTATGAAATCTCTATTTGAATAATTGGCCATTAAGACTAGGAGGAAAAATAAATGTTAGAATTTGAACAAGGATTTAATCATTTGGCGACATTAAAAGTCATCGGTGTAGGTGGCGGCGGTAACAACGCTGTTAACCGCATGATTGATCATGGAATGAACAATGTTGAATTTATTGCAATTAACACTGATGGGCAAGCTTTAAACTTATCTAAAGCAGAATCTAAGATACAAATCGGTGAAAAATTAACACGTGGTTTAGGTGCAGGTGCAAATCCAGAAATTGGAAAAAAAGCTGCTGAAGAATCACGCGAACAAATTGAAGATGCTATTCAAGGCGCTGATATGGTATTTGTTACTGCTGGTATGGGTGGCGGTACTGGTACAGGTGCTGCACCAGTAGTTGCTAAAATTGCTAAAGAAATGGGAGCATTAACAGTAGGTGTTGTAACTCGTCCATTTGGCTTCGAAGGACGTAAACGTTCTACACAAGCAGCAGCAGGTGTTGAAGCAATGAAAGCGGCAGTTGATACATTAATTGTTATTCCTAACGATCGTTTATTAGATATTGTTGATAAATCAACTCCTATGATGGAAGCATTTAAAGAAGCAGATAATGTTTTACGTCAAGGTGTTCAAGGTATCTCTGATTTAATCGCTGTATCAGGTGAAGTGAACTTAGACTTTGCTGACGTTAAGACAATTATGTCTAACCAAGGTTCTGCATTAATGGGTATTGGTGTATCTTCAGGCGAAAATAGAGCAGTGGAAGCTGCTAAAAAAGCTATTTCATCTCCATTACTTGAAACATCAATTGTTGGTGCTCAAGGTGTGTTAATGAACATTACAGGTGGAGAATCTTTATCTTTATTCGAAGCCCAAGAAGCAGCTGATATTGTACAAGATGCAGCAGATGAAGATGTAAATATGATTTTTGGTACTGTAATTAATCCAGAATTGCAAGATGAAATTGTTGTAACAGTAATCGCAACTGGATTTGAAGATAAACCAACATCTCAAGGACGTAAAGCGTCAAGTACTGGTTTTGGTTCAAGTGCAACTTCTAGTACATCAACTCAAAGTGCACCAAAAGAAGACTCATTCACACATAGTACATCTAATTCACGTCCTTCTGATGGTCTAAGCGAAAGAAGTCATACTACTAAAGATGATGATATTCCTAGCTTTATTCGTAATAGAGAAGAAAGACGTTCTAGAAGAACTAGACGCTAATATTAAAGTATAAATATAAAGAAAGGAGCAGTGATTTCTGAGGAGAATGCTGCTCTTTTTGTTTTGTTTAATTTAAAAAGAAATATGTTATATAATACATTTATCTACATCTTTTAATCGAAATGCTGATAAAATATAAAACAATAGTCTAGGTATGACTATTCTTAAAAGTGAAGGTGGTTTTCACAACGTGGAAAAATTTATAAAACAGCCACATTATTTGAGTTATACATCACAATATGATCAGTTAACACTTGGTTTTACTACACGCGAAGATGGAAAGAGTCCATATCCAAGAGATGCATTTAATATGGCACGTTATATTGATGATGAACCTAGTTATGTGACGCATCATCAAGAGATATTAGCTAATGCTATCAACTTTCCTACACAACAATGGGTTTTTCCTATTCAAACACACGAAAATAATATCGCTCACATTACTAAAGCACATTGTGGCGCTAATATTAAGACATTAGGTAATGAATTATATGGAATTGATGGTATGTATACTTATGATTCAGATATATTATTAACGATGTGTTATGCTGATTGTGTACCTGTATATTTTTATAGTGAAAAACATCATTTTATCGCTCTAGCTCATGCGGGGTGGAGAGGAACATATGGTCAAATAGTAGTAGAAATGCTTAAATATGTAGAATTTGACTATCAAGATTTAAATGTAGTCATAGGTCCAGCGACTTCTTCAACCTATGAAATAAATGATGATATTAAAAAGAAATTTGAAACATTGCCTATTAATTCTGACAAATATATTGAAACACGAGATACTGATCGACATGGTATTGATTTAAAATTAGCCAACGCTTTATTATTAATAAATAGTGGCGTACCAGCTGAAAATATTAACATTACAAAATATACTACGTCAGAAGACTTATCGCTTTTTTTCTCTTATCGTGTTGAAAAAGGTAAAACTGGCAGGATGCTAGCATTTATAGGTCAAAAAGGAGAAGTGTAGTGTAATGCAGTTATATCACTATAATCCTTTATGTCATTACAAAGTTAAGAGGTTGATATATAATGAAAGTGACAGAAAATTTAGAAAAAATACAAACGGAAATTAATCATCATCTTGAAAAAAGTGTGATTAAGACCGCTCCAAACGTGATTGCAGTAACAAAATATGTTACAATAGACCGAGCAAAAGAAGCGTATGATGCTGGTTTAAGACACTTTGGAGAAAATAGAGTAGAAGGTTTTCTAGAAAAAAAACAAGCCTTACCTAAAGATGTTACAATGCATTTTATCGGTTCACTACAGTCTAGAAAAGTAAAAGATGTGATTAATGACATCGATTATTTACATGCATTAGATCGTTTGAATTTAGCAAAAGAAATTAATAAAAGAGCAACTCACACTATTTCATGCTTTATCCAAGTGAATGTTTCTGGTGAAGAAACTAAACATGGTATTGCGCTTAGTGAAGTTAATGATTTTATTGAACAAATTAAAGCATTCGACAATATTAAAATTGTTGGATTAATGACAATGGCGCCTTATACCGATGATAAGGACTACATACATCAGTTATTTAAACAATTGAGATTAAAACGAGATGAAATTAAAAACCTTAAATTAAATTATGCACCATGTGAATATTTATCTATGGGAATGAGTAATGATTATACTATTGCTGTAGAAGAAGGTGCTACATTTATAAGAATAGGGACTAAACTTGTTGGAGAAGAGGAGTGAGCCCCGTGGCTATCAAGGATTTATTTAATAATTTTTTCCTAATGGAAGATGAAGAAGAAGTCGAAAGCCCTGCTGAAAGACAACAGCGTGTAACACAAAATGAAGAAAATCAAAATCGTAATATGCAACAGCAACCTATTGAAAGAACACAGAATAATCAAAATCACTTAAAAACTGTACCTCAAAAGAAAGTATCAAAAAATTACAATACTGAAGAAAGGAATTATCGTATGGGAAATACATCAAATAAGTCTAATTCAAAAAATGTTGTTACTATGAATCAATCAGCTGGTACAGGTTATAGTAATTACGAAAATTCAAAAATGTGCTTATTTGAACCTCGTGTATTTTCAGATACTCAAGACATTGCAGATGAACTTAAAAATCGTCGTGCGACATTAGTTAACTTACAACGTATTGATAAAGTATCAGCGAAACGTATTATTGACTTCTTAAGTGGAACAGTTTATGCCATTGGCGGAGATATACAACGTGTAGGTGCTGATATCTTCCTTTGTACACCTGATAATGTTGAGGTGGCAGGTAGTATTACCGATCACCTTGAACAGATGAATACACAACAACATTACGAATAATTTAAGGAGTAGAATATAATATATGGATGTTGGTATATTAGCTAGTATATTTAACTTTATATTATTACTAGTTCAAATTTATTATTGGGGAATGATTATTTATTTCTTTACTTCATGGGTTCCAACAATTAGAGAATCTAAATTTGGATCATTTTTAAGTAAGATATATGAACCTTTCTTAGAGCCATTTAGAAAGATTATTCCACCCATTGGTATGATTGATATTTCATCAATTGTAGCATTATTTGTACTTGTATTATTTCAATATGGATTGAAAAGTATTTTTGATATGATATTAAATTATTTAATACTAAAATAATTTTATAATAAGTTAGTAGAGCCTGTGATATGCATAATGTCTCAGGCTCTTTAACACTTAAAAGAGGAGGCGTTAATCATCGATATTTATCAGCACTTTAGAAATGAAGAACAACCACTTATTGATCAATTATTAGATAAATGTGAACAAGTTAATCAACAATATGCACCTGTATTGACTTCATTTTTAGATCCTAGAGGACAATATATATTAGAAGTCATCGTCGGTAGTTTTGAAGATATGAAAGTGAGCTATTTCGGTGGTCAATCGGCAGAAAGAAAGAGAGCAATTATTGCGCCTAGTTATTTTGAACCTACTGAAGGTGATTTTGAAGAAGTATTAATCCAAATTAATTATCCTGAGAAATTTGTGTCTATTCAACATCAACATGTACTTGGAACTTTAATGTCTTTAGGTATAGAAAGAGAACAAGTAGGAGATATACTTGTTGGTGATACGATTCAGTTTGTTTTGACAAAGCAATTGGAATCATATATTATGATGGAATTAACAAAGATTAAAGGTGCTACAGTCAAACTTGATTCTATTCCATTTAAAGATATGATACAATCAAAAGAGAATTGGAATATTCATCATAGTACAGTCAGTGCTTTAAGATTAGATGTCGTTTTAAAAGAAATGATTCGAAAATCTAGATCAATTGCTAAACAATTAATTGAAAAAAAACGGGTAAAAGTGAATCATACTTTAATCGATTCTCCCGATTTTCAACTTCAAAACAATGATTTGCTCTCTATTCAAGGATTTGGACGTGCTCGAATTATTGATATAGGTGGCAAAACTAAAAAAGAAAAAGTTCATATAACGTATCAAACACTATTTAAGTAAATGATATTGATTGATAAATAATAAAAACACCTTTATGATGGTTTGTTTTAAGGAGGATAACAGATGGCTTTTACACCTAATGAAATAAGAAATAAGGAATTTACAAGAGTGAAAAATGGTTTGGAGCCTGCTGAAGTTAGCGACTTTTTAACTCAATTAAGTAATGAGATTGAAAGACTTAAAGAAGAAAAAAAACAACTTGAAAAAGTGCTTGAAGAGAGAGATACTAATATTAAATCTTATCAAGATGTTCATCAATCAGTAAGTGATGCGCTTATTCAAGCTCAACAAGCTGGAGAACAAACAAAAATTGCTGCCACAAAAGAATCAGAAGCAATTATCTCTAAAGCAAAAGCGCAAGCTGATGTGATTGTAAATGATGCTATTGAAAAAGCACGTCATTTATCTTTCCAAACTGAAGATATGAAACGTCAATCTAAAATATTTAGATCAAGATTTCGTATGCTTGTAGAAGCACAGCTGGATTTATTGAAAAATGATGATTGGGATTACTTATTAAATTATGATTTTGATGCAGAACAAGTGACACAAGAAAACATACAGCATTTAAATCCACAAGATGTAAATCCAAATGCGAATAGTGAAACTCCAACGAGTGAAACAACTGAGACATTATCAAATGAGGAAAATCAGTCAATCAATTCTAATGAAACAACTAATACAAATAAGTCTACTTCTGAAAATAAGGATGTTTCAAGTAGCGAATCATCATCAAATAAATAGTTAATAAAATGTCAGACACGTAAAAAATAATAAACTTTTCACAGCGAGTTAGGACACGGTGGAAGCCTAATATAAGTCTATTTTTTATATCACTGGCAAATTAAAATTTTATAATATTAAGAAGAGAACTCTAAGTTGAGTTAAGAAGGGTGGTACCGCGGATTTCCCGTCCCTATTAATTGAACTTAGAGTTCTTTTTATATTTAAGGAGTGGAAAATATGAATTACAAAGAAACTTTATTAATGCCAAAAACTGACTTTCCAATGCGAGGAGGTTTACCTAATAAAGAGCCAAAAATTCAAGAGCAATGGGAAGCAAATAATCATTATCAAAAAGCTTTAGAGAAAAATGAAGGAAATCAATCATTTATTTTGCATGATGGCCCACCTTATGCAAATGGTAATCTTCACATGGGACATGCATTAAATAAAATTATTAAAGATATTATTGTACGTTATAAAACGATGCAAGGATTTTACTCACCTTACGTTCCAGGATGGGACACACATGGTTTACCAATTGAACAAGCATTGACTAAAAAAGGCGTTGATCGCAAAAAAATGTCAATTGCTGAGTTTAGAGAAAAATGTAAAGAATTTGCTTTAGAACAAGTTGAACTTCAAAAACAAGATTTTAAACGTTTAGGTGTACGTGGGGACTTTAATAATCCATATATTACTCTTAAACCTGAATATGAAGCAGCTCAAATTCGTTTGTTTGGCGAAATGGCTGATAAAGGTTTAATTTATAAAGGTAAAAAACCAGTATATTGGTCACCATCAAGTGAATCTTCACTTGCTGAAGCTGAAATTGAATATCATGATAAACGTTCAGCATCTATTTATGTAGCCTTTGATGTTAAAGATTCAAAAGGTACTATCGATGAGGATGCTCAATTTATTATCTGGACAACTACACCTTGGACATTACCTTCTAACGTAGCAATTACAGTTCATCCAGACTTGAAATATGGTCAATATAATGTAAATGGTAAGAAATACGTGATTGCTGAAGCTTTAGCTGAAAGTGTTTCTGAAGCATTAGGTTGGGATAAAGATACTATTCAATTGGAAAAAGAATTTACAGGGAAAGAGTTAGAGTATGTTGAAACACAACATCCTTTCATAGATCGAGTGTCATTAGTCATTAATGGTGGTCATGTAACAACTGATGCTGGTACTGGTTGTGTACATACTGCCCCTGGACACGGGGAAGATGACTATGTTGTAGGTCAAAAATACGATTTACCTGTCATTAGTCCTTTGGATGATAAAGGTGTCTTCACAGAAGAAGGCGGACAATTTGAAGGTATGTTCTATGATAAAGCAAATAAAGCTGTAACAGACCTTTTAACTGATAAAGGTGCCTTATTAAAATTAGACTTTATTACGCATAGTTATCCGCATGATTGGCGTACTAAAAAACCAGTTATTTTCCGTGCAACACCTCAATGGTTTGCTTCAATTAATAAAGTGAGACAAGATATCTTAGATGCGATTGAAGAGACTGATTTTAAAGTAGATTGGGGTAAAACACGTATTTATAATATGATTCGTGACCGTGGTGAATGGGTGATTTCTCGTCAACGTGTATGGGGTGTACCATTGCCTGTATTTTACGCTGAAAATGGCGATATTATTATGACAAAAGAAACAGTCAATCATGTAGCTGATTTATTTGAAGAATATGGCTCAAATGTTTGGTTTGAAAGAGAAGCTAAAGATTTATTACCTGAAGGATTCACACATCCTGGAAGTCCTAATGGAGAATTTACTAAAGAAACAGATATTATGGATGTTTGGTTTGACTCTGGTTCATCTCATAGAGGCGTGTTAGAAACTCGTCCAGAATTGCATTTCCCAGCCGATTTATATTTTGAAGGTAGTGACCAATATCGTGGTTGGTTTAACTCTTCAATTACTACAGCAGTTGCGACTAGAGGACAAGCGCCTTATAAATTCTTATTGTCACATGGTTTCGTAATGGATGGCGAAGGTAAAAAAATGAGTAAATCTTTAGGTAACGTTATCGTGCCTAATCAAGTAGTAAAACAAAAAGGTGCAGATATTGCACGATTATGGGTAAGTAGTACAGACTATTTAGCAGATGTACGTATTTCAGATGAAATTTTAAAACAAACGTCTGATGTTTATAGAAAAATCAGAAATACTTTAAGATTTATGTTAGGTAATATTAACGACTTTAATCCTGAAACAGACAGTGTACCTGAACATGAATTATTAGAAGTAGATCGCTACTTATTGAATCGCTTACGTGAATTCACTGCTAGTACTATTAATCACTATGATAACTTTGATTACTTAAATATTTATCAAGAAGTTCAAAACTTTATCAATGTTGAATTAAGTAACTTCTATTTAGATTATGGTAAAGATATTCTGTATATTGAACAAAAAGACGCACATAAACGTCGTAGCATGCAAACAGTGTTGTATCAAATTTTAGTAGATATGACTAAATTACTTGCTCCTATTTTAGTACACACTGCCGAAGAAGTATGGTCTCATACACCACATGTTAAAGAAGAAAGTGTTCACTTAGCAGATATGCCAAAAGTTGTGGACGTTGATCAAGAGTTATTAGATAAATGGAATCAATTTATGTCATTACGTGATGATGTAAACCGTGCATTAGAAGCAGCACGTAATGAAAAAGTTATCGGTAAATCTCTTGAAGCTAAAGTAGTGATTGGAAACAATGATCACTTTAAAGCTGCAGAATTTTTACAACAATTTAATGACTTACAACAATTATTTATCGTCTCTCAAGTTGAAGTGACTGAAAAAGTAGACAATGGAAATGAATACCAACATGGTGACATTCGTATTGAACATGCTTCAGGTGAAAAATGTGAAAGATGTTGGAATTATAGTGAAACATTAGGATCTGTTGGTGAACTTGATCATTTATGTCCACGTTGTCAAGAAGTCGTAAAAACTTTAGTTTAATTCAATAGAGATAGAACGCTTGTAACCTAATTAAGGGTTACGAGCGTTTTTTTATAAAGTATATAAATATTAAATAATAATAATTTGAAAATATATCTGAATAGAGTTTCAAGTTTAGATAAAAACGGATGAGGTTATATCAAATAATAAGTGATAGAATGTTTCTCGTAAGTAATATAGGAAGAGAGATAAAATGATGGGTAAGATTTTACTAACAGAGGCTTCTGGATATATTGGTAGTCACTTAAAAGATAAATTAAAAGTTAATCATGAGATTATCGCAATATCAAGAAATGCTCAAAATAAAAAAAATGAAAAAAATGTAACTTGGAAATCAGCAGATTTATTTGATTTAGATGCTATAACTGAAGTAATGAAAGGTATAGATACTGCGATTTATCTTGGTCATTCAATGAAGACAAGTGCTAAACTTACACAGGCTAATTTTGAAGATATGGATGCACTACTAGCTGATAATGTTGGGCGCGTAGCGAAAAAACATGGGGTCAAACACATTATATTTATGAGTGGTATTATCACGAATGATAGTCATTTGTCACTTCACTTAAAAAGTCGGTTAGAATGTGAAAAAATATTAAGATATTATGGTGTCCCTGTAAGCACATTACGTGCTGGGTTAATTATAGATTCAAACGGTAGTTCATATCCTATTTTTAAAAGAATGATAGAGCGTTTGTCAGCAATGATTCTACCGAACTGGGCTTACAATATGATTGCGCCAGTATGTATGGATGATGTTATTGATAAATTAGCTATGTTAGTCGAACGTTCTCCTAAAGAAAATGAAGTATTTAATATTACAAGGCCTAAGGTAATGAATTATCAAGAATTATTTGAACGTATAGCGACTATTCTTGATAAACATTTGTTTATATTGCACTTACCAACCATCCTTATTCGGTTAAGTCGATATTGGATTAAAGAGAAAATGAATGGTAAAGAAAATGTGAAAAAAGCACTTAAAGAAAAACAAGATGAACAACAAATAATAACTACAAAACAATCTAAATCAAATCAAAATAAGAGAGATGAAGTTAAAGATGTTAGAGCAATGACGCGTTTTAGAATTCCGGAAAGTTATTCGATACAGGATGTAACAAGAGAATATGCAGAATTTATTAATAATATCACGCTCCATTTAGTAAATGGTACCATTAATGAGCATGAATTTAATATTCAATTACCATTAATAAGGAAATGTATTTTAAAAATGAAAAGAGATAATCATGATTCTATTAATGAAATGATTGTGTATAAAATTGTTGGTGGAGATTTAGCTATGGTTAAAGACAGTAGTAATGCACGATTTGAATTTAGACGTATATTAGATACCAACGAAGGTATTGCAGCGTTGCAAGAATATGAATCAACATTACCATGGGGAGTTTATAAGTTTACTCAAGCCATTGCACATAAGTTTGTGATGGGTGTATTCAAACAGCATATGAATCATTTAGCTAGTTATGAAAAAGATAAACAAGATTCCGTTAATAAAATTTTTACTAATCTTGCTATGACTACTGGTGTAATGATTGGTGCATGTGTTGGTACAAGAATCTACAATAAAGTTTTAGCTAAAAAATAATGTACTTTATATATATTTAAAAGTTTTCGATGGAAACGCAATGAAGTTCTCTCTATCGAAAGCTTTTTTAGTCTAAATAGTTGAATATTACGCATTAAGACTGATAAAATTTTAAATATTTTATTATAGAATAATCATTAATCATAGCTTTTTTAAATTGAAAGAGAGATTTTAAAATTTAGGAGGTGTCCTATGTTTCATGATAATGATGCACATTTTATTAATGGTATCACTTTAAATGTAAGAGATTTACGTACTTTACAACCGTTCTATGAAGAATTATTAGGGTTTAAAAAAGTGGAAGAGACATTAACCGCTGTCAAATATCAAGTTGGAGACAGTCACCATTATATTACTTTAAGAGAGATAAAGTCTGGACGAAATCCTTTATCTCAAGAAGCTGGTTTATTTTATATAGGAATTCAATTATCCAATAAACAACATCTGGCAGATCTAATCGAAAAGTTAAATGATTATGAGTTACCAATTAATGGTGGAGAACAAAATGTATGTACATTTATTTTTGTCGAAGATCCAGAAGGTCATATGTTTAAATTTTATGTTGATAAAGCGATTTCTGATTGGAAACAAGAAAGTGAATGGATTAGACTCAATATTAAGCCGCTCGATGTTTCTTCATTATTACCATATGCATCCACCATCGGATGGCAAGGTTTACCTAATGATAGTAAAATTGGGAATATTAGTTTAAAAACCATTCGATTAAATGAAGTAAGAGAGTATTATTTAAACCATTTTGGACTAGTACCTTCTGCATATTTAGATGATGAATCGTTTTATTTAGCTTCTGAACAATATTATTGTCATCTTTCAATGAATCAATGGAATTCAAAAATAAAGCGAATAGATAATGAACATACTTATGGTTTATCTATCGTTGACTTTCATTATCCAGAAACACATCATATCAATATAAAAGGTCCAGATGGTATCCAGTTTAGATTTAATTTTATAGAGGTAGAGTGATGAAATGAAAAAATGGATTTTTTTAATGGTGTTTGTGTGCATGATATTTACGGCCGGTGCAGTTTTTGATGGTCTAGACAATCAAGATATGACTGAACCTACAATTCATTTTTGGGAAAAAAATCCTATGAAATATAACACATACGCTAAAGGTCAATGTACTTACTATGTATTTGATCGAGTAAAAGAAGACCATCATTTAATAAGTAACCAATGGGGTGACGCTAAACATTGGGCAAATAAGGCTAAGAAACAAGGGTATACAGTCAATGAAAATCCAACTAAGGGTTCTATTTTACATTATCCAAAAGGAAAACATGGACATGTTGCTTATGTAGAACAAGTCAATAATGATGGCTCTTTAATAGTCTCTGATATGAATTTCAGAAAACCTTACGAAATTACAACACGTTTTGTAGATGTTGATCAAGTCGATCAATTTAATTATATTCATCCTAAAAGTAACACAAATATGACATAGAAGATTGTAGCTTTTTTTATGCTAAGTAGTAGGCTATAATGTAGAGTGTTGTCAAAGAGTTGAGGGCTGAATGGAGGCACATGAATGAAAAAGAAATATTATATTGGTTTATCTTTAATAGTAGCCATCGTGATTTTAATTATAGACCAATTAACTAAAAAAATAATTACAGCAACCATGAACATTGGTGATTCTTATGAAGTGATTCCTCATTTTTTAAATATTACATCACATAGAAATAATGGTGCAGCATGGGGGATTTTAAGTGGTAAAATGGGATTTTTCTATATTATTACTCTTATTATTTTAGCTGTACTTATTATATTTTATATTAAAGAAACTAAATATAATGCGTTTATGCAAGTTGCAATTAGCTTATTATTTGCTGGTGCATTAGGTAACTTTATCGATCGTTTATTCAATGGTGAAGTTGTTGATTTCATTGATACAAATATTTTTGGATATGATTTTCCAATTTTTAATATCGCAGATTCAAGCTTAACAATTGGTGTTATTTTTGTCATTATTGCATTGGTTAAGGATGCAACTAAAAAAGAATAGGAGGGCACGTAGTGGAAACGTATGAATATAAAATAGAAGATGAAGCACTCGTAGGTCAGCGTATTGATAAATTATTATCTGATTTCAATAGTGAGTGGTCTAGAAGTCAACTTCAAGATTGGATTAAAAATGATTTAGTCACTGTTAATGGTAAAATAATCAAATCAAATTATAAAGTTAAATTAAATGATGAGATTCAAGTGACTGAAAAAGAAGTGGTTGAAGCCGATATTTTACCGGAGAACCTCAATTTAGATATTTATTATGAAGATGAAGATGTAGCCATTGTTTATAAACCTAAAGGCATGGTTGTACACCCTTCACCAGGTCATTATACAGGTACATTAGTTAATGGGTTAATGTATCAAATTAAAGATTTATCAGGTATCAATGGAGAGATACGTCCTGGTATTGTTCATCGTATTGATAAAGATACGTCTGGTTTACTTATGGTAGCTAAAAATGATATAGCACATCGTGGTCTAGTAGAACAACTTATGGATAAAACAGTAAAGCGTAAGTATACAGCTTTAGTACATGGTAATATCCCTCATGATTATGGAACAATTGATGCTCCAATAGGCAGAAACAAAAAAGACCGTCAATCTATGGATGTTGTTGATGATGGAAAAGAAGCAGTGACTCATTTTAATGTAATAGAACATTTCAATGACTATACATTAATTGAATGTCAATTAGAAACAGGTCGTACTCATCAAATTCGTGTTCATATGAAATATATTGGGTTCCCACTTGTTGGAGATCCTAAATATGGTCCTAGAAAAACATTAGATATTGGTGGACAAGCTTTACATGCTGGAGTTATTGGTTTTGAACATCCTGTCACTCATGAATATATTGAACGTCATGCTGAGTTACCTCAAGAGTTTCAATCGCTATTAGAAGATATTCGATTAAGAGAATCATAAAATTAGAGAACAAAGTCGTAAATTAAAAGAAAGCATATTGACTTATGAACTAAAAAGATTTAAGCTAATAACAGTTAAAATTAAACAAAACAGTGTCTTTTAAAAAGAGTCCAGAGAGGCTCAAAAGACAGGGTGACTAATGATATAAATATGATTAACTTTAATTGTTCGATTGTTATCAGACGAATCATATAAAATATTTTTATATACATTAAACCTCATGTCTTTGTAAAAGGCATGAGGTTTTTTCTTTTAAGAGGTGTAATCATGTCAGAACGTATTATTATGGACGAAGCAGCTATACAACGTACTGTTACACGTATAGCACATGAAATTCTAGAATATAATAAAGGAACTGAACAACTTGTTCTTTTAGGTATTAAAACAAGAGGCGAATTTTTAGCACGTCGTATTCAAGAAAAAATTAAACAAATTGAACATCATGTAGTTCCAACAGGTACGATTGACATTACTCATTTTAGAGATGATATTGAAAACTCGAAAAAGCCTATCACTAAAGATGCCATTGAAATTGATCAAGATGTTACAGATAAGATAGTGATCATTATTGATGATGTACTTTATACTGGACGAACAGTTAGAGCATCTTTAGATGCAATTTTATTACATTCTCGACCTATAAAAATTGGCCTCGCTGCCCTTGTGGATCGTGGCCATCGTGAACTGCCAATTAGAGCAGACTTTGTTGGAAAGAATATACCTACTGCAAAAGATGAAGCAGTATCTGTTTATCTTGAAGAAATAGATGATAGAAATGCAGTAGTAATTGAATAACTAACCTTTTAAACCAGTACGAGAGACTGAAAAAGGTAAAGTATTTAATGGTGAGCGTGTAATGTATTTATTAATTGGATAGATGATATGTCTCACTTAAATTAAATACTTTTCCTATGTCATGTTATAAAAAACTTAAAGAAGCTTTTTATAATATTTCATTAATTTATTTTAGTCTCTTTACCATAGTGTAAAGAGACTTTTTTAGAAAGGAAGAACATTTCATGGAAAATGAGCAAATGTTTAAACGTACTGTCAAACCAGTACTAGATGTAAAAGATAAACCAAAACCAGCACAATGGGCGTTTTTAAGCTTACAACATCTATTTGCAATGTTTGGTTCAACTGTCCTTGTTCCATTTTTAACAGGGTTACCTATTTCTGCAGCATTATTAGCATCTGGGATAGGAACATTACTATATATATTAATTACTAAAGCAAAGATACCTGCCTATTTAGGTTCAAGCTTTGCATTTATTACTCCAATTATTACGGGGTTAAGTACACACAGTTTAGGAGATATGCTTGTCGCATTATTCGCTAGTGGCGTAATGTATATCGTTATTGGTATCTTCATAAAATTAAGTGGTACCGGTTGGTTGATGCATCTTTTACCACCAGTTGTTGTTGGTCCAGTTATTATGGTCATTGGTTTAAGTCTCGCACCAACAGCAGTAAACATGGCAATGTATGAGAATTCAGGAGATATGAAGGGTTACAATTTAAGCTATTTATTAGTAGCATTAGTAACTTTACTAGTAACTATTATTGTTCAAGGATTCTTTAAAGGCTTCCTTTCTCTTATTCCTGTGTTAATAGGAATTATTGTAGGTTATATTGTGTCAATTTTTGTAGGCATTGTTAATTTCAAACCAATTGCTAAAGCCAGTTGGCTAGATTTTCCAGATATATATTTACCATTTAAAGATTATGTTCCATCGATACATATCGGACTTATTTTAGTCATGTTGCCTATAGTATTTGTAACAGTCAGTGAACATATTGGCCATCAAATGGTAATTAATAAAATTGTAGGACGTAATTTCTTTGAAAATCCAGGTTTACATCGTTCAATTATAGGTGATGGTGTTTCAACAATGTTCGCTAGTATTATTGGAGGACCGCCTAGTACAACTTATGGCGAAAATATTGGTGTACTCGCAATTACAAAAATATATAGTATCTATGTCATTGGTGGCGCAGCAGTGATTGCAATTATCTTATCATTTATAGGTAAGTTCTCAGCATTAATTTCATCAATTCCTACACCAGTTATGGGTGGTGTATCTATCTTATTATTCGGTATTATTGCAGCAAGTGGACTTAGAATGTTGGTAGAAAGTCGTGTTGATTTTGCTAGTAATCGTAATTTAGTTATTGCATCAGTAGTACTAGTAGTTGGTATTGGAAATTTAGTTATCAATTTAAAAAGTCTTGGTGTGAACCTACAAATTGAAGGCATGGCTTTAGCAGCATTATCAGGAATCATATTAAATCTTATTTTGCCAAAAGAAAAAGAAGAATCAGACATTAAATAAAAGAGGATCTTTTAGGAGGCAGGTCATGAAAAATTTATTTTCAATGGAATATTTAACAAACGACGATATTTTTAATCTTATTCAAACAGCGAGTCGTTTTAAATCAGGAAAAGAAATTGTCCCTCAGTATGAAGGAAAATATGTATCTAACTTATTCTTTGAAAATTCAACACGTACAAAATGCAGTTTTGAAGTAGCTGAACTTAATCTTGGATTGAAACAAGTTAACTTTGAAACAAGCACTTCTTCAGTACAAAAAGGAGAATCACTTTATGACACTTGTAAAACGTTAGAGAGTATTGGCGTCAATTTATTAGTCATTAGACATCCTCAAAATGCATATTACGAAGAACTAGAAAATTTAAATATTCCGATTGCAAATGCTGGAGATGGTAGTGGTCAGCATCCTACTCAAAGCTTATTGGATATAATGACGATTTATGAAGAATACGAAACGTTTGAAGGATTAAATATTTTAATATGTGGAGATATTAAAAATTCTCGTGTAGCAAGAAGTAATTATACAAGTTTAACCTCACTTGGCGCTAAAGTAATGTTCTCAAGTCCTAATGAATGGGTAGATGAAACATTAGATGCTCCCTATGTAAATATTGATGATGTGATTGATAAAGTTGATATCATTATGCTTTTAAGAGTTCAACATGAAAGACATGGTATTACTGATGAAGCAAACTTTAAAGCTGATCATTATCATGAACAATATGGGTTAACTAAAGAAAGGTATCGTCGTTTAAAAGATGATGCGATAGTGATGCATCCTGCTCCAGTAAATCGTGGCGTAGAAATCGATAGTGAACTAGTTGAAGCACCTAAGTCAAGAATCTTTAAACAAATGGAAAATGGAATGTATTTAAGAATGGCTGTAATAGATAAACTTTTATCAAGAAAAGGAGAATAATTATGAAACTTATAAAAAATGCTAAAATTTTAGACAATGGTGAACTTAAATCAACGTCAATTTTAATTGATGGACAATATATCAAGGAAATGAATGAAAATATTAATATTGATGAAGGTACTGAAGTCATTGATGCAAATGGTCAGTTTGTAGCACCAGGACTAGTAGATGTGCATGTACATTTAAGAGAACCAGGTGGAGAACATAAAGAAACAATTGAAACTGGAACAAAAGCAGCTGCACGTGGCGGGTTTACAACAGTATGTCCTATGCCTAATACACGTCCTGTACCTGATACAGTAGAACACATGGATCAGTTGCAATCATTAATTAAAGAAAATGCACAAGTCCGTGTCTTACCTTATGCATCAATTACAATTCGTCAAGCTGGTAAAGAGCATGTTGATTTTGAAGCACTTTCAAAAGAGGGTGCATTTGCATTTACAGATGATGGTGTAGGTGTTCAGGAGTCAGCAATGATGTATGAAGCGATGCAACAAGCTGCAAAATTAAATAAAGCAGTTGTTGCTCATTGTGAAGATAATAGCTTAATTTATGGTGGTGCAATGCATCAAGGTAAACGTAGTGAAGAATTAGGTATTCCTGGCATTCCAAACATTTGTGAATCTGTACAAATTGCACGAGACGTTTTATTAGCAGAAGCAGCAAATTGTCACTATCATGTGTGCCACGTTTCAACAAAAGAAAGTGTAAGAGCAATTCGTGATGCTAAAGCAGCAGGCATTCATGTTACTGCTGAAGTGACACCACATCATCTGTTATTAACTGAAGATGATGTTCCAGGTGATAATGCCATTTTTAAAATGAATCCACCATTAAGAAGTAAAGAAGATAGAGATGCATTATTAGAAGGATTACTAGATGGTACCATTGATTGTATTGCTACAGATCACGCGCCTCATGCCAAAGAAGAAAAAGCTCAGCCAATGACAAAAGCACCATTTGGTATTGTAGGAAGTGAAACAGCCTTCCCATTATTATATACTCATTTTGTTAAAAATGGAGACTGGTCATTACAACAACTTGTTGATTACTTAACAATTAAACCAGCACAAATATTTGATTTACCTTATGGAAAATTAGAAGAAGGCAGCTATGCAGACTTAACAATCATCAATTTAGATGAAGAAAGAGAAATTCGTGGTGAAGACTTCTTATCTAAAGCAGATAATACACCATTTATAGGATATAAAGTATATGGTAACCCTGTTTTAACAATGGTTGAGGGTGAAGTTAAATTTAAGGAGGACAAGTAAAATGTTTGAACGTAGATATCTCGTATTTGAAGATGGTTCATATTATGAAGGATATAAATTAGGGTCAGATCAATTATCAATCGGTGAAATTGTATTTAATACAGCGATGACTGGATATCAAGAAACGATTTCTGATCCATCATATACTGGTCAAATTGTTACATTTACTTATCCTTTAATTGGAAATTATGGTATTAATAGAGACGATTTTGAATCACTTACACCTACATTAAATGGGGTAGTGGTTAAGGAAGCAAGTACGCATCCAAGTAATTTTAGAAAACAAAAAACATTACATGAAGTACTTGTTCAATATCAAATTCCTGGTATTTCAGGGGTAGATACACGCAGTATTACTAGAAAAATTAGAAAATATGGTGTATTAAAAGCAGGATTTACTGACAATAAAGAGGAAATTGAATCACTTGCAGCTAACTTAAAAACTGCAGAATTACCTCGTGATGAGGTAACTACTGTGTCAACAAAAACACCGTATGTATCAACAGGCTCAGATTTAAGCGTCGTGTTATTAGACTTTGGTAAAAAGCAAAATATTGTTAGAGAGCTTAATTCAAGAGGATGTAATGTTACTGTAGTACCTTATGATACTTCAGCAGAGGAAATATTAGCAATGTCACCAGATGGTGTCATGCTTTCAAATGGACCTGGAGATCCAGAAGAAGTTAATGTTGCCTTAGATATGATTAAAGGTGTTTTAGGAAATATACCATTCTTTGGCATTTGTCTTGGTCATCAGTTATTTGCATTATCTCAAGGTGCCAAAGCATTTAAGATGAAGTTCGGACATCGTGGTGCGAATCATCCTGTAAAAGATTTACGCACAGGTAAAGTCGATATCACAAGTCAAAATCACGGTTATGCTATTGATAAAGACTCATTAGAAAATACAGATTTAGAAGTGACACATATTGCTTTAAATGATGGTACGGTTGAAGGATTAAGACATAAAACATTACCAGCCTTTTCAGTGCAATATCATCCAGAGGCAAGACCAGGCCCAAGTGACTCAAATTACTTATTTGATGAGTTCTTAGACATGATGAGAGATTTTAAAGATAATAAAAAGGAGAGTAAAACGAATGCCTAAACGTGACGATATTAAAACGATTTTAGTAATTGGTTCAGGTCCTATTATTATTGGACAAGCTGCAGAATTTGACTATGCTGGAACACAAGCGTGTCTTGCTTTAAAAGAAGAAGGATACCGTGTTATTTTAGTAAACTCAAATCCTGCAACCATTATGACTGATAAAGAAATTGCAGATAAAGTATATATTGAACCTTTAACTCATGACTTTATTGCACGTATCATTCGTAAAGAACAACCTGATGCATTATTACCTACATTAGGTGGACAAACAGGTTTAAATATGGCAATACAATTACATGATAGCGGTGTATTAAAAGCAAATAATGTAGAGTTATTAGGTACAAAATTAGAATCTATACAACAAGCAGAAGATAGAGAATTATTCCGATCATTGATGAATGAATTAGATGTTCCGGTACCTGAAAGTGATATAGTAAATACTGTAGAACAAGCATTTGCATTCAAAGAACAAGTAGGATATCCATTAATTGTACGTCCTGCCTTTACAATGGGGGGTACTGGTGGTGGTATCTGTCATAATGATGAAGAATTAAAAGAAGTTGTAAGTAATGGATTACATTATAGTCCAGCGACTCAATGTTTAATTGAAAAATCAATAGCAGGATATAAAGAAATTGAATATGAAGTGATGCGTGATAAAAATGACAATGCCATTGTAGTATGTAATATGGAAAATATTGACCCAGTAGGTATCCATACTGGAGATTCAGTTGTTGTAGCTCCTAGTCAGACACTATCAGATGTTGAATACCAAATGTTACGTGATGTATCGCTTAAAGTGATTCGTGCTTTAGGTATTGAAGGTGGTTGTAATGTACAGCTGGCTTTAGATCCATATTCATTAAATTATTACATTATTGAAGTTAATCCACGTGTGTCTCGTTCATCTGCACTAGCATCAAAAGCAACAGGCTATCCAATTGCTAAATTAGCGGCTAAAATTGCGGTTGGTTTAACATTAGATGAGATGCTAAATCCTATAACTGGAACATCTTATGCTGCGTTTGAACCAACACTTGATTATGTCATTTCAAAAATTCCACGTTTCCCATTTGATAAATTCGAAAAAGGTGAACGTGAATTAGGAACACAAATGAAGGCTACTGGTGAAGTGATGGCTATTGGTCGTACATATGAAGAATCATTATTAAAAGCGATTCGTTCATTAGAATATGGTGTCCATCATCTTGGTTTACCAAACGGTGAAAGTTATGACTTAGACTACATTAAAGAACGTATTAGTCATCAAGATGATGAGCGTTTATTCTTTATTGGTGAAGCGATTCGACGTGGCACATCATTACAAGAAATTCATGAAATGACTAAAATTGATTATTTCTTCTTAAATAAATTCCTTAATATTATTCATATTGAACATGAACTTAAAGCGCATCCAGGAGACTTAGAATATCTTAAATATGCAAAAGATTATGGTTTCAGTGATAAAGTGATTGCTCATCGCTTTGATATGACTGAAGAAGAAGTATATCAATTACGTCAAGATAATGATATTAAACCTGTGTATAAAATGGTAGACACGTGTGCAGCAGAATTTGAATCATCTACACCATACTATTACGGAACATATGAAACAGAAAATGAATCTATAGTTACAGATAAAGAGAAAATTTTAGTATTAGGTTCTGGACCAATACGTATCGGACAAGGTGTAGAGTTTGATTATGCGACAGTGCATGCAGTTTGGGCAATTCAAAATGCCGGATATGAAGCAATCATTGTTAATAATAATCCAGAGACAGTATCAACAGACTTTTCAATTTCAGATAAATTATATTTTGAACCGCTAACTGAAGAAGATGTAATGAATATCATTAATTTAGAGCAACCTAAAGGTGTAGTAGTTCAATTTGGTGGTCAAACAGCAATCAATTTAGCTGATAAATTAGCTAAACATGGTGTGAAAATCTTAGGAACATCATTAGAAGATTTAAATCGTGCAGAAGATAGAAAAGAATTTGAAGCACTTTTAAGAAAAATTGATGTGCCACAACCTAAAGGTAAAACAGCCACTTCTCCTAAAGAAGCATTAGAAAATGCACGTGAAATTGGTTATCCAGTAGTTGTACGACCTTCTTATGTATTAGGTGGCCGTGCCATGGAAATTGTAAATAGTGATGCAGAATTAGAAGACTATATGGAACAAGCTGTTAAAGCAAGTCCAGAACATCCAGTATTAGTGGATAGATATTTAACAGGTAAAGAAATAGAAGTCGATGCAATTTCTGATGGTGAAACAGTTATTATTCCGGGTATTATGGAGCACATTGAACGTGCAGGTGTTCATAGCGGTGATTCAATTGCAGTGTATCCACCACAAACATTGAGCGATGAAGAAATAAATACACTCGAAGATTATACAATTAAATTAGCTAAAGGATTAAACATTGTGGGTCTCATCAATATTCAATTCGTTATTGCACATGATGGTGTGTATGTATTAGAAGTTAACCCACGTGCAAGTCGTACAGTGCCTTTCTTAAGTAAAATTACTGATATTCAAATGGCACAACTTGCCATGCAAGCGATAATGGGCACAAAACTTAAAGATTTAGGCTATCAACAAGGTATTCAACCATATTCAGAGGGTGTGTTTGTTAAAGCACCGGTATTTAGTTTTAATAAATTAAAAAATGTTGACGTGACACTTGGACCTGAAATGAAATCTACCGGTGAAGTGATGGGTAAAGATTTAACACTTGAAAAAGCTTTATATAAAGGTTTAACAGGTAGTGGTGTAGAAGTAAAAGATCATGGTACCGTATTAATGACAGTAAGTGATAAAGATAAAGAAGAAATCGTTGATATTGCGCACCGTTTAAATGAAGTAGGTTATAAAATCTTAGCTACACAAGGTACTGCACAAAAATTAGAAGCGCACAATATCCCTGTTGAAGTTGTTGGTAAAATCGGTGGAGAAGATGATTTATTAACACGTATCCAAAATGGGGATGTACAAATTGTTATTAACACAATGACAAAAGGTAAAGAAGTTGAAAGAGATGGCTTCCAAATTCGACGTACTACTGTAGAAAACGGAGTGCCATGTTTAACTTCATTAGATACTGCAAGTGCATTAACAAATGTCATTGAAAGTATGACATTTTCAATGAGAAATATGTAATGCCGTAATTATAAGCGACTTATGTGTTAACTTGCTTTATGTTTAAGCACAAGTCGCTTCTTTTTAAAATAAAAGTGATTTATTTAAAGGAGTTTAATGAATGAGAGATTTACCAATTATAGCTTTAGATTTTGATTCTGAGGATCATGTTCTTGATTTTTTAGATCAATTTGATGAACCACTTTTTGTAAAAGTAGGAATGGAATTATATTATCAAACTGGACCAGCTTTAATTAAGAAAATAAAAGAACGTGGACATGATATATTTTTAGACCTTAAGTTACACGATATTCCTAATACAGTTCAAAAAGCTATGGAGGGTTTAGGTAAGTTAAATGTTGATTTAGTTAACGTGCATGCTGCTGGTGGAACTGAAATGATGAAACATGCTGTAAAAGGGTTACGTAAATATAATGAAACTACTAAAATAATAGCAGTGACTCAATTAACATCAACGACTGAAGAAATGCTTCATCAAGAACAAAATATCCAAACGTCTATTGAAGAAGCAGTGTTAAATTATGCAAAATTAGCGCAAGAGTCAGGATTAGATGGCGTAGTATGTTCACCATTAGAAGCTAAATTACTGACAAAGTCTCTAGGTTCTGACTTTTTAAAGGTGACGCCTGGTATCAGACCTAAAGGTGCAGCGGTGAATGATCAAAAACGTATTACAACTCCAGAAGACGCGAAACAATTAGGTTCAACTCACATTGTAGTGGGTCGTCCAATAACTCAAAGTGAGCATCCACAAGAGAGTTATACAAAAATAAAGGAAAGTTGGTTAAGTTAATATGTCAAAACACATAGCAAAATCATTATTAGATATTGAAGCAGTAAGTTTATCACCCAATGACTTATTCACATGGAGTTCAGGCATAAAATCACCTATCTATTGTGATAATCGTATTACATTAGGTTACCCTAAAGTACGTCAAGACATTCGTGATGGATTAAGTGAACTTATTACAGAACATTTTGATAATGTAGAGGTTATTTCAGGAACAGCAACTGCTGGTATTCCACATGCTGCTTATATTTCTGAAAAACTAAACTTACCAATGAACTATGTACGATCTAAAAGTAAAAGTCATGGTAAACAAAATCAAATTGAAGGCGCACAAAGTAAAAATAAAAAAGTCGTTGTCGTGGAAGATTTAATTTCAACAGGGGGATCGTCAATTACTGCAGTGGAAGCTTTAAGAGAAGCAGGGGCTGAAGTCGTAGGTGTAGTTGCAATCTTTACTTATGGTCTAGCTAAAGCAGACGACATGTTCAAACAAGCGAATCTACCATTCTATACGCTAAGTAATTATAATGAACTTATTGAAGTAGCTAAAGAAGAAGGCAAAATTTCAGAAAATGATATTCAAACATTAGTGGATTGGCGCGATAATCTCTAAGTTTCGCTTAAAGGGTGATAAAGTTGTCTAAAGACAAAGATAATAATGCATTTTATAATCAGTTAAAACATGTGAATCAATTTTTATACAGTGAAAAAGAATTTAAACAAACAGCACATGTGTTAACTATTAAAGAAAGTATTAAACATATGCATCACGCACAAATGGAATCTTTTGAGCATGCAAGTGACTTCTTTAAAAAAGCCAAAGCACGTTTACGTCAAAAAGATAAAATCTAAATATAGAAAGAAAGATACATATAAATATGAATCAACATATTTATATGTATCTTTTTATATCAATCTATAATTAACTTAACGTATAAAGATTTTAATTAACACCCATCCGATTAATAAAACGATGACCATTGCTAATAGTGGTAGAATATAATGCATCATATTAAATGCCTCCTATTATACTTTTATTTAATTTTAACTGTTTATGGAAAGTTTTCAAAATTAAAGCTACTTTTAATTCAAAGTTCTTAATAGCTAACTTTTTATTATTTTTAAAAATAGTTTAAAATAGACATTAATTATAAATTATAGGAGGATTACAATGGAAATACCTAAAGTAACACCATTTTTAATGTTTAATAATCAAGCTGAAGAAGCAGTCAATTTATATACAAGCTTATTTAAAAACAGTGAGATTTTAACAATGGTAAAATACGGAGAAGATGGTCCTGGAGAACCTGGGACAGTTCAACATTCTATTTTCACATTAAATGGTCAAGTATTCATGGCGATAGATGCCGATAATGGTGAAGAATTACCAATGAATCCTTCCATCTCTTTATATATCACTGTTGAAGATGCTATGGAAATGGAACGTTTATTTAATGGTCTAAAAAAAGAAGGTGCTATACTGATGCCTAAAACTTCTATGCCACCATTTCGTGAGTTTGCATGGGTGCAAGATAAATTTGGAGTAAGTTTCCAACTTGCATTACCAGAAAAATAGACACTATGATATATAAAATCCGTAGATGACTTAAAAAAAGCATCTACGGATTTTTATTTTTTTATTTTTTTAATTTTTATCCTGCTTCATACGCTGGATTTGGTCATAATCAGGTGTTGCATATAACGTTTTTTGATTATCATATGTGACAAATCCTGGTTTAGCGCCAGAAGGTTTATGGACATTTTTGATTTCTGTATAGTCTACCGGTATCTGACCAGAATTTCCAGCTTTAGAGAAATATCCCGCAAGCATTGCTGCCTCTTTTATCGTAGTCTCACTCGGTGCATCATTTAAAATGACAACATGCGAACCTGGAATATCTTTAGTATGGAACCATATATGTGATTTTTGAGCTTTACGATTTGTTAAATAATCATTTTGCTTGTTATTTTTACCTACTAAAATCGTGTCTCCATCTGAAGATATATATGTTTGTAAATGGATTTTATCTTGTTTTTTCTTTTTAGTATTTTTACGTTGTTTCATAAATCCTTGTTCTGCCAATTCATCACGAATGTCATCAATTTCATCAACTGTAATATGTTCTAATTGCTGTTCAATATTGGCAAAATAGTCAATATTTTCACGTGTAAGAGCAATTTGAAGATCGAGTTCTTTTTCTCGTGTCTTCATTCGGTTATATTGCTTATAGTAGTATTGAGCATTCACGGATGGTGATTTAGTAGGGTCTAATGGAATCGTTACTTCTTCATTAGTATAATAATTTAGAACGTTTATAGACGCGTCACCTTGTTGAATACGATAAATATTAGCAGTAATGAGTTCACCGTATAATTGTTGTGTGTCTTTATCTTTAGCACTTTCGTATTCGTCTATAAGTTTACTTAACTTGTGTTGATATTTTTGTAATTGTTGTTGTACGAAGCGTACTAGATCATTCGCACGTTGTTTTACACGTTCTCGCTCACCTCTAGCATCATAATAACGATCTAACAAATCATGTAATGAATCATAGATAACAATATCATCCGAGAATTGTTTTAATTTCATAAAATAGAAATCTTCTTTACCTGTTTCATGATTTTTATGAAATACTGGTACGGGTACTTTTAATGTTTGGTCAATCACTTCTTCAAAAGCTTGAGGTAGAGTATCTTGATTCATAAATTGGTAACGATTTGTAATTTCATTTGTAATTAGAGGACTAAAGCCTTCAAACGCATTGAGTAATTGTTTAGCAATTTTTCCGGCATTAAAGTCAACGAATTTGAGCACCTCATCACTTGAAATATCATATGGATTTCGTTTGTTTTGAGTAGGAGGAGCTTCATATTTGAAACCAGGCATCACTGTACGATACTGATTTGTATTTGGCGTCAAGTGTTTAAAGCCTTCTATAATTTTATATTGATCATCTACTAGTATTAAATTACTATGTTTACCCATGATTTCCAATATCACTGTTCGATATATCGTATCGCCAATTTCATCTTTACTTTCAATGTCAATTTCTACTCTACGATCATTACCGATTTGTCGTATTGATTTAACAATACCTCCCTCTAAATGCTTACGAAAGACACGTGCAAACATTGGTGGGTCAAAGGGATTGTCGTACTTTTTATTGGTGAGATGCATTCTTGAAAAATTGGGATGAATAGATAACAATAGATGATGGTTTTTACGATTTTGACGAATAATCATAATGATTGTGTCATTTTCTGGTTGATTAATTTTGTGAATTCTACCTGTTACTAAAAATTGTAGTGATTCTATTATCTTTTTTGTAAATAAGCCATCATAAGCCATAATTTTTTCCACCTTCAGTTTTGTCATTCATTATATTGTAACATGGTAACAATAGAGCGTCATGAGTTAAGTTTATCCTAGTACACTCTATACAACGTAAACAACAATGTGATATCATATTTAAATAATAGAAGAATAGCTTAGAGAGGTCGTAAGGCATGGATAATGAAAAAGGATTACTAATTGTTCTTTCAGGTCCTTCAGGAGTAGGTAAAGGAACTGTTCGTAAAGAGATATTTGACGATCCAACTACATCATATAAATACTCAATCTCGATGACTACGCGTCAAATGCGAGAAGGAGAAGTTAACGGTGTAGATTACTTTTTTAAAACGAAAGAAGAATTTGAAGCATTAATTCAAGAAGATCAATTTATTGAATATGCCGAATATGTAGGAAATTACTATGGGACACCCGTACAATATGTTAAAGATACAATGGCTGAAGGTCATGATGTGTTTTTAGAAATTGAAGTTGAAGGTGCGAAACAAGTAAGAAAAAAATTTCCTGACGCATTATTTATCTTTCTTGCACCGCCAAGCTTAGATCATTTGAAAGAACGTCTTATTGGTCGCGGTACAGAAACAGATGAAAAGATTCAAAGTAGGGTAAATGAAGCACGTAAAGAAGTAGAAATGATGAATCTTTATGATTATGTCGTTGTTAATGATGAAGTTCATTTGGCTAAAGAAAGAATTCAATCAATTGTAGAAGCCGAGCACTTAAAAAGAGAACGCGTTGAAGCGATATATAGAAAAATGTTATTGGAGGCAAAGAAATAATGTTAAACCCACCGTTAAATCAATTACAATCACAAATTAATTCAAAATATTTAATTGCAACAACAGCTGCTAAACGTGCACGTGAATTAGACGAAAAGCCTGAAACTGCATTACTAAATGGTTATCATTCAGCAAAACCTGTAGGTGAAGCACTAGAAGAGATCGCAAGCGGAAAAATTTCACCTGTTGTACCTGAAGAGTTTCAAGCATAAATAAAATTATTTCGTTATCAGTTAAGTTGTTGTTCTGAAATATAAGTTACCATGTATTTCAGACTTTTAAACATTTTTGCAATCTCTGATTCAATTGAAAATGTACTTATATAAGCGTTTTTAGAATCAGTTAATCTTGCGGGAGTAGAACAGTGAATTAAAAATCTGTTCTACTCCCGTGTTTTTAGTTTTTCATCTTAGTTGTGTATAATAAATTTAAAAGTGAAGACTATAAATATAACTAAAGGAGTCGAATCATGAAGAACATTCTATTAGCTGTTACAGGAGGCATTGCTGCTTATAAAGCAATTGATTTAACTAGTAAACTTACGCAAGCGAATTATGATGTAAGAGTAATGCTCACTGATCATGCACAAGAATTTGTTACACCTTTAGCCTTTCAAGCCATTAGTAGAAACCCTGTATATACCAATACATTTATTGAAGAAAATCCTGAAGACATTCAACATATAGCATTAGGTGATTGGGCAGACTGTATCGTTGTTGCACCTGCTACCGCTAATACTATTGCCAAATTAAGTGTAGGTATTGCTGATGATATCGTCACATCAACGCTACTTGCTACAGAAACCCCTAAATTTATTGCTCCAGCTATGAATGTTCATATGTATGAAAATAAACGTACGCAACATAATATTTCTGTATTAAAAGACGATGAATATCATTTTATTGAACCTGGAGATGGTTTTTTAGCATGTGGGTACATTGCAAAGGGACGTATGGAGGAACCTCTTCAAATTGTCAAAATCATAAATGATTATTTTAAAGATAAGAATGAACTATCACACATATCTTATACTTCTTTTGAAGGGAAACATGCTTTAGTTACTGCTGGTCCTACAATTGAAGTAATTGATCCAGTAAGGTTTGTATCTAATCGTTCCTCTGGAAAAATGGGATATGCAATTGCAGAAGCTTTAGCTAAAAGAGGTGCAAAGGTGACGCTTGTGGCAGGACCAACGCAACTTGATAATCCAGAGAATGTAGAAGTCATTCATGTAGAAAGTGCAGAAGAAATGTTTAATGCAGTTACAAGTCGATATGAAGAACAAGATATTGTTGTTAAAGCAGCAGCCGTCTCAGATTATACGCCGGCTGATGTATTGAATCATAAAATGAAAAAACAAGATGGCAATCTTTCTGTCACTTTTAAGCGAACAAAGGACATTTTGAAATATTTAGGTGAACATAAAACACATCAATACTTGGTCGGATTTGCAGCTGAAACCCAAAATATTAATGCTTATGCACAAGATAAATTAAAACGTAAAAATGCGGATGTCATTATTTCGAATAATGTAGGAGATCAGACCATTGGATTTCAATCTGATGATAATGAACTCACTATGCATTTTAAAGATGGACAACGTATTAATATAAAAAAAGGAAAGAAAGTGCAACTTGCACAACAAATTTTAGATGAACTGGAAACTAGGTGGCAATAATGATTGCGAAGGTCATTGTAGATATTCCTTCTAAGAGTGTTGATTTTAAATTCGATTATCTCGTACCTGACCATTTAAAAGATTTTATAAAAGTGGGTGTAAGAGTTGTTGTACCGTTTGGTCCACGTACTATTCAAGGATATGTTATGGATATACAACAACAACCAAGTGAAGATGTCAATATAGATAAATTGAAACCAATTAAAGAAATTAGAGATATTCGACCAGAATTAACACCTGAACTTATCCAATTAAGTGAATGGTTGAGTCATTATCATATTTCAAAACGCATTTCTGTGTTAGAGGCAATGCTTCCAAGCGCGATTAAAGCAAAATACACTAAAGTATTTAAAATAGTCCGTCACAATGATATTGAAGAAGATATATTAAAATACTTTGATAACAACGGATATTATAAGTATAAAGATGCGCAAAAAAATAATCATTTAAATATATTAAATCGTTTACTTGAACAACATTTAATAGAAGAAGAAACCATATTATCTCAACATACAAAAAGAAAAACACAGCGTGCAGTACGAGTTGTTGAAGGATACAATCCAGATGATATATTAGCTTTACTAGAAAAGAAATTAAAACAATATGATGTGTATGCTTATCTTTTAGAAGAACATCATAGAAATGTATTTTTAAAAGAACTTGAAGAAATGGGATTTTCTAAATCAAGTATAGAGGGTCTCGTCAAAAAAGGTTTCCTTGAAAAATATGATGCTGAAATTGAACGAGATCCTTTTGCAAATCGTATCTTTGAAAAAGAAGAAAAACGAATGTTAACCCCTGATCAAAATAACGCATTTCAACAAATTAAAGAAAAAATAGATCACAACGCACAACGTACATTTTTATTACACGGCGTCACAGGTTCAGGTAAAACTGAAGTCTACTTGCAAGCCATTGAAGAAGTATTAAAAAAAGATAAACAAGCTATGATGCTTGTTCCAGAAATTGCGCTGACACCACAAATGGTTTTACGCTTTAAGCGACGTTTTGGTGATGATGTAGCTGTCTTACATTCAGGTTTGTCAAATGGTGAACGATATGATGAATGGCAAAAAATTAGAGATGGAAGAGCACGTGTAAGCGTAGGTGCGAGATCAAGTATCTTTGCACCATTTAAAAACTTAGGCATTATTATTATTGATGAAGAACATGAATCAACATATAAGCAAGAAGATTATCCACGTTATCATGCTAGAGACATAGCAGAATGGAGAAGTCAATTTCATCAATGTCCATTAGTATTAGGAAGTGCGACACCAAGTCTTGAATCTTATGCACGGGCAGAAAAAAATGTATATCAATTACTTACTTTACCTGAAAGAGTTAATCAACAAGCTTTACCTTCAATAGATATCATTGATATGAGAGCAGAACTAAGTTCAGGTAATCGTTCCATGTTCTCAGAAGAATTAAGACAAGCGATTCAAGATAGACTGAATAAAAATGAACAAATCGTTTTATTTTTAAATCGACGGGGTTATGCTTCGTTTATGTTATGTCGAGATTGTGGATATGTTCCACAATGTCCACATTGCGATATTTCGTTAACTTATCATAAGACGACAGACCAACTAAAATGCCACTATTGCGGCTATCAAGACTTGCCTCCTAACTTGTGTCCTAATTGTGAAAGCCCACATATCAGACAGGTTGGTACAGGTACACAAAGGGTAGAAGAAATTTTACAACAAGAATTTGAAGAGGCACGTATTATTCGTATGGATGTAGATACGACGTCAAGAAAAGGTGCACATGAAAAGCTATTGACTGATTTTGAAAAGGGAAAAGGCGATATTTTATTAGGCACACAAATGATTGCAAAAGGTTTAGATTATCCAAATATAACATTAGTTGGTGTGCTTAATGCCGACACAATGTTAAATTTGCCCGACTTTAGAGCGAGTGAAAGAACGTATCAGTTACTTACACAAGTTTCAGGTCGTGCTGGTCGTCATGAAAAACCCGGTAAAGTGATTATTCAAACATATAATCCAACTCATTATGCAATAGAAGATGTTCAAAAAAATGATTATTTAACGTTTTATCATAAAGAAATGCAATTTAGAAAATTAGGTAAATATCCACCTTATTATTATTTAATTAATTTTACTATTGCGCATAAAAATATGAAAAAAGTAATGGAAGCTGCTAAACATGTACATCAAATTTTACTGCAACATCTTTCTGAAAGAGCACTCGTACTTGGACCTTCTCCAGCGGCAATTGCTAGAATTAATAACGAACATCGTTTTCAAATATTGGTTAAATACAAGAGTGAGCCAGAATTAATTCATGCATTACAGTACTTAGATGATTATTATCATGAAGCATATATTAAAGATAAATTATCGTTAAGGATTGATATCAATCCTCAAATATTAATGTAAAAAAAGAGTTGCACCGTTTGCGTTTAACTGCGTGGTGTAACTCTTTTTGTATTTACATGTTACATTGTTACGTTTCCATTTTCATCTGCTGGTCTTAGTAATGTCAGAATCGCACTGATGATTGCAATAATATGAGGAATTCCTGTCCAACAGAATAATAAATGAAGAAGACCAGACATCATTTTACCAGCATAAAATTTGTGTACGCCAAAGCCACCTAAAAAGACAGCTAGGATAATGTAAATCACTTTATTGACTTCCATTCTTTATACCTCCTTAGTCTATTTAATATATTAATTGTCTTCATAATTATTTTAGATATGAAAAAAATTAAAAGCAATTAAAGTTATCTGAGAAGAGTGAAGATAAGACTAAGGTCGCATTTTAAATTGAATTACGTTATAATAATATGATGAATTTTTTTCGGGAGGCGTTCTAAGTGGCAATAAAGAAATTAGTTCCATCGACTCATCCTGTTTTATCTAAAAAAGCAAAAAAGATAACAACTTTTGATGAAAATTTAAAACGTTTATTATTAGATATTGAAGACACTTTATATTCTGAAGAAGCATCAGCTTTATCAGCGCCACAAATTGGTGTAAGTCAACGTGTTGCTATAATTGACATGGAAGCGGAAGGACTCTTGCAATTAATCAATCCTAAAATCAAAACAGAATCTAATGAGAAAATCATTGATTTAGAAGGTTCGGTTAATCTTCCTAATGTATTTGGGGAGGTAGAACGTAGTAAAATGATAACTGTAGAAGCAAATGATTTAGAAGGTCACGAGATTGAATTAACTGCTTATGATGATGTGGCTAGAATGATACTGCACATCATTGATCAATTAGATGGTATTCCATTTACCGAACGTGCTACAAAAATATTGACTGAAAAAGAAGTGGAGGCATATTTTGACAATGAGTAAGATAATTTTTATGGGAACACCAGATTTTTCAACAAAAGTACTAGAGATGTTAATCGCTGAACATGAAGTCATCGCAGTAGTTACTCAGCCAGATAGACCAGTAGGACGTAAGCGTGTATTAACCCCTCCTCCTGTAAAGAAAGTGGCAGAAACATACCATATTCCAGTATATCAACCTGAAAAGTTAAAAGATTCTAATGAGTTAAATGAACTTATGGATTTAAATCCTGATTTAATTGTAACGGCAGCATTTGGACAATTATTACCTGACAGTCTATTAAATCTTCCTAAGTTAGGTGCTGTAAATGTACATGCCTCATTATTGCCAAAATATCGTGGTGGAGCACCTATTCACCAAGCCATTATAGATGGTGAAGCACAAACGGGTATTACAATCATGTATATGGTGAAAAAGTTAGATGCAGGTAATATTATTTCTCAAAAGGCCATCGACATTGAAGATGATGATAATGTAGGATCAATGCACGATAAATTAAGCTTTTTAGGTGCAGATTTATTAAAAGAAACATTACCTTCTATTATAGATGGTTCAAATGAAAGTATTCCACAAGATGATTCAAAAGCAACGTTTGCGTCTAATATTAGCAGAGAAGACGAACGTATCGATTGGACTAAAAGCGCTAAAGAGATACACAATCATATTCGTGGATTATCACCATGGCCAGTGGCTTATACAACTATGAATGATAAAAATTTAAAACTATATCAAGCTCATATTGAAAAAGGAAAAAACGGAGAACCAGGTGAAATTATAGAAATCACTAAGACTGCAATTATTGTAGGAACTGGCTCTTTGGATGCTATTGCATTAACAGATATTCAATTATCTGGGAAAAAACGAATGCTTGCTGCTCAATATTTAAGTGGTGTACAAGATTCATTAGTGGGGACTAAATTAGTATGACACAATCAGTAAGAGACCTTGCATTTCATACCATTCAAGATATTTTAAACGATAATGCTTATAGCAATTTAAAAATTAACGAAGTCATTAACCAATATAATATTGCAACTGTCGATAAAGCATTGTTTACAGAATTAGTTTATGGAACAATAAAGCGTAAAATGACTTTAGATTTTTATTTAAAACCCTTTGTTAAGACTAGAATTAAAGGTTGGGTACGTCAATTATTATGGATGAGTTTATATCAATATGTCTTCCTAGATAAAATACCTAATCATGCAATTATAAATGAAGCAGTTAATATTGCTAAACGTCGTGGTGGCCAGCACAATGGGAACATCGTTAATGCTATACTTCGTCACATATTTAAAAGTGACTTACCGACATTGGAAACAATTAAGAATGAAAAGCAACGTATGACGATTGAGTATAGTATACCAAGATGGATTATTGAGCATTGGATTACACATTACGGAATAGAAACGACACATAAGATTGCAAAATCATTTCTAGTACAATCTGCAAGTACAGTAAGAGTGAATACAAGTCGTACGGATGTTGAAACAATAAGTAAGGAGCTTTTACAAGAAGGTTATCATGTGGATATTGATCAACTCATTCCATATTGTTTACACCTTACAGGTAAACCAGTGATTGAATCTCGAGCTTTTAAAGATGGACTTATTTCCATCCAAGATAAAAGTTCAATGTTAGTAGGGTATTTAATGGATGTTCAAAAAGGCGATACCATATTAGATGCATGCAGTGCTCCTGGCGGTAAGGCTTGTCATATGGCAGAATTACTAGCATCCACAGGCCATGTAGATGCTACAGATATTCATAAGCATAAAATTGGTTTAATTAAAGAAAATATCAAAAAGTTAAAATTAAAGAATGTATCCACTTTCGACCATGATGCAACACAACCATATTCAGAACTATATGACAAAATTTTAGTAGATGCACCTTGTAGTGGATTAGGTGTATTAAGACATAAGCCTGAAATTAAATATGTACAATCTAAGGATAGTATTAATGATCTTGTAGAAATTCAATTAAGTATATTAGATAATGTTAAACATAACTTGAAACCAGGCGGTTCACTTATTTATTCAACTTGCACAATTGAACAAATGGAAAATGAAAATGTAATTTATACATTTTTAAAAGAAAATAAAGATTTTGAATTTGAATTGATGACGCATCCTGTTACTGGTGAAAAAGTAAAAACACTACAAATTTTGCCACAAGACTTTAATTCAGATGGCTTTTTCATTACTAAAATAAAAAGAAAGGAAAGTTAAGATGATAACTGCTGAAAAAAAGAAAAAAAATAAATTCTTACCAAATTTTGAAAAACAATCAATATATTCGTTAAGATATGATGAAATGCAAAATTGGTTAATTGAGCACGGACAACAAAAATTTAGAGCTAAACAAATTTTTGAATGGTTATATCAAAAGCGTGTAGACACTATTGATGAGATGACTAATTTATCTAAAGACTTAAGACAATTGTTAAAAGATAACTTTGTTATGACAACGTTAACTACCGTAGTTAAACAAGAAAGTAAAGATGGAACAATTAAGTTTTTATTCGAATTACAAGATGGTTATACCATTGAAACGGTATTAATGAGACACGATTACGGTAATTCTGTATGTGTAACGACTCAAGTTGGCTGTCGAATTGGTTGTACATTTTGTGCTTCAACTTTAGGTGGTTTAAAGCGTAACTTAGAGGCTGGCGAGATTGTATCTCAAGTACTCACAGTTCAAAAAGCACTTGATGCTACTAATGAACGTGTATCACAAATTGTTATTATGGGAATTGGTGAACCCTTCGAAAATTATGATGAAATGATGGACTTTTTAAAAATAGTCAATGATGATAATAGTTTAAACATTGGGGCGCGACATATTACAGTATCAACGTCAGGAATTATCCCACGTATTTATGACTTTGCTGATGAACAAATTCAAATTAATTTTGCAGTAAGTTTACATGCTGCTAAAGATGAAATTCGTTCAAAATTAATGCCAATTAATAGAGCGTATAATGTTGAAAAATTAATGGAAGCAATCAAATATTATCAAGAAAAAACGAATCGTCGAATTACATTTGAATATGGATTATTTGGAGGCGTAAATGATCAACTTGAACATGCAAGAGATTTAGCACATTTAATTAAAGATTTAAACTGTCATGTAAATCTTATACCAGTCAATCATGTTCCTGAACGTAATTATGTTAAAACACCAAAAGATGATATTTTTAAATTTGAAAAAGAATTGAAACGTTTAGGCATCAATGCAACAATTAGAAGAGAACAAGGCTCAGATATAGATGCAGCATGTGGACAATTAAGAGCTAAGGAACGACAAGTAGAAACGAGGTAATCATCATGCTTAACGCACAGTTTTTCACAGATACTGGACAACATCGAGAAAAGAACGAAGACGCGGGAGGTATATTTTATAACCAAACACATCAACAATTGTTAGTGTTGTGTGATGGAATGGGTGGTCATAAAGCAGGTGAAGTTGCAAGTCAATTTGTTACTAATCAATTACGAGACTATTTTGAAATAGAAAACTTTATTGAATTAGACCAAGCTGAATCATGGTTAAGTAAAACATTAAAAGATATTAATCTCGAATTATTTGAATATGCTACAACGAATGAAGAATATCGTGGTATGGGCACAACGTGTGTATGTGCCCTCATATTTGATAATAAAATTGTAGTAGCAAATATTGGTGATTCTAGAGCATACGTGATTAATTCAAGAGAAATTGAACAGATTACATATGATCATTCATTTGTTAATCATTTGCTTATGACCGGACAAATTACTGAAGAAGAAGCGTTTAATCATCCTCAACGTAATATAATCACTAAAGTAATGGGTACTGATCGCCGAGTAAGTCCTGATATTTTTACAAAGCGCATCAGTTACTATAATTATTTATTACTTAATTCTGATGGACTGTCAGATTATGTAAGAAATCATGAAATAGAAACGTTAATGAATCAGTCTACATCATTAAATGAACTTGGAGAAGCACTAATACAAGCTGCCTTAGATCATCAATCTAAAGATAATGTGAGTGTACTATTAGCTGAAATTGAGGGTAATAATGTATGAATGGCAAGCTAATTAATGATCGCTATCAACTCTTAGATAAACTTGGTGGCGGAGGAATGAGTATTGTTTATCTTGCTGAAGACACTATACTTGAACGTAAAGTAGCTATTAAAGCAATTTCTATTTCACAAAACGAAAAAGATGAAACTATGAAACGTTTCTACAGAGAGGTAAATAGTGCTACACAAATTGTTCATGAAAATATTGTGGAAGTATATGATGTTGAAGAAGATGATGATAATTTCTATCTTATTATGGAATATATTGATGGACCGACACTATCTGAGTATATACATAGCCATGGTCCATTGAATATAGAAACAGCTATTGATTTTATTAAGCAAATTTTAAATGGAGTAAAACAAGCACATGAGCAACGTATTATACATAGAGATATTAAACCTCAAAATGTACTAATTAATAAAGATAAAATTTTAAAAATTTTTGATTTCGGCATCGCAAAAGCGTTAAGTGAGACATCAATGACTCAAACAAATCATGTGCTTGGAACGGTTCAATATTTATCTCCTGAACAAGCTAAAGGAGATAAAACGAATGAAACAACCGATATCTATTCAATTGGTATAGTGTTGTATGAAATGTTAGTTGGTGAACCTCCTTTTAGGGGAGAGACAGCTGTAAGTATTGCTATTAAACATATTCAAGAAACAGTTCCTAATATTACTGAAAAACATCCAAATATTCCACAATCTTTAAGTAATGTGGTACTTAAGGCGACTGAAAAAAACCCTAAAGATCGTTATCAAACGATAGAAGAAATGTATAATGATTTGAGTAGTGTGCTTGTTACAAGCAGATTAAATGAAGAAAAGCATACGCGTATAAGTGATACCACCCAAACAGTACCCATTGATAAAAAAGAAATAAAAAACAAACTTGATGAAGAAAATCATAAAAAAGATATAGCGCAAACGATGCAAATTCCTATTATCAATCATCATAAATTTCAAGCAAGTGAAAATAATGTGTACACACCTCAACGTAAAAAACGTTCTAAAAAGAAAAAGGTCGCTATTATTTTTATTCTAGCGCTTTTATTATTAAGCTTGATTGGGTTTATCGCTTGGGGCATGCTTGGTGATAAATATGCAGAAATGCCTGATTTAACGGGTAAAACTGAAAAAGAAGCAGAAAAAGTATTAAAAGCTTCGCATTTAGAAATAGGACATATATCTAGAGAATATAATGATGACTATCCCGAAAATAAAATTATTAACTCCAATCCTAAAGCAGGAGAACGTGTTAACCAACAAGAAAAAGTAGATGTTGTATTATCAAAAGGTCCAGAAAAGATAAATATGCCTAATGTGATAGGGATTAAAAAAGAAGATGCTATAAAAAAACTTAAAGATCATAAATTAAATCATGTGACAATTAATCAAGAATATAATAGTCAAATGCCAAAAGGATATATTTTCAAGCAAAATATTAACCCTAATGAATCGGTGAAAATTAACGATCATCATATTGTACTGACTGAATCGTTAGGTGTAAAAAAAGTTTACGTCAAAGACTATGAAAATAAAAACTATCAAAATGCTAAAAAAGAATTAGAGTCGAGGGGTCTAAAAGTACAAGTTAAGACGACTAATAGTGATACTAAAGATAAGGATATCATTATTTCACAATCTCCAAAACAGACTGAAGTAAATGAAGGAAGTACAGTAGAACTTATGGTTTCTAAGGGGAAAGATAAAAAAAAAGATTCAAAAGAGGACTCGGATTCTTCTGATGATAAGAAAGATAATCATACGACAAGCGTAAAAAATTATACGGAAACTTATCATATTCCGTATACTGGAAATGATGGAGAAAGCCAAAAGGTAAAGATTTATATTAGAGATAAAAATAATAGTGGTACACAGGTAAGTCAAACATACAATATTCACAAGGATAAAATCATTACTATTCCATTAAAAATTGAACAAGGTGATTCTGCTGGATATACGATTGAAGTAGATGACAATGTTATTGCAGATAAAGATATTGACTACGAATAAATTTCAAATATCAGAATAAGAGTAAGATAGTAATGATAAGTTATTCATCGTTTACTGTTTATACATTAACGTGTATTTTATCATATAAATGATGTTAATTTTAAAAGACAATTTCTATTGAAATAATATAGAAATTGTCTTTTTAACAACTATAATTTTATTATGTAAAGTTAATTTTTTAAGTGATTTCAATGTCTTTCTATCCTTATCTTTATGATGAGGGTATAGAATATATATATTATTAATTCTATGTTTGCTATAATAACGTAAACATAAATACTTAATTTGAGGTGTTAATTTGGAAACAGGACGTATTGTTAAACTAATTAGTGGAGTATATCAAGTAGATGTAGGTGGAAAAAAATATAATACTAAACCTCGTGGTCTTTTTAGAAAGAAAAAATTTTCTCCTGTAGTAGGAGATATCGTTGACTTTGACATTCAAAATGAAGATGAAGGTTATATTCACCACGTGCATGAACGCCACAATGCATTAAAGCGTCCTCCAGTAAGTAATATTGATGGTCTGATTATTGTAATGAGTGCGGTTGAACCTAAATTTTCAACACAATTGTTAGACAGATTTTTAGTGATTGCACATTCTTACAACTTATCTCCTAGTATATTAGTCACTAAAAAAGATATTGCTAGTGAAACGCAAATCAATCATATCGAAACAATACTAAATACATATAAGGAAATAGGATATTCTGTTCAATTTGTAGGTAAAAAAACTGATAAAGTTGATATTGTGAATACTTGGCCCAATGGTCTAATTGTGCTAAGTGGACAATCTGGTGTTGGAAAATCAACATTTATAAATACGTTTAAACCAGAACTAAATCTTGAAACCAATGATATCTCTAAATCACTTAATCGAGGCAAACATACGACAAGACATGTAGAGCTATTTGAAAGAGAAAATGGTTTTATAGCAGATACACCTGGTTTTAGTGCACTTGATTTTGATCATATTGAAAAAGATGATGTAAAGTATTACTTTAAAGAAATTAATACTTTTGGAAATGATTGTAAATTTAGAAATTGTAATCATATTAAAGAACCTAAATGCAATGTTAAACATCAATTAGAAAACAATAATTTAGCACAATTTCGTTATGAACACTATTTACAATTAGTTAATGAAATTTCGAATAGAAAGGTTAGATATTAATGAGACACATTTTTCCTTCTTTATTATCAGTCGATTTTTTGAATTTAAAACATGAAATACAATTATTAGAAGAAGCGGGCGTTGACGGTCTACATTTTGATGTTATGGATGGTCAATTTGTACCTAATATATCAATTGGATTACCCATATTAGATGCAGTAAGATCAACTACACAATTACCAATTGATGTACACCTCATGATTGAGAATCCTGAAAACTATATTGAGACATTTGCAAAACATGGTGCAGACATGATTTCAGTCCATATTGAATCAACCCCTCATATTCATCGTGCTATTCAACTTATCAAAAGTCTAGATAAAAAAGCAGGTGTAGTAATTAATCCTGGCACCCCTGTAGATAGGGTCGTACCTGTTCTTTCCATGGTGGATTATGTTTTAGTAATGACGGTTAATCCTGGTTTCGGTGGACAAACATTTATCGACATGTGTGCTTCAAAAATTAAGTTATTAAATGATTTGAAGTCATCTTTTAATTTAAATTTTAATATTGAAGTCGATGGCGGTATAAATGATAAAACGATAGATATTTGTGCAAAACATGGGGCTAACCTTTTTGTTACAGGTTCATACTTTTTTAACCATGATGATTATAAAACAGTGACTAAAATATTGAGAGGTTGAGATAATGAAAATTAATTTACTATGTGGAGATCGTCATTTACCACCTCATATTTTTTCAAAATTATCAACTGAACCTTGGGGTGGAATAGATCGTGGGACTTTAATTCTTTCTGAACACAGTATTGTACCTGTTTTTTCAGTGGGCGATTTTGACTCCGTCAATGATGAAGAAAGAGAAATTTTAAAAAAAACATTAAATATTCATCCAGTTAAAGCTGAAAAAGATGACACTGATTTAGCATTAGGCGTAGAACAAGCTATTCAAAAGGGATATACAGAAATAGATATCTACGGAGCAACGGGTGGAAGATTAGATCATTTTATGGGAACATTACAAATTCTTTTCAAGTCAGACTATATAAAAAAAGAAATTATAATTAAAGTAATAGATAAGCAAAATGAAATCATGCTACTTAATACCGGAACACATCAACTTCATAAATCTGATAAATATCAATATGTTTCATTTATTCCAGTAAATGGAGAAGTGATATTATCTTTATCTGGGTTTAAATATAATTTAAATCATCAGCACTTAGAAATAGGCTCTACACTGACAATTTCTAATGAAGTCAATCGATCAATGGCAATTATCGAAGTTGAAAAAGGTCAAGTACTGCAAATGAGAAGTAGAGATTTAGAGTAATAAAAAAATGCCTTCACCACATATGAAGGCATTTTTAGTGCATTATATTTATTAAACTCTAGTAACTTTACCAGATTTTAAAGCACGAGCAGAAACCCAAACTTTTTTAGGTTTACCGTCAACTAAAATTCTAACTTTTTGAAGGTTAGCGTTAAATCTGCGTTTGTTCGCATTTAAAGCGTGTGAACGATTATTACCAGTCGTAGCTTTACGACCTGTTACGTAACATTGTTTACCCATCAAAGTACCTCCTTTAATAAATATAAATACACTTAACTACTTATATACTTAAATAAGATACCATATATCAATATTTAAAGCAATAAAATCATATGTAATTTATGTTAATTGTTTTGAAAATGTAAATCTATGGTATAATTAACTATTGTGGAGTTATTATAATATATTTTTATGTAGATTGGCTTATTTATAAAATAGTTATCTTTATCATATATGTATACATCATTTATTAAATATGATTTTAACCATAATTCAGGAGGATAATGAAGATGACATTAGAAATCTTAAATGACTATGGCAAAATTGATATCTCAAATGAGGTCATTGCTTCTGTTGTAGGAAGTAAAGCTGTAGAAAGTTATGGCATTGTTGGCATGGCATCTAGACAACAAGTAAGAGACGGTATTGCTGAAATATTAGGACATGAGAATTATGCTAAAGGCATTGTTGTTAAAGAAGATAATGGTGTGATTGATATAGATATGTACATCATTGTAAGTTATGGTGTCAAAATTTCTGAAGTAGCTAACAATGTACAATCATCAGTAAAATATACACTCGAAAGTTCACTTAATATTAAAGTGAATTCTATTAATATTTTTGTACAAGGTGTAAGACTTAATAACAAGGGCAAGAAGGTATAGGAGGACAAAGCACGATGATTAGCAAAATTAATGGTAAATTATTTGCCGATATGATTATACAAGGGGCACACAATTTATCTAATAATGCAGATTTAGTTGATTCCCTTAATGTATACCCGGTACCTGATGGTGATACAGGAACAAATATGAATTTAACAATTACCTCAGGTCGCGAAGAAGTTGAAAATAATTTATCTCAAAGTATTGGTGAATTAGGTAAAACTTTTTCTAAAGGACTTTTAATGGGAGCACGTGGTAACTCTGGTGTTATTTTATCTCAATTATTTAGAGGATTTTGCAAAAATATTGAAGATGAAAAGGAGATTAATGCTCAACAATTTGCTAGTAGTTTTCAAGCAGGTGTAGATACAGCTTATAAAGCAGTCATGAAACCAGTTGAGGGAACTATTTTGACTGTTGCCAAAGATGCAGCAAGTGCAGCTATGACTAAAGCAGAAGAAACAGATGACTGCATCGAAGTAATGGAATATACAATCGAAAAAGCTGAGCAATCTTTAAATAATACGCCAAATTTATTAGCAGTTTTAAAAGAAGTAGGCGTAGTGGATAGTGGCGGTAAAGGTTTATTATGTGTCTACGAAGGCTTTTTAAAAGGACTAAAAGGCGAAAAAGTTGAAGCTAACAAACAAAAATTAGACACAGAAGATTTGGTTCATGAAGAACATGATTTTCATGGGGTTATTAATACAGAAGATATTAAGTACGGTTATTGTACTGAAATGATGGTACGCTTTGGAAAAGATAAAAAAGAATTTAATGAACAAACATTCAGAAATGATATGAGCGAATTTGGTGATTCATTATTAGTTATTAATGATGATGAAATAGTTAAAGTCCATGTACATACAGAAACACCAGGTGAAGTGTTCAATTATGGACAACAATATGGTGAACTTATTAAATTAAAAGTAGAAAATATGCGTGAACAACATCGTGAAGTAATTAGAAAAGAACAAAGTCATCAACAAGCAACAGCTTCGCAACAACCTAAAACAGTTGAAACAGCAGTAATTGCCATTTCAATGGGTGAAGGTATCTCTGAGTTGTTCACTTCAATGGGTGCGACACACATTATTAGTGGTGGGCAAACAATGAATCCTTCTACAGAGGATATTGTTAAGGTGATTGAACAGTCTGAATGCCAGCGTGCAATTATCTTACCAAATAACAAAAATATTAGAATGTCTAGTGATCAAGCAGCACAACTTGTTAAAGCTGACACAGTAGTCATTCCAACTACATCTATTCCTCAAGGTATTGCAGCACTTTTCCAATATGATGTTGCATCTACGTTAGAAGAAAATGCGTCTCATATGAATACAGCGTTAGAAACAGTTAAATCTGGATCAATTACATTTGCTGTCAGAGATACTAAGATTGATGGTGTAGATATTAAAAAAGATGAATTTATGGGATTAGCTGAAAGTAAAATTGTGACTAGTAATGCAGATGAATTTAAAACTATTACTGGCTTATTAAGTACATTGTTAAATGAAGAAAGTGAAATATTAACAGTGATAACTGGTGAAGATGCACAATCTGATATGACAACTCAATTAGAAGAATGGATAGAAAATGAATATCCAGATGTTGAAATAGAAATCCATAAAGGTGATCAACCAATTTATCCATATTTATTTGCTGTAGAATAAAGTGAGATTTAATAGTGGGAGTGATAACGATGAAATAATTGTCGTTGTCACTCCCCATTTTATATTTAAGAAAATTATTGAAAAATATGACAATGGAGAGCTTAATTTAATAGATTTTTCAAGACATAATGACCAATCAATATATAGTAAAATAGAAAGATATGCTATCAGTAATGAACTGTAAAATAGAGGAAGATATAACAATTAAGAAGATATCTAATACTCAAAGAGTGATTAAAAATATCATATAATTCAGCAGTAATAATAACTGGGAATATATGTATAAATCGTTCTTGATTTGGACCTTGATGAAATATAAAATATTTCGTACTTCTAAAATTTAAATAAGATGAAGAGCTAATGCAAAATCAATTAAAATAGATTGAAACATTGTAGGATCTCTTTTTATTGGTTAAGTATGATAATTGATATTAGTGTTAAAAGTGAATGTTGTACGTTTATACGTTTAAATGAAGCGAGTGATATTCATTTGTCGAGTGAGCTATAGTAAGATGGTATCACTAAATATTTATAATAAACGTGATAAAATATAAATAAGATTAAAAATATTAGGTGAGAAATAATGTCGAAAGTTAGTTTAATTGAAAGTCCATATCCGCTTCAATCTATAAAAGGACTTGGACCAAAGAGAATTGCTTTACTACATGAATTAAACATTCACACAATAGAAGATTTAGTGTTATATTTACCAACACGTTATGAAGATAATACTGTCGTAGATTTAAACTTAGCTGAAGATCAATCTACTGTGACAGTAGCAGGAGAAATTTATTCTGTACCCACGGTAGCCTTTTTTGGCCGGAATAAATCAAAATTAACTGTCCATTTAATGATTGATAATATCGCAGTTAAATGTGTATTTTTTAATCAACCGTATTTAAAAAAGAAAATTGAGTTAAATCAAATAGTAACAATAAAAGGTAAATGGAATCGTGCTAAACAAGAAATTAATGGCAATCGTATTTTTTTTAATGACACTCATACCTCTACTGAAGAAGTGAGATTAGAACCGGTATATCGACTTAAAGAAGGTATTAAACAAAAACAGATGCGTGATATGATTCATCAATCTCTTAATGATGTCACTATACATGAATGGATTACAGAGGAATTAAGACAAAAGTACAAATTGGAATTACTAGATTATACTATTAAAACGTTGCATCTACCTAAAGATAAACAAGCGCTTATGCGTGCGAGACGTACATATGCTTTTACTGAATTATTTATGTTTGAACTACGTATGCAATGGTTAAATCGCGTAGAAAAAGCTTCAGATGAAGCCATTGAAATTAATTATGATATTAATAAAGTAAAGTCATTTATCCAGTCGTTACCTTTTGAATTAACAGATGCACAGAAATCGAGCGTTAATGAAATATTTAGAGATTTGAAAGCGCCAATACGCATGCATCGTTTATTACAAGGTGATGTTGGGTCAGGGAAAACAGTTGTAGCAGCAATTTGTATGTATGCACTCAAAACTGCTGGATATCAATCTGCACTGATGGTACCTACAGAAATTTTGGCTGAACAACATGCAAACAGTTTAACAGAACTTTTCGGTGACCATATGAATGTGGCTTTAATAACTGGATCGGTAAAAGGAAAAAAAAGACGTGTATTGCTAGAACAATTAGAGAATGGAACGATCGATTGTTTAATTGGTACACATGCATTGATTCAAGATGATGTACAATTTAAAAATGTAGGGTTAGTGATTACTGATGAACAGCATCGTTTTGGTGTGAATCAACGTCAATTACTAAGAGAAAAAGGTGCTATGACCAACGTATTGTTTATGACTGCGACGCCTATACCGAGAACGTTAGCCATTTCAGTATTTGGAGAAATGGATGTGTCCTCAATTAAACAACTACCTAAAGGTCGAAAGCCAATTATTACACATTGGGCGAAACATGAACAGTATGACCAAGTGTTAGCTCAAATGACAAGCGAACTAAAAAAAGGACGCCAAGCCTATGTGATTTGTCCACTAATTGAAAGTTCTGAACATCTAGAAGATGTACAAAATGTTGTTGAACTTTTTGAGTCACTACAAGAATTTTATGGTAAAACACATGTAGGTTTATTACATGGGAAAATGTCAGCAGACGAAAAAGATGATGTAATGGCACGTTTTAGTCATCATGATATTGATATCTTAGTGTCGACAACCGTAGTTGAAGTAGGCGTTAATGTTCCTAATGCTACATTCATGATGATTTATGATGCTGATCGCTTTGGATTATCTACATTACATCAACTTAGAGGTCGTGTTGGACGTAGTGAACATCAAAGTTATTGTGTATTAATTGCATCACCTAAAACAGAAACTGGCATAGAAAGAATGACCATTATGACACAAACTACAGATGGATTTGAATTAAGTGAACGTGACTTAGAAATGAGAGGCCCTGGTGATTTCTTTGGAGTTAAACAAAGCGGGTTACCAGATTTTATGGTTGCTAATATAGTAGAAGATTATCGTATGCTAGAAGTAGCTCGTGATGAGGCTGCAGAACTCATTCAATCCGGGGAGTTCTTTACTGAGAAATATGAACGTTTAAGAGCATTTATCAACGACCATTTACTTAACATAAGTTTTGATTAACATCAGTAAACTGATATTTAATTCAAATTATTTATTATATGAACATGTAATATTTGTTGAGGATAATAAATAGAAAGTGTTATGATATGTGAGGAATGATTAAGACTTGGTACTAAAATATTTAAAGGGGAGGAAAGTATGAAATTAAAAAAAACAGAACGTCGTCATGAGATTAAGAAGGCGATTAATGAAAACCCCTTTATTACGGATAGTGAATTGTGTGAATTATTCAACGTAAGTATTCAAACTATCCGTCTGGATCGCACACAACTTAATATTCCTGAATTACGTAAACGTATTAAATCTGTAGCTAAACAAAATTATGAATATATCAAAGGATTGGAAGCTAATGAAGTGATTGGGGATCTTATTCAAGTTAAACCTAATTATTCTGCCCAATCTATTATAGAAATTACAGAAGAGTATGTGTTTCAAAAAACACGTATTGCACGGGGGCATATTTTATTTGCTCAAGCTAATTCATTATGTGTAGCCCTAATACATAACTCTACTGTGTTAACTCAAGAAAGTAATTTGAAATTTATTGAAAAAGTAAAGTTGCATGATAATGTTAGAGCAGAAGCAACCGTAATCAATAGAACAAATCGACATTATGATATAAAAGTGGAATCTTTTGTAAAAGATACACGCGTTTTTACAGGCATATTTAAAATGTTTTATATAAGTGAGGATGAAAACCATGGTTAAAATTGCTGTAGATATGATGGGTGGCGACAATGCACCAGGAATCGTATTAGAAGCTGTAGAAAAAGCAATCAATGATTTTAAAGATTTAGAAATTATTTTATTTGGTGATGAAAAACAATATACATTAAATCATGAGCGTATAGAGTTTAGACATTGTTCAGAAAAAATTGAGATGGAAGATGAGCCTGTACGTGCCATTAAAAGAAAAAAAGACAGTTCAATGGTACGCATGGCAGAAGCGGTTAAATCTGGTGAGGCAGATGGCTGTGTATCTGCTGGTAATACAGGTGCTTTAATGTCAGCAGGGCTATTTATCGTCGGACGTATTAAAGGCGTAGCTAGACCAGCACTTGTTGTCACATTACCTACTATCGATGGTAAAGGATTTGTCTTTTTAGATGTTGGAGCCAATGCAGATGCAAAACCTGAACACTTATTGCAATATGCACAGCTAGGTAATATTTATGCTCAAAAAATTAGAGGTATTCAACAACCTAAAATATCATTGTTGAATATCGGAACTGAACCAGCAAAAGGAAATGCTTTGACTAAAAAAACATATCAATTATTAAAAGATGAAGCGACTATTCGATTTAATGGAAATATTGAGGCTAAAACATTGATGGAGGGTGACACAGATGTAGTTGTCACTGATGGTTATACTGGAAATATGGTACTAAAAAACATCGAAGGTACTGCTAAATCAATTGGAAAAATGTTAAAAGGTACACTATTAGCTAATTTAAAAAATAAGCTTGCTGCGGCGATATTGAAAAAAGATATCAGTAAGTTTGCGAAAAAATTAGATTATGCAGAATATGGTGGATCTGTTCTTTTAGGGTTAGATGGTACTGTAGTAAAAGCACATGGCAGTTCAAATGCACGTGCATTCTATTCTGCAATTCGACAAGCTAAAATTGCTGGTGATGAACAAATAGTAAAAATTATGAGAGAAACGGTAGGTAGTGACAATGAGTAAAACTGCAATTGTTTTTCCTGGACAAGGTGCACAAAAAGTCGGAATGGCTAAAGATTTATATCAAGTTAATAAAGATGCGACTTCTATTTTAGAATTAGCGCAAACAACGGTTGATTTTGATTTATTAGAAACGATGTTTACAGATAAAGAGGAAAAATTAGGAGAAACTGAGAATACTCAACCTGCATTGTTAACACATAGTATTGCATTACTAAAAGCACTAAACCATATAGATGCTGACTATACAATGGGGCATAGTCTAGGTGAATATTCAAGTTTAGTGGCTGCTGGTGTACTAAAATTTGAAGATGCAGTGAAAATTGTGCGTAAGCGTGGCGAATTAATGACTCAAGCTTTTCCAAATGGTGTAGGAAGTATGGCTGCTGTTTTAGGGCTAAGTTATGAAGAGGTAAATGAAATTTGTAAAGAAATTTCATTTGGAGATCAATTAATTGAACCTGCCAATATTAATGCACCAGGTCAAATCGTTGTATCTGGGCATAAAGCGCTGATTGATAAATTAACTAAAGAAGGAAAATCTTTAGGTGCGAAGCGTGTGATTCCTTTAGCAGTATCAGGTCCTTTCCACTCTTCAATGATGCAAGTAATTGAAGAGAATTTCGCTTCATTTATTGATCAATTCACTTGGAATGATGCTCAATTTCCTATCGTTCAAAATTACAATGCTCATGGAGAAACAAAAGCAGAAACGATTAAACAAAATATGGTGAAACAACTCTATTCACCAGTACAATTTATTAAATCGACAGAATGGTTAATAGACCAAGGTGTGGATCATTTTATTGAAATTGGACCTGGTAAAGTATTATCTGGTTTAATTAAAAAAATTAATCGAGATGTTAAAATTACATCGATTCAAACATTAGAAGATGTGAAAGGATGGAATGAAAATGACTAAAAGTGCATTAGTAACTGGTGCTTCTAGAGGAATTGGACGTAGTATTGCATTGCAATTAGCAGAAGATGGATTCAATGTAGCAGTTAATTACGCGGGTAATAAAGAAAAAGCAGAAGCAGTGGTTAAAGAAATTAAAGAAAAAGGCGTAGAAAGTTTTGCAATACAAGCAAATGTTGCTGAAGGTGATCAAGTCAAAGTTATGATTAAAGAAGTTGTAAATCAATTTGGCTCTTTAGATGTTCTTGTAAACAACGCAGGTATTACAAAAGACAATTTATTAATGCGAATGAAAGAGCAAGAATGGGATGACGTTATTAATACTAACTTAAAAGGGACATTTAATTGTATTCAAAAAGCTACGCCACAAATGTTACGTCAACGTAGCGGTGCTATTATTAATTTATCTAGTATTGTAGCGGCTATGGGTAATCCTGGACAAGCTAATTATGTTGCGACAAAAGCAGGTATTGAAGGACTGACAAAATCAAGTGCACGTGAACTTGCTTCACGTGGTATTACTGTTAATGCAGTTGCGCCTGGGTTTATCGTCTCAGATATGACAAATGCATTAAATGAAGATCTTAAATCACAAATGTTGGAGCAAATTCCATTATCACGTTTTGGAGAAGATAAAGATATTGCCTATGCAGTGTCATTTTTAGCATCTGATCGTGCAAAATATATTACAGGTCAAACGTTATCAGTTAATGGTGGCATGTATATGTAATATATACGTCATGTATTTAAAAGGATAAATAGTCATTATCCTTTTAATAAATACTTGTGTTTTAGCCCTTAAAATGGGAAAATATAATAGTCTATGGATAGACACTTTTAAAGGAGGTGAATCGACGTGGAAAACTTCGATAAAGTAAAAGATATCATCGTTGACCGTTTAGGTGTAGACGCTGATAAAGTAACAGAAGATGCATCTTTCAAAGATGATTTAGGCGCTGACTCACTTGATATCGCTGAATTAGTGATGGAATTAGAAGACGAATTTGGTACTGAAATTCCTGATGAAGAAGCTGAAAAAATCAACACTGTTGGTGATGCAGTTAAATACATCAATAGTCTTGAAAAATAAAAACTTACATCTGAGTCGTCGTCATGATGGCTCAGATTTTTTTCATAGGACATCAATAACATGAACGGAGGTTTATCAATCATGCACCCGAAACAATCAGAAATGATTAAAGACTTTCAATATCAATTTGATAAAAAAATGAAAATGCTTGGTCTTAGTTATACTCATTTAGATGTGTACCAACAAGCGTTTTCGCACTCTAGCTTTATTAATGATTTTAATATGGATCGATTAGCTCATAACGAGCGTTTAGAATTTTTAGGAGATGCGGTATTAGAATTGACGGTTTCACGTTACCTTTTTGACAAATATCCTAATTTACCAGAAGGAAATTTAACTAAAATGAGAGCGACAATCGTATGTGAACCCTCACTTGTAATATTTGCAAATAAAATTGAATTAAATCAACTCATTTTACTTGGAAAAGGTGAAGAAAAAACAGGTGGTAGAACAAGACCTTCATTAGTATCAGATGCTTTTGAAGCGTTTATTGGGGCTTTATACTTAGACCAAGGCTTAGAAGTAGTCTGGAAGTTTGCTCAAAAAGTCATTTTTCCATATGTAGAACATAATGAATTAATTGGCGTGGTCGATTTTAAAACACAATTCCAAGAATATATTCATAGTCAAAGTAAAGGGGATGTGACGTATCATTTGATTAAAGAAGAAGGTCCAGCACACCATCGTTTATTTACATCTGAAGTGATTTTAGAAAATAAAGCAATCGCAAAAGGACAAGGCAGAACAAAAAAAGAATCTGAACAAAAAGCAGCTGAAAGTGCTTATCATAAGTTAAGAGATGAGAACAAATAATAATGAACGCATTTCATATATTATCTTCTTTTCAACAAGAATGAGTATGAATGAATTAAGGAGAAGAGTATGGTTTATTTGAAATCTATAGATACCGTTGGCTTTAAGTCATTTGCAGATCGTACGAATGTACAGTTCGATAAAGGCGTGACAGCAATTGTTGGTCCAAATGGTAGTGGGAAAAGTAATATTACTGATGCGATTAAATGGGTTTTAGGAGAACAATCTGCTAAGTCGCTTCGTGGCTCTAAAATGGAAGATATTATTTTCTCAGGGGCAGAACATCGTCAAGCACAAAATTATGCAGAAGTACAATTAAAATTAGATAATTCTACAAGAGAGTTGCAGATTGAGGCTGATGATGTGATTGTAACACGTCGTCTTTATCGTAGTGGAGAAAGCGAATATTATTTAAATAATGATAGGGCACGTCTACGCGATATTACAGAGTTATTTTTAGATTCTGGTCTAGGAAAAGAAGCGTTTAGTATTATTTCACAAGGTAGAGTAGATGAAATTTTAAATGCTAAACCTGTTGACCGACGTCAAATCATAGAAGAATCAGCGGGTGTTTTAAAGTATAAAAAAAGAAAAACGGAATCTTTACAAAAGCTAGGTCATACAGAAGATAATCTATCTCGAGTAGAGGATATTTTATATGATTTAGAAGGGCGTGTTGAACCTCTAAAAGCAGAAGCATCTATTGCTAAAGAATACTTACAATTATCAAAAGAGATGGAGCATAGTGATGTTGTCGTAACTGTACACGATATTAATCAATATGATGAAGAGAATCGTCAACTCGATGAACGATTGAATCATCTAAAAAGCCAACAAGCTGAAAAAGAAGGTCAACAAGCTCAATTAAATCAATATTTACAAAAACAAAAAACGCAACGTCAAAAACTTGAAAGAGATACCGACCACACTAATATAGATTTAATTACTACAACTGAGGAATATGAAAAATTTATTGGAAAATTAAATGTACTTGAAGAGCGAAAAAGAAATCAATCAGAAACGAATGCACGATTTGAAGAAGAATTAGATAATTTACAGTATGAATTAAAGAATGTTCAAGATGAAAGAGAACTTTCTGTAGAACAAGTATCTAAACTTAAAAAACAGCATCAATCGCTTAATAAAGAGATTAAACAGTTAGAATCAAAACTTAATCTTACAGATGCACAACATGATGAAAAATTAGAAACTATTAAAAATGAATATTATGAATTAATGTCCGAGCAATCTGAAGTGAATAATGATATTCGTTTTTTAGAACGTACTATTCAAGAAAATGAAACCAAAAAAACACGTCTCGATGCAAGATTAATAGAAGTATTTGATCAACTTAAACATATTCAAAATGACATACATCAAACAGAACAAGCGCATACTACTACATCACAAAAAATGAACATAACAGAGAAAGACATGCGTGATGTTGAAGATCGTTTATCTGAAGCAAAACGTATAGAAGCGACATATGAAGATAAGTTATATCAAGCATATCGATATACTGATAAAATGCGCGTGCGTATGGAAAGTTTAGAAACACAAGCAGAAGACTATTCCTACTTTTTTAATGGAGTAAAACATATATTAAAAGCAAAAGAGAATACTTTAAGTGGTATTCATGGTGCAGTAGCTGAAGTCATCAAGGTACCATCAAAATTGACACAAGCGATTGAAACAGCGTTAGGAGCCTCATTACAACACATTATTGTAAATAATGAAAAAGATGGTCGCCAAGCGATAAAATTTTTAAAACAACGAGGATTAGGAAGAGCAACATTTTTACCACTAAATGTAATTAGAGCAAGAAGTTTATCTCATCATATTCAAAATATAGCTCGAAATTTTGATGGTTTTATTAATATTGCATCGGAAGCGGTTGAAGTTAATCAAACGTATCAAGCTGTGATAGATAATTTGATGGGTACTACAATTATAGTGGAGAATCTTAAAATTGCGAATGAACTTGCAAGAGCGATTCAATATAAAGCACGAATCGTTACCTTAGAAGGAGATATCGTTAATCCAGGAGGAGCAATGACAGGTGGCGGAATGCGTCAATCAAAAAGTATTTTAGCTCAAAAAGATGAATTGGCAACAATGAAAATACAATTAAACGACTACGAAGAGAAAACAAAAGAATTCGAACAACAATTGCAAAAGCAAAAAGAGAAAGTTGAGACATTAAGTAATAAGTATGTAGAGTTAAGCCAACAATATCATCAATTAAAAGATACCGCTCACGAAGAAACATTGACTTTAGATCGATTGAAAAAACAAGAAACACATATAAAAAGTGAACATGAAGAATTTGAATTTGAGAAAAATGATGGCTATCAAAGTGAAAAAAGTCGTCACACATTAAAGCAACAACAATTGCGTTTATCTGAAATTCAAGAGCAACTAAAACAACTTGAAAATGACATAGAGGTATATTCAAAACTCTCTAAAGAAGGTAAAGAAAATGTATCGCAAGTTGAAAAAGAATTAAATCAAAAACGTTCTGATGTTGCAGTCGTTAAAGAAAAAATAAGTCATCAAATTATGTCATTGGAAAGAATAGATAAGCAACTTGCACAAATTAACCAACAAATCATTGCAACTAAAGAGAAAATAGAATTATTTAATTCTGACGATATGATGGGCGAAAAAGCATTTCAACAACTTCAATCAAGTATCCAAGATAAAGCGTCTCAACGTGATAAATTAAAACAAAAACTTGATACTTTAAAAGAACAGAAAGATTCTATAAATGAAGATATTGAAATTCATGAGTACAAACTCGAACAATGCCATCAAGATTTATTATCTATTGAAAGTTTTTATCAAGATATTAAGGCCCAACAGTCTAAATTAGATGTTCTTATTAATCACGCAATGAATCATTTAAATGAAACGTATCATCTTACACTTGAACGTGCGAGAGAAACTTATCAATCAGATGTTTCAATAGAAACATTAAGAAAAAAAGTAAAATTAACTAAGATGTCAATTGAAGAATTAGGTTCAGTTAATGTTAATGCTATTGAACAATTTGAAGAATTAAATGAACGTTATACATTTTTGAATGAACAGAGAAATGATTTAAGAGAAGCAAAACAGACTTTAGAACAAATCATTAATGAAATGGATCAAGAAGTAAAAGATCGTTTCAAAGCTACATTTTTTGAAGTACAAGATTATTTCACAACTGTCTTTCAATCACTTTTTGGTGGTGGTCATGCCAAGTTAGAGCTTACGGATGATGATTACTTGTCTGCAGGAGTAGATATTATTGTTCAACCACCAGGTAAAAAATTACAAAATCTTTCTTTATTAAGTGGTGGCGAACGCGCATTAAGTGCTATTGCATTACTGTTTGCTATTTTAAAAGTAAGATCAGCACCATTTGTTATACTAGACGAAGTGGAAGCAGCTTTGGATGAAGCTAATGTTATTCGTTACGCACAGTTTTTAAATGATTTATCGGAAAAAACACAGTTTATTGTCATTACGCATAGAAAAGGTACCATGGAGTATTCGGATCGTTTATATGGTGTTACAATGCAAGAGTCAGGCGTTTCAAAATTAGTAAGTGTAAATTTAAATACAATAGATGAGGTTATGAAGGAGGAAAATGCATGAGTTTTTTCAAACGACTAAAAGATAAATTTTCTACAAAGTCGACTGAAGATATTGAAAAGGAATTAACGGAAGATGAGGAATTAGATCAACCATCAACAAAAGACAATGAACAAGAAAATGAAGAACCTGCACCAAAAAAGAAAAAACCACGTAAATTAAGCGAAGCTGACTTTGACGAAGATGGGTTAATTTCAATTGAAGATTTTGAAGAAATTGAAGCTCAAAAAATGGGAGCGAAATTTAAAGCAGGTTTAGAAAAATCAAGAGAAAACTTCCAGGAGCAATTAAATAACTTGATTGCACGTTATAGAACTGTAGATGAAGATTTCTTCGAAGCTTTAGAAGAAATGTTGATTACTGCGGATGTAGGTTTCAATACGGTTATGCAATTAACGGATGAATTACGTACAGAAGCACAACGTCGTAATATCAAAGAAACTGAAGGTTTAAGAGAAGTTATCGTTGAAAAAATTGTAGAAATTTATCACCAAGAAGATGATCATTCAGAAGCAATGAATATCGAAGATGGCCGATTAAATGTCATTTTAATGGTTGGGGTCAATGGTGTAGGTAAAACTACAACGATTGGTAAATTGGCACATCGTTATAAAATGGAAGGTAAAAAAGTTATGTTGGCTGCTGGTGATACTTTCAGAGCAGGTGCAATTGAACAATTACAAGTTTGGGGCGATCGTGTAGGCGTAGAGGTAATCAGACAAAGCGAAGGTTCTGATCCTGCAGCAGTGGTTTATGATGCAATCAATGCGGCTAAGAATAAAGATGTAGATATATTAATTTGTGATACAGCAGGTCGTTTACAAAATAAATCAAACTTAATGCAAGAATTGGACAAAATGAAACGAGTCATTAGTCGTGCTGTTCCAGATGCACCACATGAAGCATTATTATGTTTAGACGCAACCACTGGTCAAAATGCACTATCACAAGCACGTTCATTCAAAGAAGTAACCAACGTTTCAGGGATTGTGCTCACTAAATTAGATGGCACAGCAAAAGGTGGTATTGTACTTGCTATTCGAAACGAATTGCATATTCCAGTAAAATACGTTGGTTTAGGTGAAAAACTAGATGATTTACAACCATTTAATCCTGAAAGTTATGTATATGGATTGTTTGCTGATATGATTGAGCAAAATGATAATATCCCTGATGAAATGCAAAGCTTAACAGATAATAATGAGGAACACCAAAATGGGGAAAAATGATTTAGTTAAAACGTTAAGAATGAATTATCTATTTGATTTTTACCATTCTTTGCTTACTGAAAAACAAAAGAATTATCTTGAGTTATTTTATCTAAATGATTACTCATTAAGTGAAATTGCTGAAACGTTTAAAGTGAGTAGACAAGCGGTTTATGATAATATAAGAAGAACTGGCGATTTAGTAGAAGACTATGAAACTAAATTAAAGTTATATGAGAAATTTGAACAACGTCAAATGATTTATAACGAAATGAAACAATCTATTCATGATACTAAAAAACTGGAACATTTAATCCAAAAATTAGAAGAACTAGAATAATTTATAAGGAGGTTGTTAATATGGCATTTGAAGGATTATCCGATCGTTTACAAGCCACGATGCAAAAAATTCGCGGTAAAGGTAAAGTAACAGAAGCGGATATTAAAACAATGATGCGTGAAGTTAGATTAGCATTGTTAGAAGCCGATGTTAACTTCAAGGTAGTCAAAGACTTCGTTAAAACAGTTTCCGAACGTGCTTTGGGATCAGACGTTATGCAGTCTTTAACACCTGGACAACAAGTTATAAAAATAGTACAAGATGAATTAACACAATTAATGGGTGGAGAAAATACATCTATTAAAATGGCTAATAAGCCACCCACAGTTGTAATGATGGTTGGTTTACAAGGGGCAGGTAAAACAACTACCGCTGGTAAATTGGCATTGTTAATGCGTAAAAAATATAATAAAAAGCCAATGTTAGTAGCAGCCGACATATATCGTCCAGCTGCGATTAATCAATTACAAACAGTAGGTAAACAACTTGATGTACCTGTTTATAGTGAAGGTGATCAAGTTAAACCACAACAAATTGTAGATAACGCATTAAGATATGCTAAAGAAGAACATTTGGACTTTGTAATTATCGATACTGCGGGACGTTTACACATTGATGAAACATTAATGAATGAATTAGCTGATGTTAAAGAAATCTCAAAACCAGATGAAATTATGCTTGTTGTAGATGCAATGACAGGACAAGATGCTGTGAACGTTGCGCAATCATTTGATGAGCAATTGGATGTCACTGGTGTGACTTTAACTAAATTAGACGGAGATACTCGTGGTGGTGCGGCACTTTCTATTCGTGCAGTAACACATAAACCAATTAAATTTGTTGGTATGAGTGAAAAAATGGATGGTTTAGAATTATTCCATCCAGAGCGTATGGCATCTCGTATACTAGGTATGGGTGACGTATTAAGTCTTATTGAAAAAGCGCAACAAGATGTGGACCAAGAAAAAGCTAAAGATTTAGAAAAGAAAATGCGTGAGTCTTCATTTACATTAGATGACTTCTTAGAACAATTGGATCAAGTGAAGAATTTAGGACCACTGGATGATATTATGAAAATGATTCCAGGTATGAATAAAATGAAAGGCTTAGATAAGCTAAATATGAGTGACAAACAAATTGACCATATTAAAGCTATTATTCAATCAATGACACCTAATGAAAGACAAGATCCAGCAATTTTAAATGTTTCAAGAAAGAAACGTATAGCAAAAGGCTCAGGCCGTTCATTGCAGGAAGTGAATCGTTTAATGAAACAATTTAATGATATGAAAAAAATGATGAAACAATTTACGGGTAATGGTCGTAAAGGTAAAAAAGGTAAACGTAGCCAAATGGAAAATATGTTAAAAGGCATGAATTTACCATTCTAAAAAGTAATGAAAGCGGAATAACATCCTAAGTGTTATTCCGCTTTTTCATAAATAAGTAAAGGAACGCATGTACATTGGCACATACATAACTAAAATGAATAAAGGTAAGCTCTAGTTAAAGCTAGTACATAATCAAATCTACAATTTATTTCATAAATCTAGATTTGGTAAAGAAAAAAGTCTTTACAAAGTTGGAGGTTCCTGTTATTATTATTTCTTGTAGAAAATAAAAATTAAAAGATTTAAAGGAGAGTTTTATAAATGGCAGTTAAAATTCGCTTAACTCGTTTAGGTTCAAAAAGAAATCCATTCTATCGTATCGTTGTAGCTGATGCGCGTTCACCACGTGATGGTCGTATCATCGAACAAATCGGTACTTACAATCCAGCAAGTGTAAATGCACCAGAAGTTAAAATCGATGAAGAATTAGCTTTAAAATGGTTAAAAGACGGTGCAAAACCAACTGATACTGTTCACAATATCTTATCAAAACAAGGTATTTTAAAAACATTTGATGAACAAAAACGTTCAAAATAATTGATAATAATATCAATATCATATAATAACAGGTCTGTGGCATAAGGTATGTCACAGGCTTTTATTATATTCTCACTTTATAAGAAACATGTTAATATGTATAAATAAACGACTATGTAAGGAGGATAAGGATGCAAGTAGAAGTAGGACAAATTGTAAATACACATGGGATTAAAGGAGAAGTAAAAGTAAAATCTAATTCTGATTTTACTGATACACGTTTTCAACCTGGAGAAGTCCTTATCGTGAATCACCACCATAATGAAATAGAAATGACTATTACATCATATCGTATACATAAAGGATTTCACATGCTTAAATTTGAAGGTATTAATAATATTAATGACGTCGAACAATATAAAGGCGACTACTTATTCCAAGAACGTGATCATGAGGATATTGAATTGAATGAAAATGAATTTTACTATTCTGATATTATTGGGTGTACGGTTTTTAATAATGATACACCAATTGGAAGAGTCATTAATATTTTTGAAACAGGTGCCAATGATGTATGGGTTGTTAAAGGTGACAAAGAATACCTTATTCCATATATAGCAGATGTCGTTAAAGAAGTAGATGTTGAACATAAAACAATTCGTATTACGCCAATGGAAGGATTATTAGAATAATGAAAATAGATTACCTAACATTATTTCCAGAAATGTTCGACGGCGTTCTAAATCATTCGATTTTGAAGCGTGCGCAAGATAAAAATATTATTGAAGTTAATACTGTAAACTTTAGAGATTACGCTGAAAATAAACATAATCAAGTGGATGATTATCCGTATGGTGGCGGTCAAGGAATGGTTTTAAAACCAGAACCAGTGTTTAATGCAATGAAAGATTTAAAACGTACTGATAAAACGCGTGTCATTCTCATGTGTCCTCAAGGACGACCATTCTCTCAAGCAATTGCTGAAGAATTGAGTGAAGCTGAACATATTGTATTTATTTGTGGACACTACGAAGGATATGACGAAAGAATTAGAGAAAATTTAGTAACCGATGAAATTTCAATGGGGGATTATGTATTGACTGGCGGAGAATTACCAGCTATGACTATGACTGATGCTATCGTTAGATTAATTCCTGGAGTACTTGGTAATGAACAATCCCATCAAGATGATTCTTTCTCCGATGGTTTACTTGAATTCCCACAATATACACGTCCAAGAGAATATAAAGGTATGACTGTACCTGACGTATTGTTATCTGGAAATCATGCAAATATAGAAAAATGGCGACATGAACAAAAATTAATACGTACTTTGCATAAACGTCCGGACTTACTAGAAAAGTATCAATTAAGTGATAAGGATAAAGAATTTTTAGAAAGCTATAAAAACCAATTGAAAAACAATTAGGAGTATGCTAATATATATCAAGTGTGAAAAGACACTAAAAATCACTATGATCCGCTGCTATATGAATGTCTAGGCAAGAACATAGGTTGAAGGAGAGTATAAAAATGAGTAATCATAAGTTAATCGAAGCAGTTACAAAATCACAATTACGCACAGACTTACCAACTTTCCGTACTGGTGACACTTTACGTGTACACGTACGTATCGTCGAAGGTTCACGTGAACGTATCCAAGTTTTCGAAGGTGTTGTAATTAAACGCCGCGGTGGAGGAATTTCTGAAACTTTCACAGTTCGTAAAATTTCTTCAGGTGTAGGTGTGGAACGTACATTCCCATTACACACTCCAAAAATCGAAAAAATCGAAGTTAAACGTCGCGGTAAAGTACGTCGTGCTAAATTATACTACTTACGTAGTTTACGTGGTAAAGCTGCAAGAATTCAAGAAATTCGCTAATCAGTATATAGAAAACTATACTAAAAAATGGGTAAGTTAATACGCATTTAAAAAAGAGTCTTGGATATAAAGTTTCAAGATAAGTAAAAAAAGACAATTTCTATTGAAATAATATAGAAATTGTCTTTTTTATAATTTTTGTGATTATTTTCTGCTCATTGAGCTGTTACTTTTCTTAAATTAAGTGTCATTAGCTCAAATCCTAGTTCTCTTTTGTCTTTATTTATCCCTCGAACGGACATTCGAGTGGAACTCAAAATAGCCTTTATAAATCTAAAAACAGACGCCACATCAATTTTTCTTTGACTATAGATGGTTTTTGTTTTTGAAAGCTTTTTATTAATTTGCGCTTTAAAATATTCCCAATTATAATTCTTCATTACTTTTTTATTTGTTTTTGAATTGAAGTTCATACATGGGTGTTTCAGAGGACATTCTGAATCATCATCACATTCATATAATTTAAAATCTCGTTTAAAGCCATATTTATCATGGTGATAGGTATATTTTTTAAATACTAGTCTTTTATTGTTCGGACAAATAAATTCAGTCTTAGTATTTGTTTCTACAATATCATTTACATGTCGTGAAATATCATGTATGGGAATGAGAACTGAAATTACCATTGGTAGAGTAAGATGAATCATATTATAATCTTTATACATAAGACATCTCGTTGATTTAGTTTAGTGATGTTTATTAAATTGTACGAATATGCCTTATTTTCTTAAGTATTTCAATGTAAAATTACATATAAAT
>NZ_KV796881.1:168584-346992 GCF_001809305.1 Staphylococcus sp. HMSC072H03
TATTTCAATGTAAAATTACATATAAATACAAAATATTTTGGCAAGACTCTTGAGAGAACAGAACAAGCTGAAGACTGCAGGCTGAAGCTATTCCCTAAAAAAGCGAGCCAACAATACGCAGTATTGTAAATAAAGAAGCCAGTAAATGAATTTATAATAAACTCATTTACTGGCTATTTTTCTAGTAATTATGACTCAGGCTCTTTTTATTTTAATTGATTTTTTCGTTTTAAATATCTGCTAAATATTATACTGCTTATTATTCCGATAACGCTCAAAATTAATAGTATATAAAAATGTGGTGGTGTATAAGATAATTCAATATGAGTATCATTTTTCTTGACTGGAATAGCTGTCATAATACCGTTAGCTTGTTTTACATCTACATCGTGTCCATTAACACGTGCATGCATACCATTAGCATAGGCGATTGGTACCACTAAGTATCCAGAAGTTCCTTTAGGTTTAGTGAATGTATAGCCACTTCTAAATTGTGAAATAGTCACAGGTTTAAGTGATTTAGAAGCTTGTTTCAATGTATGATAATCTTCTCCATAGATACCTTTAATAGATAATCGATAATGTCCTTTAGTAAGACGAATCTTTAATTGATCCGAAGCTTTTACTCTCATTGTTACAGGCGTTACAAAACGTCGATATTTATAACTTAGCATATTACGATTTTGAGCATATTCATTTACTCCTATAGAATGCTCAATATCGGGAGCTAACAATTCTACATCCATTTCGACATACATATCTTTATATTGATTAGCTAACGTTTTAGGTAATGTCAATGTGATACCACCATTATTTTTTTCTACGTTTAAATGAGTTTTATCTTTCCAAGTAGCATTATTTGTAGATTGATATGCTTTACTTAATAGGTTTTTATTTTGAGTGAAAGAAGTATTCGCTTTGATTGAATCATCATCTAATACTACACCTTGTAGCATCGCTTGCTCACGATCTAATGGCGATTTGAGATCATGTTTATTAAAAATCTTATTAGTAATATGCGTGGCTGGATAATTAATAGTATTTTCTGAATGAATTAATTTATCTGAACCATTATTGATAGTATCTACCTTTTTAAAACCATAAGGCATATTCAGATCATTAGGATGTCGGAATCGATCTTGAACATCCCACATGGCTTCTAAATTTGCTCGATTCCCTAAGTATCGATATGTACTATTTTTATCAACAGGCATATTAATTTGCATTTCTTTATCATAGTATTTTAATATGTCACCATCAAAAATACTTGAGTAAAGTGAAATGCCATTATAATGGTAAATAAATGGTGAATTGAGTGCATAGGCTGACATGTAATCGATACGATGGAAAGGATTTTTATTATCTTTTTGTTTTTTAATATTATTAATTTTTTTAGCAAGTTTATGATTATAATAACTTGAATCTGTTAATGTTTTCGTAGTCGTTGCATATGGATCAATAGTACGGGCTCGTGAATCGTGTGTCATTATAATTTGTTGTACAAAGAATAGTAATACAATAGCTATTAGTATATAAGGTTGATATAACCATTGTTTTTTCCATACTACAAAGATTAAAACGATGATTAAAAATAATGGTACAATCATCCAATTGACATAAGCACTTGCAAATATATAGTGATATAAACCAAATATAAATACCGGAATTGCTACAAGTAAATATTGTTTTAATGTAAGTTCAGATAAATATTGAATATATAATGCAATTAAGATACTAGTTGAAATAGATAAAAAGTATACCCATCGACGTTGTGGTAATGAAAAGCCATTAAATGCACTATCAAAGTATTGTGATAACGATCCAATAAGTAAAAACCAAGTGATGATAGCAAAAATTTTATAATAGTAGTGACGATATAACTTAAACGTAAATAAAGCCATTAATGCAATAATCGAAACTGTGATATAAAAACCATCAGAAAAAATATGATATTTACTTTGTGTTAAATCTGTAAACAATGTAATATTAAAGTCATCATTTTGGGCTCTATCATTGTTTAGGAATGAAGATACACCTGTATAGAATCCTAAAATACTAGATAAAAGCGCAAGTATTGCACCAATAACGAGTAAATAAAATTTTTCCCATCTTGATACGATATCACAACGATATTTAAAAATGACTCTTAATATGAAATAAATCCCTAATACAATAGCTTGGTAGTAACTGAAATAAAAATTAGAAAATAAGGTCAGAGCAACTGAAAAGATAAATAGCCCTATTCTTCTTTTTTGGAAGAAACGTTCCATTCCCCATAAAGATAAAGGTAATAAAATCAATAAGTCTCCATAAAATGACCATGTATAGTTATAGTAAAGCACAAGAGTGGATGCACCATATAAAATAGTAGCGATAAGCAATGGCGCTGTTTTCAACTTTAGCCATTTTAAATAGTAAAATACAACAATAATTGTAATAATCGTTCTAGCGTAAGCGATTATTAATTGGTTAGTTGCCCAAAAGGCGATATGACTCGTTTGCCAATGAAATAAAAAATGACTTACCCAGATTATAAAAAAATTAATCCACATTATGGGAGATAAAGAATAATAATAGGCCAACCCCTTAATGTAATCTCCGCCTAATCCAAAAGATTGATCATAGGCTCCTTTGAACTTACTGTAATGTTCATATAAGTACATTTGAAATGGCATCATTTGTCTAAAACCATCTCCAGAACCACTAAATACAAATCCTTCTTTGAAATAATCTTGAATAAATGGATAATAAATTGCTAAAGAAATGATATTAGCAATTATAAATATAGATAAAAAGGTCAATAATCGATTGGACCGAATTTTATTGATCAATGTTTTTCCTCAACTTTCTCTTTTTGGTATTAACAAATCTAACAAATACAACACTTATTACTATACTGATGAGTGAGATTAAAATCATAGTATTCCAATAAGGTGGTTGATATTTAATAATTATTTTTTTAGCAGATGAATTAACAGGAACGCCTGTCATCATGTAATTAACTTTCATAGGTTTAATACGGTGTCCATCAACATACGCTTGCATCCCTTCTCTATAAGGAATATTAATTGAAGCAATCCCTTTATCATGTTTAGCTAAGTTGACTTCAACGCCGTTTTTAATATCTTTATATTTGTTATTAAAATCAGCTTTTTTATGCATTTGTTTTAATATTTTATAGTTTTCACCATTTAATTGTTGAAGGTTTAAATAAAATGTTCCTTTAGGAGATAAAGTGATATTAATGTTTCCCTTATTATCAGGTTGTGTTCGATAAAGTTGAGTATCAATACCAGTACGATAAGTAGAATTGTTAAATAATCGGTGATTTGCATAATTATTTACAGAGACTGTGTAATTACTATCAGGATTACCACGCTTTATTTTCATCGTAACGTAAAAATCATCATACTTTTGGCGTAATGATTGAGGTAAGTGTATCGTTAATGTTCCACCTTTATCTCCAATTACTTTATAGACATTACCATTTAAATGTTTTAAATTTTTATAACTCAATGATGATTGATTTAATAAATTAGGAGCTTTAGCTTTATAACTTGTGCCTTCATTGTTTAAAATCACACCTTTTAACATTGCATGTTCTCTATCAATTGCAGTCGTCAATTTTTTACTATTGTATATAGAATCAGTTACTTTAACAGATGGTAAGTTAAGTGTATTTTCATAAATACCATATTGTCCGCTTGATTTTATTTTTTTGAAGTAGGAAGGTAAGTTATTTTGATAATTTTTTAGCATCATATAACGCACTGAAAATAGACTCGCGATATTTTGTCGTCCATTCGTTGATTGATATCTACTCAATGACTCCTCAGCTAAATTAATTTTTAAAGCATCGTAATAATAATCGAGTATATTATGATGAAAAATACTTGAATATAAACTTAACCCTTTAAAATGTTGATACATCGGTGTATTATCTTGCTCGTTGACTCTCCAATCGATACGTTCATCTTCATGCTTATTTTGATTCATTTCTTGAACAAGTGCACGTTGTAAGTCGGAACTATATAAACTGGAATTAATATAAAACGTATTTCCACGATCAGTGTGATCTTTATAGTAAATTTGATTTTTAATAAATACTATAGAGACCAAGATACTTAATAATATAATTGAAACACTATATAAATAACTTAATTTAAAACGATATGTACGATCTTTAATGATAAGAACCATCAATCCAATCAAAGATACAATAGGGACTAATATGAACCATGCTAAAAATTTATGATATATCATAGCACTTATAAATATAACTAATTCTGCAATAATATTACTTATTAGATAAGATTTTGTAGTTAGTGTTTTGAAATATTTTAAAAATAATCCGATTAATAGTGTGGAATTAAAAGCTAAAATAAAATGCCAACGCTTTTGAGGCGCTGAAAAACCATTAAATACTTGGTCGATGAAAGGTATAAAACTAAATATAATAAATACAAAGGTAAGGATAGCAAATAAACGATAATAATAATGTTTATATAATTTAAAACTTAAAAGAGCTTGAATGGTAATAAATAATAATACAATTAAATAATTATCAAAGAAAATATTTGTATTAATATCTAATTTTTCAAATGTATCAACTGCTCCAGAAAAAGGTACACGACGGTTATTTAAAAAGCTTTGAGCACCATGAAAAAAGATAAATAAACTATTACCTAAACCTAACAGGGCACTAATGATTAAAGTTAAAAATGCTTTACTTCTTGAGAGAATATCTTTTGGATGTCTAAATATTATACGAATCAGTATATAACCCGCACCTATTAAACAAAGATAGTATGCAAAATAAAAGTTATTAATTAGTATTAAAGAAACAGTAACAATGAATAGTCCAAACTTCTGTTTTTGTAAGACTCTTTCAATAGAGAGTAATAATAACGGCATCCAAACAAACACATCACTAAAGAAGGGCCAATACACTGTAAAGCGATAATATAAGGGTGACATAACAAATAAAAACGCTACAACTAAGCTTAACCATTTGTTATTTGAAATGTATTTACTATATAAATAAGTGCAATACATGGCAATCATTGCTTTAATCATGGACATAATCAGTGCATTAATCATCCAAAATAATACATTATGCGTATGTAAAGGAATAAAAATTTTAATAAGTGCAATAAATACTACATTTATTATAAATAAAATATTTGTGGAGAAGTAGTAACTAAGATCTGTAAAGAAATCGCCACCTAATCCAAAATCAGTGGAATAAAACAAATTGCCACTACTCCATTTATCAAATAAATACATTTGAATTGGAACCATTTGTTCCATTCCATCATTTGGACCTGTAAATAAAATACCATCGTGAATAAAACGATAAATGACATAACTATGTCCTATGATGGACAGTGCTATAAAAAGTCCTAGATAAGTAAAGAATTTTTTCATATTAAACCTCTATAGTTAGAATGTACTATTCATAATTAAAAAATGACTACATACTAAATTGTAGAGTATTAAACTTCTTAATAAAAGTATTTATATGTTTTATAAAAAATTAGAAATTTGTTTTTAATATTAGCGATTTAATGAATATGAAATAGCATGTTAAAATATAATAGAATTGATAATAGTAGTGAAGATTTTAAATATTGATTATAATCGAACAGTTGAAATAAATTTAATGAAAGTAGGGTGAATGTCATGGTGATTCAATGGTATCCAGGGCATATGGCAAAGGCCAAAAGAGAAGTGACAGAACAACTTAAGAAAGTAGATGTGGTATTTGAACTTGTTGACGCACGTATACCGTATAGTTCAAGAAATCCAATGATTGATGATGTCATTAAACAAAAACCACGCGTAGTTATTTTAAATAAAAAAGATATGTCGAATTTAAATGAAATGCAAAAGTGGGAACATTTCTTTACTGATAAAGGTTTTTATCCTGTAGCAGTTGATGCGAAACACGGCAAAAATTTAAAAGGTGTAGAATATGCTGCAATTGAAGCGACTAAAGAAAAATTTGAGAAAGAAAAAGCGAAAGGACTTAAACCTAGAGCAATACGTGCCATGATTGTTGGTATACCTAATGTGGGGAAATCTACATTAATTAATAAGTTAGCTAAAAAAAATATTGCTCAAACAGGAAATAAGCCGGGAGTAACGAAACAACAACAATGGATTAAAGTAGGTAAAGCATTACAACTACTAGATACGCCAGGTATTTTATGGCCTAAATTTGAAGATGAAACTGTAGGTAAAAAACTAAGCCTTACTGGTGCCATTAAAGATAGTATCGTACACTTAGATGAAGTAGCAATATACGGTTTACACTTCTTAATTAAACATGATATTGAAGGATTGAAGAATCATTACAATATTGATGTAGAAACTGATGCAGAAATTTTAGAATGGTTTGATGCTATTGGACGTCGACGTGGGTTATTACAAAAAGGAAATGAAGTCGATTACGAGGCTGTCATCGAATTGATTATTAATGATGTGCGTAATGCTAAAATTGGAACTTATTGTTTTGATATTTATTCAGAAATGAAAGGGGACTTAGATTATGCCTCAAACAATTAAAGAGATTAAAGCATTATTAGACACAATTGATTCAATTGAAGCACTTGAACAACATGAATTAATGAGTGATACAAGAAAAGGGGTACAGCAAAATATAGTACGACGTCGTAAACAGCTTTTAAAAGATCAAGAAACACGAGAACATTATCAACAAATGAATAAATATGAAAATGAAATATTAAAGGACAATCCTAATGCTTTAATATGTGGGATTGATGAAGTAGGTCGTGGTCCACTTGCTGGGCCTGTTGTAGCTTGTGCAGTCATTTTAAATAAAGAACATCAATATTTAGGATTAGATGACTCGAAGAAAGTTTCAGCAACAAAGCGAAAAATACTTAACGAACAATTAAAAGAAGGCGTTTATGATTATGCTTACGGGATAGCAAGCGCTGAAGAAATTGATGAGTTCAATATTTACAACGCAACCAAATTAGCTATGAAACGTGCTATTAATCAATTAACAGAACAACCTAACCATTTACTTATTGATGCTATGACATTGGATAATGCAATTCCTCAAACTTCTATTATTAAAGGAGATGCTAAAAGTGTTTCTATTGCTGCTGCTAGTATCATGGCAAAAGAATATAGGGATGGTTTAATGGCGGAAGTAGCACTGAAATATCCTGGTTATGATTTTGAAAAAAATGTAGGATATGGCACTAAATCACACCTTCAAGGATTAAAACAATTAGGCATAACGCCATATCATCGTAAAACGTTTGAGCCTGTTAAATCAATGATATAATTAAATAAAAATAAAATTATTTGAATTTAAAAACTATTGCAAAAAGTATAACACTTTCAGTTTACAAAAGCGCTTACATTTTCTATAATTAAAGTGAACTTAACCTAAGAAACAGGAGGATGGAAGATGAATATCCACGAGTATCAAGGTAAAGAAATATTTCGTGCTATGGGTGTAGCCGTTCCAGAAGGACGTGTAGCATTTACTGCTGAAGAAGCGGTGGAAAAGGCAAAAGAATTAAATTCAGATGTTTATGTAGTGAAAGCACAAATTCACGCTGGGGGTAGAGGTAAAGCAGGTGGAGTTAAAATTGCTAAATCACTGTCTGAAGTTGAAACTTATGCTAATGAATTATTAGGCAAGCAATTAGTAACGCATCAAACTGGGCCTGAAGGTAAAGAAGTTAAACGCTTATATATCGAAGAAGGTTGTGATATTCAAAAAGAATATTATGTAGGCTTTGTCATTGATCGTGCTACTGATCGTATTACATTGATGGCTTCTGAAGAAGGTGGAACTGAAATTGAAGAAGTTGCAGCTAAAACGCCAGAAAAGATCTTTAAAGAAACAATCGATCCAGTGATAGGGTTATCACCATTCCAAGCACGTCGTATTGCATTCAATATCAATATTCCAAAAGAATCTGTAAATAAAGCAGCAAAATTCTTACTTTCTTTATATAATGTTTTTGTTGAAAAAGATTGTTCTATTGTTGAAATTAATCCACTTGTAACAACGGGTGATGGTGATGTTTTGGCTTTAGATGCGAAATTAAATTTTGATGATAATGCATTATTTAGACATAAAGATATTTTAGAATTACGTGATTTAGAAGAAGAAGATCCAAAAGAAATTCAAGCATCTAAATATGATTTATCATATATTGCTTTAGATGGTGACATTGGTTGTATGGTTAATGGTGCCGGATTAGCCATGGCTACAATGGATACAATTAATCATTTCGGTGGTACTCCAGCTAACTTCCTAGACGTTGGTGGCGGTGCTACAAAAGAAAAAGTAACTGAAGCATTCAAAATCATCTTGGGGGATGATAATGTTAAAGGTATTTTTGTAAATATCTTCGGTGGAATTATGAAATGTGATGTGATTGCAGAAGGTATTGTAGCAGCAGTTAAAGAAGTCGAATTAACTTTACCTTTAGTTGTTCGTTTAGAAGGCACAAACGTTAAACGTGGTAAAGAGATTTTAAATGAATCTGGTCTAGCAATTGAACCAGCAGCAACAATGGCTGAAGGTGCACAACAAATTGTTAAACTTGTTAAAGAAGCGTAAGGAAAGGATGGGAACACTAAAATGGGTGTATTTATAGATAAGAATACTAAGGTAATGGTGCAAGGTATTACAGGGTCTACTGCCCTTTTCCATACAAAACAAATGCTTGATTATGGCACACAAATTGTCGCAGGGGTAACACCAGGTAAAGGTGGACAAGTTGTTGAAGGCGTGCCAGTGTATAATACAGTAGCTGAAGCTAAAAAAGAAACAGGTGCTAACGTATCAGTAGTTTACGTACCAGCACCATTTGCTGCAGATTCAATTTTAGAAGCAGCTGATGCAGAATTAGATATGGTGATCTGTATTACTGAACATATTCCAGTTGTTGATATGATTAAAGTGAAACGTTATTTAGAGGGTAGAAAAACACGTTTAGTTGGACCGAACTGTCCTGGTGTAATTACGGCAGATGAATGTAAAATTGGTATCATGCCAGGTTATATTCATAAAAAAGGGCATGTAGGTGTTGTTTCTCGTTCAGGTACTTTAACATATGAAGCAGTACATCAATTAACTGAAGAAGGTATTGGTCAAACCACAGCAGTAGGTATCGGTGGGGACCCAGTTAACGGTACAAACTTTATCGATGTACTTAAAGCATTTAATGAAGATGAAGAAACAAAAGCTGTTGTTATGATTGGCGAAATCGGTGGTACTGCTGAAGAAGAAGCAGCTGAATGGGTCAAAGCAAACATGACTAAACCAGTGGTTGGTTTTGTTGGTGGACAAACAGCACCTCCAGGAAAACGTATGGGCCATGCAGGTGCAATCATCTCAGGTGGTAAAGGAACTGCTGCAGAAAAAATTAAAACGCTTAATGAATGTGGTGTTAAAACAGCAGATACACCATCAGAAATTGGTACAACACTAATTGAAGCGGCAAAAGAAGCAGGCATTTATGAAGAACTATTAACAGTGAAGTAGCAATTATGTAATTAATAATTGAATTCAAACTGTCAACAATTACTGAAATTTGTTGGCAGTTTTTCTTATATATATCGTAGACTACAATATATTATAAATGACTGAACGCTCTATTTTTCACATGTTATGAAATCAAAAAGTATACATAATCTTTTAATATTATTACTCCTTACATTTATATATCAAATTTGTCTTATAAATGAAATTTTACTGTTAATGATTCACGGTATAATAAATTAAAAGGAGACATTTACTTCATGAATGATTTTATTTTATTAAAAATGAGATGGATAGGGTATACGACCCAACATATTCATCATTTACTCAATGTATTTCCAAAATTTTTCAATGTTAATGAACATGATCAATTTGAAATGATCAATGAATGGGAATCTCTATATTTAAAAAAGAAGCGTTTTACTCAATTAACAGAGATTTCTTACGATTATATTCAAACCCAACTTTCTAGATATCAGGTTAACTATGTTACTTCATTTTCTTCTCAATATCCTTCATTGCTTAAAACTATTTACGACTATCCTTTTATATTATTTTATCGTGGAAATATACATTTATTATCATCTACGTATACTTTAGGTGTTGTAGGTTCACGTGAGGCCACAAATTATTCTAAGTGTGCACTAGATTATCTATTTCCTCACTTTATAAATATTCCACTAACGATTGTATCCGGTTTAGCGAAAGGTGCTGATAGCATAGCTCATCAATTCGCATTAAAACATCATCTTCCAACTATTGCAGTTCTAGGTTTTGGTCATTTAAATCATTATCCAAAGGAAACACGAAAGTTACGCAATATAATTGAAGAAACTGGTTTAGTCATAAGTGAATATCCTCCTTTAACAAAAATAAACAAATATCAATTCCCTGAAAGAAATCGTCTGATAAGCGGGTTGTCTCGTGGTGTATTAATTACTGAAGCTAAAATTAAAAGTGGTAGTCAAATTACAATAGATTGTGCTTTAGATCAAAATAGAAATGTTTATGTACTGCCTGGATCGATGTTTAATCCTTTGACAAAAGGAAATTTATTACGTGCTCAAGAAGGTGCAATGATTGTTTCAGAAGCAGAAGATATATTATATGATTATCGCTTTTTAAACGATTAAATATATAAATAATTAATTGTGAAAATTCAAAGGATATTTCACAAAAAAATATCTATATTGGATTAAAATATTGACAAAAACAAAATTAACCGTTTATCATTTATCTTTAGTAATTGAAAAAGCAAGGGGGAATTCACTTTGGCAGATAATTTAGTCATCGTTGAGTCGCCTGCAAAAGCGAAAACCATTGAAAAATATTTAGGTAAACGATATAAAGTTATTGCTTCTATGGGACACGTACGAGATTTACCAAGAAGTCAAATGGGTGTAGACGTAGAAGATAACTATGAACCAAAATATATAACTATTCGAGGTAAAGGTCCTGTTGTTAAAGATTTAAAAAAATATGCGAAAAAAGCTAAAAAAGTTTTCTTAGCTAGTGACCCTGACCGCGAAGGTGAAGCGATTGCTTGGCATTTATCAAAAATTTTAGAACTTGAAGAATCAAAAGAAAACAGAGTTGTATTTAATGAAATCACTAAGGATGCAGTAAAAGAAAGTTTTAAACATCCTCGTGGTATTGAAATGAATTTAGTTGATGCACAACAAGCGCGTCGTATTTTAGATAGACTTGTAGGTTATAATATTTCTCCAGTACTATGGAAGAAAGTAAAAAAAGGATTGTCAGCTGGTCGAGTACAATCAGTTGCTTTAAGATTAGTCATTGACCGTGAAAATGAAATCCGTAATTTTAAACCAGAAGAATATTGGTCAATTGAAGGTGAATTTAGATATAAAAAATCAAAGTTCACTGCTAAATTCTTACATTATAAAAACAAACCGTATAAATTAAAAACAAAAAAAGATGTTGAAAAAATTACATCCGAATTAAATGGTGATGAATTTGAAATCACTAATGTAAATAAAAAAGAAAAAACGAGATACCCTGCAAATCCATTTACAACGTCTACGTTACAACAAGAAGCAGCACGTAAACTTAATTTTAAAGCACGTAAGACTATGATGTTAGCACAGCAATTATATGAAGGTATCGATTTGAAACGACAAGGTACAGTTGGATTAATCACATATATGAGAACAGATTCAACACGAATCTCACAAACTGCTAAAGATGAAGCAAAATCATATATTGAAGAGAAGTATGGTACTGAGTATACTTCAAACCGTAAAACAAAAGGTAAACAAGGGGATCAAGATGCCCATGAAGCTATTCGTCCAACAAGTACATTACGTACACCAGATGAAATGAAAGCATATTTAACACGTGATCAACATCGCTTGTATAAATTAATTTGGGAACGTTTTGTAGCAAGTCAAATGGCTCCTGCAGTTTTAGATACTGTGGCTTTAGATGTAACACAAAATGACATTAAATTTAGAGCAAATGGACAAACAATCAAATTTAAAGGCTTTATGACATTATATGTTGAAGCAAAAGATGACAAAGATAATGATAAAGAAAATAAATTACCAAAATTAAATCAAGGTGACAAAGTAACTGCAACACAAATTGAACCGGCACAACATTTCACTCAACCACCTCCACGATACACAGAGGCACGATTAGTTAAAACATTAGAAGAATTAAAAATTGGTAGACCTTCAACATATGCTCCAACGATTGACACAATTCAAAAACGTAATTATGTTAAACTTGAAAGTAAACGTTTTGTACCAACTGAACTAGGAGAAATCGTGTATGAGCAAGTGAAGGATTACTTCCCAGAAATTATTGATGTTGAATTTACAGTTAATATGGAAACCTTGCTCGATAAAATTGCAGAAGGTGATATCGGTTGGAGAAAAGTTATCGATAATTTCTATGGTAGTTTTAAATTAGATGTTGCACGTGCAGAGGAAGAAATGGAAAAAGTTGAAATTAAAGATGAACCAGCCGGCGAAGATTGTGAAGTATGTGGAGCTCCTATGGTAATAAAAATGGGACGTTATGGTAAATTTATGGCGTGCTCGAATTTCCCAGATTGTCGAAATACAAAAGCTATTGTTAAAACTATTGGTGTCACTTGTCCAAAATGCAAAGATGGCGATGTAGTTGAGAGAAAATCTAAGAAAAATAGATTATTTTATGGTTGTTCGAATTATCCAGAGTGTGATTTTATTTCTTGGGATAAACCAATAGGAAGAGATTGTCCAAAATGTAATCATTACTTGATGCAACATAAAAAAGGACGTAGTTCTCAAGTGATTTGTTCTAATTGTGACTATAAAGAAGAAGTACAAAAATAGAGTTTTATTAAAGGAGAATGTATATGAGTCAAACTGTTAATGTTATAGGCGCAGGATTAGCTGGTTCAGAAGCAGCTTATCAATTAGCAGAACGTGGTATTAAAGTGAATTTAATCGAAATGCGTCCTGTTAAACAAACGCCTGCCCATCATACAGATAAATTTGCTGAGTTAGTATGTTCTAATTCACTACGTGGTAATGCATTAACAAATGGTGTAGGTGTGCTTAAAGAAGAAATGCGACGTTTAGATTCATTAATCATCGCAGCAGCTGATAAAGCTAGAGTTCCAGCTGGTGGTGCATTAGCAGTAGATAGACATGACTTTGCTGGTTATATTACAGATACATTGAAAAATCATCCTAATGTAACTGTTTTGAATAAAGAAATTCACAGTATTCCAGAAGGACATACAATCATTGCAACAGGCCCGTTAACAACTGAACATTTAGCTAAAGAAATTGTAGAAATTACAGGTAAAGATCAACTATATTTCTACGATGCAGCAGCTCCAATCATTGAAAAAGATTCAATTGATATGGATAAAGTCTATTTGAAATCACGCTATGATAAAGGTGAAGCAGCATATTTAAACTGCCCTATGACTGAAGAAGAATTCAATCGTTTTTATGATGCGGTATTAGAAGCTGAAGTTGCACCTGTAAATGAATTTGAAAAAGAAAAATATTTTGAAGGATGTATGCCATTTGAAGTGATGGCTGGTAGAGGTCATAAAACATTACTATTTGGTCCAATGAAACCAGTAGGATTAGAAGACCCTAAAACTGGTAAACGTCCATATGCAGTAGTGCAATTACGTCAAGATGACGCAGCTGGTACGCTTTATAATATTGTCGGCTTCCAAACACATTTAAAATGGGGCGCTCAAAAAGAAGTCATTCAATTAATTCCAGGTTTAGAAAATGTTGATATTGTTAGATATGGTGTGATGCATAGAAATACCTTCATTAATTCACCTGATGTTTTAAATGAAAAATATGAATTAATTAATAATGATAGAATTCAATTTGCAGGACAAATGACAGGTGTGGAAGGATATGTTGAAAGTGCAGCAAGTGGACTTGTAGCAGGTATCAATTTAGCGCATAAGTTACTTGGAAAAGGAGAAGTGATTTTTCCAAGAGAAACAATGATAGGCAGTATGGCTTATTATATTTCTCATGCTAAAAATGAAAAAAACTTCCAACCAATGAATGCTAACTTTGGTTTATTGCCGTCACTTGATCGCCGCATTAAAGATAAAAAAGAACGTTATGAAGCACAAGCATATCGTGCACTAGACTATTTAGAAAATTTCAAAAAAACGTTATAGATTTAAATTATAATAAAATATTTTGAAGGAATTTTTAAATTATTCACAAATTCTCAAAAGATTTTGAATTCTATAGCTAATTATTTTAGTCCCCCTCAGTTTATATGCTACAATGCATATGATGGAGGGGATTTTTAGTGGAAGAAATCCAAAAGAAATTTTTGAATATGCTTAAAGTTGAAAGAAATTTCTCCGACCATACATTAAAAGCGTATCATGACGATTTAGCTCAATTTAATCAGTTTTTAGAACAAGAACTGTTAAATTTAAGAACGTTTGAATATAAAGATGCAAGAAATTATCTAAGTTATTTATATTCCAATAATTTGAAACGTACTACTGTATCAAGAAAAATATCAACATTAAGAACATTTTATGAGTTCTGGATGACTCAAGATACATCTGTAAATAATCCTTTTATACAACTTGTACATCCTAAGAAAGAGCAATATCTTCCTCAATTTTTTTATGAAGAAGAAATGGAAGCATTATTTAATACTGTTTCAAACGATGCAAAAAAAGGATTAAGAGATAGAGTAGTAATTGAATTATTATATGCAACAGGCATTCGTGTTTCAGAACTTGTGAATATAAAGGTTATGGATTTAGATATGAATCTTCCAGGGGTAAAGGTATTGGGTAAGGGAAATAAAGAACGATTTGTGCCTTTTGGAGAGTTTTGTAGACAAAGTATTGAACAATATTTAGAAAAATTCAAACCACTTAAAGGTAAAAGTCATCCTTATTTAATTGTTAATATGAAAGGTGATCCTATTACTGAGAGAGGTATTAGATATCTTCTCAATGATGTAGTTAAACGTACAGCGGGGGTAACTGAAATCCACCCTCATAAATTAAGACATACATTTGCTACACATTTATTGAATCAAGGTGCAGACCTAAGAACAGTTCAATCTTTATTAGGACACGTTAACCTTTCTACAACTGGTAAGTATACACATGTATCTAATCAACAATTGCGCAAAGTGTATTTAAATGCACATCCTCGAGCAAAAAAGGAGAGTAAATAAATGAGTAAGACATCATTACATGCTACAACGATATATGCTGTAAGACACAATGGAGAAGCGGCAATGGCTGGAGACGGTCAAGTTACACTTGGTGAACAAGTAATTATGAAGCAAACAGCTAGAAAAGTAAGACGCTTATACGAAGGTAAAGTGTTAGCAGGATTTGCAGGAAGCGTAGCCGATGCATTTACATTATTTGAAAAATTTGAAACTAAATTACAACAATTTAGCGGTAATTTAGAACGCGCTGCTGTAGAACTTGCTCAAGAATGGCGTGGAGATAAGCAATTACGTCAACTGGAAGCCATGCTTATCGTAATGGATAAAGATGGTATTTTAGTGGTAAGTGGTACAGGTGAAGTCATTGCGCCTGACGATGATTTAATCGCTATTGGTTCAGGAGGAAACTATGCATTAAGTGCAGGAAGAGCACTTAAACGTCATGCTTCACATATGACTGCTAAAGAAATGGCATATGAAAGCTTAAAAGTGGCTTCAGATATTTGTGTATTTACAAATGATAATATTATTGTTGAGACTTTATAAATAACATATATAAACAAAACGGAAATGAATTGATATGGACATACATTAAGGTGGAGGTAATAGTAAATGGATGCAAACGGTATAAAATTAACACCTAAAGATATCGTATCTAAATTGGACGAATATATTGTAGGTCAAGAAGATGCAAAACGTAAAGTAGCAATCGCGTTAAGAAATAGATACAGAAGAAGTCTTCTTGATGAAGAAACTAAGCAAGAAATTGCACCCAAAAATATTTTAATGATTGGCCCAACTGGTGTAGGTAAAACAGAAATTGCACGCCGTATGGCAAAAGTCGTAGGTGCACCATTCATTAAAGTAGAAGCTACAAAATTCACTGAAGTTGGATATGTTGGACGTGATGTAGAAAGTATGGTTAGAGACTTGGTGGACGTGTCTGTAAGACTCGTAAAAGAGCAAAAGAAATCATTAGTTGAAGATGAAGCAACACAAAAAGCTAATGAAAAATTAGTAAAATTACTTGTTCCTAGTATGAAGAAAAAAGCAGCTCAAAATAATAATCCACTTGAATCTCTTTTAGGTGGTGCTATTCCTAATTTTAATCAGAATGACGAGGAAGAAGAAGCCCCTACAGAAGAAATCAAAACAAAACGGTCAGAAATAAGACAACAACTTTTAGCAGGTAAGCTAGAAGAAGAAAAAGTTAGAATCAAAGTTGAACAAGACCCTGGCGCATTAGGAATGTTAGGCACGAGTCAAAATCAACAAATGCAAGATATGATGAATCAATTGATGCCTAAACGAAAAGTAGAAAGAGAAGTACCAGTAAAAACAGCACGTAAAATTCTTACTGATGATTTTGCAGATGAATTAATTGATCAAGAAACTGCTAATCAAGAAGCTTTAGAATTAGCAGAACAAATGGGAATTATCTTTATCGATGAGATTGATAAAGTCGCTACAAACAATTCCAATAGTGGTCAAGATGTATCAAGACAAGGTGTTCAAAGAGATATATTACCAATCCTTGAAGGTAGCATGATTCAAACTAAGTATGGTACTGTAAATACTGAGCACATGCTATTTATTGGTGCTGGCGCTTTCCATGTTTCTAAACCAAGTGACTTGATTCCTGAGTTACAAGGGCGTTTTCCAATTCGAGTTGAACTTGAAAGCTTAACAGTCAATGATTTCTATAGAATATTGACTGAACCTAAGTTATCTCTTATAAAGCAGTATGAAGCACTGTTAAAAACTGAAGAAGTTACGGTCAACTTCTCTGATGAAGCGATAACACGATTAGCTGAAATGGCATATCAAGTGAATCAAGATACAGACAATATTGGTGCACGTCGATTACACACTATTTTAGAAAAAATGTTAGAAGATTTATCTTTTGAAGCACCAAATATGCCAAATGCAGTAGTAGATATAACACCACAGTATGTTGATGATAAGTTGAAATCTATTTCAACAAACAAAGATTTAAGTGCATTTATTTTATAATATAAATAAAGGAGAAATTTTATGAGCTTATTATCTAAAACTAGAGAATTAAATACATTATTACAAAAACATAAAGGCATTGCGGTAGACTTTAAAGATGTTGCTCAGACTATTAGTAATGTAACTGTTACAAATGTCTTCATCGTTTCTCGTAGAGGTAAAATTTTAGGTTCAAGTTTAAATGAACTTTTAAAGAGTGAACGAATTAGTAATATGTTGACTGAAAGTAAACATATTCCAAGTGAATACACTGAACTACTTATGCAAGTTCAACAAACTAAAGCGAATATTGATATTGATTCAGACTTGACAGTATTCCCTCCAGAACACAGAGATGTATTTATTAATAGTAGAACAACCATCTTCCCGATTTTAGGGGGAGGCGAACGCTTAGGTACACTGATTCTAGGAAGAGTTAAAGATGACTTTAATGAAAATGATTTAGTGCTTGGCGAATACGCTGCAACTGTTATTGGTATGGAAATTTTACGTGAGAAACATAATGAAGTTGAGAAAGAAGCACGTGATAAAGCTGCTATTACAATGGCAATCAATTCATTATCTTATTCTGAAAAAGAAGCGATTGAACATATTTTTGAGGAACTTGGTGGTAATGAAGGTCTATTAATTGCATCTAAAGTAGCAGATAGAGTAGGTATTACACGTTCTGTAATTGTAAATGCGTTACGTAAATTAGAAAGTGCTGGTGTAATAGAATCACGATCGCTTGGCATGAAAGGTACATTTATTAAAGTTAAAAAAGAAAAATTCTTAGATGAACTTAATCGAAGTGAATAAATATTTTTTAAAACTACTATCTATCTATTAAAATTAAGATAGTAGTTTTTTATTTTATGCAGTTAAAAAATGTTGCGTAATGATTCTAGATATGATATTATTATTGACGGCTATAAAGCCAATACACACGTAGTGAATGTAAATATAAAGGGTGCAGTCTTAAGTATTGTCTTTATATTAGTTTACTATGGAGGTAATTAACCAATAGGAGGAATTTAACATGGCAGTAATTTCAATGAAACAATTACTAGAAGCCGGTGTTCACTTCGGTCACCAAACACGCCGTTGGAACCCAAAAATGAAAAAATATATCTTTACTGAAAGAAATGGTATTTATATCATTGACTTACAAAAAACAGTAAAAAAAGTTGAAGAAGCTTATAACTTCTTAAAACAAGTATCTGAAGATGGCGGTAAAGTCTTATTCGTAGGTACTAAAAAACAAGCACAAGAATCAGTTAAAGCTGAAGCAGAACGTGCTGGTCAATTCTACGTTAACCAAAGATGGTTAGGTGGAATCTTAACTAATTATAAAACAATCTCAAAACGTATTAAACGTATTTCTGAAATTGAAAAAATGGAAGAAGACGGTTTATTTGACGTTTTACCTAAAAAAGAAGTTGTTGAACTTAAAAAAGAATATGACCGTTTAATCAAATTCTTAGGCGGTATTCGTGATATGAAATCTATGCCTCAAGCATTATTCGTAGTTGACCCTCGTAAAGAGCGCAATGCGATTGCTGAAGCACGTAAATTAAATATCCCTATCGTTGGTATCGTTGACACTAACTGTGATCCTGATGAAATCGACTATGTTATCCCAGCGAATGATGATGCTATTCGTGCCGTTAAATTATTAACTGGTAAAATGGCTGACGCTGTCTTAGAAGGTCAACAAGGTATTTCAAACGATGAAGTAGCTGCAGAACAAAACATCGATTTAGATGAAAGTGAAGAAACTCAAAAAGCAGAATCAACTGAAGAAAATACTACTGTTGAATCAAACTAAGATATAGTTTAAATGGGTGATAAGATGTAATGCTTATCGCCCTTTTTTTAAAATATTTATTTAAAATGGATAGTAAATTGGGTATAAATATAAAAGATAAATATTCAATTATACTTTTAAATCAGATTTTATTTTTAAAATAACCTTAATTTAAAAAATTATTAATAAATCGTAATAGAGTATTGGAAATAATAGTACCTTTAATGGTAATATTTAAATATCATCTATTATTACAATTAGACATATTGGAGGAATAATTAATGGCAATTTCAGCAAAACTTGTTAAAGAATTACGTGAAAGAACTGGCGCAGGTATGATGGATTGTAAAAAAGCGCTAACTGAAACTGATGGAGATATCGATAAAGCAATCGACTACTTACGTGAAAAAGGTATTGCTAAAGCAGCTAAAAAAGCTGATCGAATCGCTGCTGAAGGTTTAGTACATGTAGAAGTAAAAGGTAATGAAGCAGCAATCGTTGAAATTAACTCTGAAACTGATTTCGTTGCTCGAAACGAAGGATTCCAAGAATTAGTTAAAGAAATTGCTAATCAAATCCTTGAAAGTAAAGCTGAAACAGTAGAAGCTTTATTAGAAACTAAATTAGCAAGTGGTCAAACAGTTGATGAAAGAATGAAAGAGGCTATCTCAACAATCGGTGAAAAATTAAGCATCCGTCGTTTTGCTATTAGAACTAAATCTGATAACGATGCTTTTGGTGCATACTTACACATGGGTGGACGTATCGGTGTATTGACTGTTGTTGAAGGTTCTACTGATGAAGAAGCAGCTAAAGATGTAGCAATGCACATCGCTGCAATTAATCCTAAATATGTTTCTTCAGACCAAGTAAGTGACGAAGAAATTAATCACGAAAGAGAAGTATTAAAACAACAAGCATTAAATGAAGGTAAACCTGAAAATATCGTTGAAAAAATGGTTGAAGGTCGTTTACGTAAATATCTTCAAGAAATTTGTGCTGTTGACCAAAACTTCGTTAAAGACCCAGATCAAACAGTTGAAGCTTTCTTAAAATCTAAAGGCGGTAAATTAGCTGACTTCGTACGTTATGAAGTAGGCGAAGGTATGGAAAAACGCGAAGAAAACTTTGCTGATGAAGTTAAAGGTCAAATGAAATAATTTGTTCACATTATTCTAACAAGAAAGAAGACACCTTTAAGGAATTCTATATAATAAAATTCTTTTATTATAGAAGACCATTAGTGTCTTCTTTACTTGTATATATTACATATCATTAATCATAGAGAGGAAAAAATAATGGCGCAGACTTCTAAATATAAACGTGTAGTACTGAAACTTAGTGGTGAAGCACTTGCAGGTGAAAAAGGTTTTGGTATCAATCCTATCATCATTAAAAGTGTAGCAAAACAAGTCGCTGAAGTAGCTAAAATGGATTGTGAAATAGCTGTTATCGTTGGTGGCGGTAATATTTGGAGAGGTAAAACAGGTAGCGATTTAGGCATGGACCGTGGTACAGCTGATTATATGGGCATGCTTGCTACTGTAATGAATGCATTGGCATTACAAGATAGTTTAGAGCAATTAGATTGTGATACACGAGTATTAACTTCAATTGAAATGAAACAGGTTGCTGAGCCTTATATTCGTCGTCGCGCAATTAGACATTTAGAGAAAAAACGCGTAGTTATTTTTGCAGCTGGTATTGGTAATCCATACTTCTCTACTGACACAACTGCAGCACTACGTGCAGCTGAAGTAGAGGCCGATGTCATTTTAATGGGTAAAAATAATGTTGATGGTGTGTATTCTGCCGACCCAAAAATTGATAAAAATGCTGTAAAATATGATCATCTAACACATATTCAAATGTTACAAGAAGGCCTACAAGTTATGGATTCAACTGCTTCTTCATTCTGTATGGATAATAACATTCCATTAAATGTATTCTCTATTATGGAAGAAGGCAATATTAAACGTGCCGTTATGGGCGAAAAAATTGGTACATTAATTACTAAATAATTAGAGGTGTAAATGTATGAGTGAGATAATTCAAGATACAAAATCTAGAATGAAAAAATCAATTGAAAATTTATCACGTGAATTAGCTAATATTAGTGCGGGTAGAGCGAATTCTAATTTATTAAACGGAGTAAATGTTGATTATTATGGTGCCCCAACACCAGTTCAACAGTTAGCGAGTATAAACGTGCCTGAAGCACGCTTACTTGTCATTTCTCCATATGATAAATCATCTGTAGCTGATATTGAAAAAGCGATTATTGCTGCTAACCTAGGTGTGAACCCTACTAGTGACGGTGAAGTTATTCGTATCACTGTTCCTGCTTTAACTGAAGAACGTCGTAAAGAATTAGTTAAAAATGTTAAAAAAATCGGTGAAGATTCAAAAGTTTCAATCCGTAATATTCGTCGTGATATCAATGATCAATTGAAAAAAGACGAAAAAAATGGAGACATTACTGAAGATGATTTAAGAAGCCAAACAGAAGATGTTCAAAAAGTAACAGACAATTCAATTAAAGAAATTGATAATTTAGTTGATGAAAAAGAAAAAGATATTATGTCTGTTTAATATTTCATCATACTCTTCTATGACAAGATTATAAATTGTTTTAGTCTAAACTGTGCCAAGTCAGACTTTGGTACAGTTTTTTAATTTGCTTATTCAATGCCATTATTTAGTATGATAAAATGATAGATGATTTCTTAAATAACCTATATAATATAACAGAAATGATCAGGCTCGGAGGAAAGACCATGTTTAGAAAGCTAATAAAAAGAAATAAGACTAAAATCAATCAAAATGATGATTTAGATATACATAATTTACCTGAACATATAGCAATTATCATGGACGGAAATGGTCGTTGGGCAAAAAAGCGTAAAATGCCTAGAATTAAAGGTCACTATGAAGGTATGCAAACCATAAAAAAAGTGACACGTGAAGCAAGTCATTTAGGTATTAAATATTTAACTTTATACGCTTTTTCAACGGAAAATTGGTCAAGACCTGAAAGTGAAGTTAATTATATCATGAATTTACCTGTGAATTTTTTAAAAACATTTCTACCAGAACTTATAGAGAAAAATGTTAAGATAGAAACTATTGGTTTTTTAGATGCAGTACCCCAATCAACAATTGAGGCGATTAATTATGCTAAAGAAAAAACCAAAAATAATACAGGCTTGAAATTAGTATTTGCCATTAATTATGGTGGACGAGCTGAACTTGTTCAAAGTATGAAATCAATTTATGATGAACTTCAACGTAATGGTCAAAACAGTGATGATATTGATGAATTGATGATTTCCAAACATTTAATGACCCATCCAGATCCAGATCCAGATTTATTAATACGTACATCTGGAGAACAACGCCTTAGTAACTTCTTAATTTGGCAGGCTTCGTATAGTGAATTTATTTTTAATGAGAAGTTATGGCCAGACTTTGATGGTGAAGAATTAAAACAATGTATAAAAATATATCAATCTCGCCAAAGACGTTTTGGAGGATTAAGTGAGGAGTAAATTATGAAAGTAAGAACATTGACCGCGATTATAGCATTGCTTATTTTTCTACCTATATTATTAAAAGGTGGAACTATTTTAATGCTTTTTGCTTATTTGCTGGCGCTCATTGCTTTAAAAGAATTGTTAAATATGAATATGATTAAATTTTTATCAATTCCAGGTATTTTCAGTGCTATAGCGCTTATTATTATTATGCTTCCTCAGTCTGCCGGAGATTGGGTGAGTGATGTTCAATTAAAAAGTTTAATTGCAATGAGCTTCATACTATTAAGTTATACTGTACTTTCGAAAAACAGATTTAGCTTTATGGACGCTGCATTTTGTTTAATGTCTGTAGCATACGTTGGAATAGGATTTATGTATTTTTATGCTACACGTTCTTATGGTTTACATTATATACTTTTTGCATTTTTAATCGTATGGTTAACAGATACTGGCGCATATATATTTGGACGATTAATGGGAAAACACAAACTATGGCCAGTTATTAGTCCAAACAAAACGATTGAAGGTTTTATTGGAGGACTCATTTGTAGTTTAATTGTTCCACTTGTAATGATGTTTTTTGTAGATTTTCATCTAAATATTTGGCTGTTATTATTAATTACAATTATTTTAAGTGTATTTGGTCAATTAGGTGACTTAGTAGAATCTGGTTTTAAACGTCATTTTGGTGTTAAAGATTCAGGCAGAATCTTGCCAGGACATGGCGGTATTTTAGATAGATTTGATAGCTTTATGTTTGTTTTACCACTGTTAAACATTCTATTGCTACAAATGTAATAAAAAATTAACGTTTTATTTATTTATGAAAAGTATATAATGATATAATTGAGGAGTTATTGAGTTCACATTTGATTAATATTATACAATCGTGTACTTTATAGCTCTTTTTTAAAACTGTTTTTTTATACTAGAAATTATTATAAAATTTAAAATCTAAAATCTTATAATCTAGATAATTTAAATATTAAAATTAATTGAGGTGTTGTAAGTGAGTTATTTAATCACAATCGTCTCATTTATTATCGTATTTGGTGTACTCGTTACAGTACATGAATATGGACATATGTTTTTTGCAAAACGTGCAGGTATTATGTGTCCAGAATTTGCGATTGGAATGGGACCCAAAATTTTCAGTTTCCGTAAAGATGAAACGTTATATACAATACGTTTACTTCCAGTTGGTGGGTATGTAAGAATGGCAGGAGATGGATTAGAAGAACCACCCGTTCAGCCAGGAATGAATGTTAAAATAAAACTAAATGAACAAGATGAAATTACACATATTATTTTAGATGATCAACATAAATTCCAAAAAATTGAAGCGATTGAAGTTAAACGATGTGATTTTAAAGATGATTTATATATTGAAGGTATTACAGCATATGATAATGAAAGACATCATTTTAATATTGCTAAAAAAGCTTACTTTGTTGAAAATGGTAGTTTAATTCAAATTGCACCAAGGCATCGTCAATTTACACATAAAAAACCATTACCTAAGTTTTTAACTTTATTTGCGGGCCCATTATTTAACTTTATTTTAGCTCTCGTACTATTTATTGGCTTAGCTTATTATCAAGGTACGCCTACCCCTACAGTAAAACAATTAGCAGACAATTATCCAGCACAAGAAGCTGGATTAAAAGCTGGAGATAAAATTGTTCAAGTTGGACACTATAAAATTAACGATTTTAGCGATATTCAAAGTGCACTTAATAAAACGAAAGACCATCAAACAACAATTAAAATTGTACGAGATGGTCACACCAAATCACTAGATGTTACACCTAAAAAACAAGTGATTAAACAGACAAAATTAAATTCTAAAACTTCTTATGTATTAGGTTTTCAACCTGCGAATGAACATTCACTATTTAAGCCATTAGCATTAGGCGTACAACAATTTTTAGATGCAAGTGTACTTATTTTTAAAGCAGTTGGAACAATGATTGGAAGTATTTTCACAGGTGGCTTTACTTTTGATATGTTAAATGGTCCAGTGGGTATTTATCACAATGTAGATTCTGTAGTAAAACAAGGTATTATTGCATTAACATACTATACGGCATTGCTGAGTGTTAACTTAGGGATTATGAACTTATTACCTATTCCAGCTTTAGATGGTGGTAGAATTTTATTTGTTATTTATGAAGCGATATTTAGAAGACCAGTAAACAAAAAAGCTGAAACTGCAATTATTGCTGTTGGAGCTATATTTGTAGTGATTATTATGGTCTTAGTCACTTGGAATGATATACAACGTTATTTCTTATAATTTAGGAGGATAAAAAATGAAACAATCGAAAGTCTTTATACCAACAATGAGAGAAGTCCCTTCTGAAGCTGAGGCTTTAAGTCATCAGTTGTTATTAAAAGCAGGTTTAATTAAACAAAGCACAAGTGGTATTTATAGTTATTTACCCTTAGCAACACGTGTACTAAATCATATTTCTAAAATCATTCGTGAAGAAATGGAAAATATTGATGCAGTTGAGATTTTAATGCCAGCATTGCAGCAAGCAGAACTTTGGGAAGAGTCGGGACGTTGGGGCGCTTATGGTCCTGAATTAATGCGATTAAAAGACCGTAATGGAAGAGAATTTGCTTTAGGACCTACTCACGAAGAAGTAGTGACTTCTATCGTTAGAGACGAATTAAAGTCTTATAAACAATTACCATTAACATTATTCCAAATTCAATCTAAGTTCCGTGATGAAAAACGTCCACGTTTTGGTTTATTACGTGGAAGAGAGTTCATCATGAAAGATGCTTATTCTTTCCATGCTGATGAAGCATCATTAGATCAAACATATCAAGAGATGTACAATGCTTATAGTCGTATTTTTAAACGTGTTGGAATTAATGCGCGTCCAGTAGTAGCTGATTCAGGTGCTATTGGCGGTAATCATACACATGAATTTATGGCTTTAAGTGAAATTGGTGAAGATACGATTGTGTATAGTGAAAATAGTGATTATGCAGCAAATATTGAAAAAGCTGAAGTTAAGTATTATCCAAATGAGAAACATACAGACATTAAATCACTAGAAAAAATAGAAACGCCAAATATTAAAACAGCTCAAGAATTGGCTGACTTTTTAAATCGTCCAATTGATGAAATTGTAAAAACAATGATTTTCAAAGTGGATGGAGAATTCATGATGTTTTTAGTAAGAGGCCATCACGAGCTCAATGATGTGAAGGTGAAAGCATACTTTGAAACTGATAATGTGGAAATGGCGACTCAAGATGAAATTGTAAATTTACTTGGAGCAAATCCTGGTTCATTAGGACCTATTCATAATAAAGACATTAAAATTATTGCTGATAATTTTGTTAAAGATTTAAATAACATAGTGGTAGGTGCTAATGAAGATGGCTATCACTATATTAATGCAAATGTTGAGCGTGATTTTAATATCGATGAATACGGAGACTTTAGATTTATTTTAGAAGGTGAACCGTTAAGTGATGGTTCTGGAAATGCAAAATTTGCAGAAGGTATTGAAGTTGGACAAGTATTTAAACTGGGAACGAAATATTCTGAAGCAATGAATGCTAAATTTTTAGATAATCAAGGTAAAGCGCAACCTTTAATTATGGGTTGCTATGGTATCGGAGTGTCTAGAACATTAAGTGCGATTGTTGAGCAAAATAATGATGAAAATGGTATTATTTGGCCAAAGTCAGTCACTCCATTTGATTTACATTTAATTACAATCAATCCTAAAAAAGAAGAACAACTTGAATTAGGAGATAAATTATACTCAGAATTACAATCTAAATATGATGTACTTTATGATGATCGTAAAGAGCGTGCAGGCGTTAAATTTAATGACGCTGATTTAATTGGTTTACCGATAAGAATTGTTGTAGGTAAAAATGCAAGTGAAGGTATTGTTGAAGTTAAAGTGCGTCAAACGGGTGAAAGTGAAGAAGTTCATGTTAATGAATTAGACAATCACATTGCTTCACTCTATGAAAAACTATAGGTGCACATGAATAAAAATGGTTGGAACATTTTGTTGTTTCCAACCTCTTTTATTGTTTTTATTAGTTAAACTGTAATCATGAAAAATAAATGTGAAAGTAGTATAATATAAATCAAGTTTTTTAAAGTAAATGATAAGTTCGAAATAAGGTGGTTATTCTTTGTGGCAATGACAAGTCAGGAAAAATTTAGAGTACTTGCCGATCAAATTAAGATTTCAAATCAATTGGATAAAGAAATACTTGAAAAAGGTGAACTCACACGAATAGATGTATCAAATAAAAATAGAAGTTGGGAATTTCAGATTACGTTACCTTATTTTCTTTCAAATGAAGATTATTTAATCTTTACTCATGCAATTAAAGAAGAGTTTAAAGATATTGCACATGTGGACTGGCATTTTACAATTCAAAATACATCGAATCAAGATGAACATGTGATTAAATATTTTGGACATTGTATTGAACACACAGCTTTATCACCAAAAGTGAAGGGTCAACTTAAACAAAAACGTTTAATTATGTCAGGTAATGTTTTAAAAGTAATGACTTCAAATGATGTTGAAAGAAATCATTTTGATAAAGTATGTAATGGTAGTTTAGTAAAAGCATTTCAAAAATGTGGCTTTGATATAGATAAAGTAATATTTGAAACTGATGATTCGAATAGAGATGAAGATCTTGCTTCATTAGAGGCACATATTCAAGAAGAAGATCAACAAAGTGCTAAAGAAGCTACAGAAAAAATTGAAAAAATAAAAGCTGAAAAAGCAAAACAACAAGATAATAACGGCAGTAGTGTTGAAAAATGTCAAATAGGAAAGCCAATTCACGTTGAAAATATTAAACCTATTGAAACAATTATTGAAGAAGAATTTAAAGTAGCCATTGAAGGGGTTATCTTTGATATTAACATTAAAGAACTAAAAAGTGGACGTCACATTGTTGAACTTAAAGTGACAGACTATACAGATTCTTTAGTATTAAAAATGTTTACTAGAAAAAATAAGGATGATTTAAATCACTTTAAAGCCTTAAGTGTAGGTAAATGGGTACGTGCACAAGGTCGTATAGAAGAAGATACGTTTGTACGTGATTTAGTCATGATGATGTCAGATATTGAAGAAATCAAAAAGACACCTAAACAAGATAAAGCAGAAGAGAAACGTGTCGAATTTCATTTACATTCATCAATGAGTCAAATGGATGGTATTCCAAACATCAGTGCGTACGTTAATCAGGCTGCAGCATGGGGACATAAAGCAATAGCTGTTACTGATCATAATGTGGTTCAAGCTTTTCCTGATGCTCATAGTGCAGCGGAAAAAAATGGAATTAAAATGATTTACGGGATGGAAGGCATGTTAGTCGATGATGGTGTGCCTATTGCCTATAAACCTACTGATAGAGATTTAAAAGAAGCTACATATGTAGTGTTTGACGTCGAAACAACAGGTTTATCTAATCAATATGATCAAATTATCGAACTTGCTGCTGTCAAAGTTAAAGACGGCGAAATTATAGATAAATTTGAAAGATTTAGTAATCCACATGAAAAATTATCAGAAACAATAATTAATCTGACACACATTACAGATGACATGCTAGTGGATGCACCAGAAATTGAAGAAGTACTAACAGAATTTAAGGAATGGGTAGGAGATGCCATTTTTGTAGCGCATAATGCTTCATTCGATATGGGCTTTATTGATACAGGGTACGAACGATTAGGTTTCGGTCCATCAACTAATGGAGTGATTGATACTCTTGAATTATCACGTACCATTAACACTGAATATGGTAAACATGGATTAAATTTCTTAGCTAAAAAATATGGCGTTGAACTTACTCAACACCATAGAGCGATTTATGATACTGAAGCAACGGCTTATATTTTCATTAAAATGGTTCAACAGATGAAAGAACTAGGTGTGACTAATCATAAAGATATTAATAAAAAGTTATCAAATGAAGATGCCTATAAACGTGCACGACCAACCCATGTCACACTCATAGTTCAAAATCAAGATGGACTCAAGAATTTATTTAAAATCGTAAGTGCTTCTTTAGTAAAATATTATTATAGAACACCTAGAATTCCACGAACATTATTAAATGAATATCGAGAAGGCATTCTAGTAGGTACAGCTTGTGATGAAGGGGAATTATTTACAGCTGTGATGCAACGTGATCAATCTGAAGTTGAAAAAATAGCAAAGTATTATGATTTTATAGAAGTACAACCACCTAAACTTTATCAAGATTTAATTGATCGTGAATTAATTCGTGATACTGAAACATTGTATGAAATATATGATCGTATTTTAAAAGCAGGAGAAAGTACAGGAATACCTGTGATAGCTACTGGTAATGCTCATTACTTATTTGAGCATGATGCTATTGCTCGTAAAATTTTAATTGCATCACAACCAGGTAATCCATTAAATCGTTCCACACTTCCAGAAGCACATTTTAGAACAACAGATGAAATGTTAGATGAATTTCATTTCTTAGGAGAAGATAAAGCCTATGATATTGTTGTTAAAAATACGAATGAATTAGCAGACCGAATTGAGAAAGTAATTCCAATTAAAGATCAATTATTTACGCCACGTATGGAGGGCGCTAACGAAGAAATACGTGAATTAAGCTATACAAATGCGAAAAAATTGTATGGTGATGACTTACCGCAAATTGTCATTGATCGTCTCGAAAAAGAATTAGATAGTATTATTGGTAATGGCTTTTCAGTTATCTATCTCATATCACAACGGTTAGTTAAAAAGTCATTAGATGATGGATATTTGGTAGGGTCACGTGGTTCTGTAGGTTCGAGCTTTGTTGCAACGATGACAGAGATAACAGAAGTGAATCCGCTCCCTCCACACTATATATGTCCACATTGTAAGACGAGTGAATTTTTTGATGATGGGTCGGTAGGTTCAGGATTCGACTTACCTGATAAAACATGTGAAACATGTGGTGGCGAATTAATTAAAGAAGGTCAAGATATTCCATTTGAGACTTTCTTAGGATTTAAAGGAGATAAAGTACCAGATATTGACTTGAACTTTAGTGGTGAATATCAACCGCATGCCCATAACTATACGAAAGTACTTTTTGGAGAAGATAAAGTATTCCGAGCAGGTACAATTGGTACAGTGGCTGAAAAAACGGCATTTGGCTTCGTTAAAGGATATCTAAATGATCAAGGTATTCATAAACGTGGTGCGGAAATCGATAGACTTGTCAAAGGATGTACAGGTGTTAAACGTACAACTGGACAGCATCCAGGAGGAATTATTGTAGTTCCTGATTATATGGATATTTACGATTTTACACCGATACAATATCCAGCAGATGATCAAAGTGCATCTTGGATGACCACACACTTTGATTTCCACTCGATTCATGATAATGTGTTAAAACTCGATATACTTGGACACGATGATCCTACAATGATACGGATGTTACAGGATTTATCGGGTATCGATCCTAAAACGATTCCTGTTGATGATAAGGAGACAATGCAAATATTTAGTAGTCCGGCTTCTTTAGGTGTAACAGAAGAGGATATTTTATGTAAGACAGGCACATTTGGTGTACCTGAATTTGGTACAGGTTTCGTTCGTCAAATGTTAGAAGACACTAAGCCAACAACATTTTCTGAACTTGTACAAATTTCAGGTTTATCACATGGTACCGATGTGTGGCTTGGTAATGCACAAGAGTTAATTCGCTCAGGCATCTGCGATTTATCCAGTGTAATTGGTTGTCGTGACGATATTATGGTATATCTTATGTATGCTGGGCTTGAACCATCAATGGCCTTCAAAACAATGGAGTCTGTGCGTAAAGGTAAAGGACTTACGGATGAAATGATAGATGCGATGAAAGCGAATGATGTACCTGATTGGTATTTAGATTCATGCTTAAAAATTAAATACATGTTCCCTAAAGCTCACGCAGCTGCTTACGTACTTATGGCTGTACGTATTGCATACTTTAAAGTGCATCATCCGTTATACTATTATGCAGCATATTTTACAATTCGTGCATCAGACTTTGATTTAATTACAATGATTAAAGATAAAGAAAGTATTAAGAACACAGTTAAAGATATGTATTCTCGTTATATGGATTTAGGAAAAAAAGAAAAAGATGTATTAACAGTATTAGAAATAATGAATGAAATGGCACATCGTGGATTTAAAATGCAGCCGATTAGCTTAGAAAAAAGTCAAGCTTTTGATTTCATTATTGAAGATGATACATTGATCCCACCATTTATTGCTGTGCCAGGATTAGGTGAAAACGTAGCTAAACGTATTGTTGAGGCACGTGAAGACGGTCCATTTTTATCCAAAGAAGACCTTAATAAAAAAGCAGGTTTATCTCAAAAAATTATTGAATACCTTGATGATTTGGGTTCATTACCAGATTTACCAGATAAAGCACAATTGTCCATTTTTGATATGTAAATGGACAACTTAGAAGTATTAATAGTAGCTTCATTTGTTTAAGCATATAAAGTATGTTATAATTAGTTTGTGTAAAAATTTAGACTCAGGCAGAAAGAGTGGGCATATACCCGCTCTTTTCTATTTGCCAAAAAAGGAGGCCTGTATGAGTAAAATTACTGAAGAAGTAGAAACTATCATTACTCCCATTTTAGATGATTTAAACTTTGAATTAGTTGATGTTGAATATGCAAAAGAAGGCAAAGATCGTTTTTTGAGAATCTCTATTGATAAAGAAGGTGGCGTGGATTTAAATGATTGTACGCTTGCTTCTGAAAAAATAAGTGAAGCAATGGATCAAAATGATCCTATTCCTGAAATGTATTATCTTGATGTAGCTTCACCTGGAGCTGAACGTCCACTAAAAAAAGAAAAAGATTATCAAAATGCGATAGAGCAACCTATATTTGTATCTCTTTATGCGCCAATTGAAGGTGATAAAGAATGGTTAGGCATTCTGAAGTCTGTCGATGATGACACAATAACTATGGAAGTTAAAGAAAAAGCAAAGAAAAAAACAATTGAGATACCAAGAAATAAAATTGCAAAAGCACGTCACGCTGTAATGATTTAACGTGATGAGGAGGAATAATTGTGGCAAGTAATGAATTATTATTAGCAACTGAATACTTAGAAAAGGAAAAGAAAATTCCAAGAGAAGTTTTGATTGATGCAATTGAAGCAGCTTTAATTACTGCATATAAGAAAAATTATGATAGTGCTAGAAACGTCCGTGTAGAATTAAATATGGATGAAGGCACATTTAAAGTCATCGCACGTAAAGAAGTTGTAGAAGAAGTATTTGATGATCGTGAAGAAGTTGATTTAAGCACAGCTTTAGTTAAAAATCCTGCTTATGAAATAGGTGATATTTACGAAGAAGATGTCACACCTAAAGACTTTGGTCGTGTGGGCGCACAGGCTGCTAAACAAGCAGTAATGCAACGTCTAAGAGATGCTGAAAGAGAAATTTTATACTCTGAGTTTATTGATAAAGAAGAAGATATTTTAACAGGTGTGATTGATCGTGTTGATCATCGATATGTGTATGTTAATTTAGGTAGAATCGAAGCGGTTTTATCTGAAGCTGAAAGAAGTCCTAATGAGACATACATTCCAAATGAAAGAATTAAAGTCTATGTTAATAAAGTAGAGCAAACAACAAAAGGTCCACAAATTTATGTGTCAAGAAGTCATCCGGGTTTATTAAAACGTTTATTTGAACAAGAAGTTCCAGAAATTTATGATGGAACTGTTATTGTGAAATCAGTTGCACGTGAAGCAGGAGATCGTTCTAAAATTAGTGTATACTCTGAAAATCCAGATATAGATGCAGTGGGAGCTTGTGTAGGTGCAAAAGGTTCACGTGTTGAAGCGGTTGTTGAAGAATTAGGTGGAGAAAAAATCGATATTGTTCAATGGGATGAAGATCCAAACGTTTTTGTACGTAATGCTTTAAGCCCATCACAAGTTTTAGAAGTTATTGTTGATGAAGATAACCAATCTACTGTAGTGGTAGTACCTGATTATCAATTATCATTAGCTATTGGTAAACGTGGACAAAATGCGCGCTTAGCTGCCAAACTTACAGGATGGAAAATTGATATTAAATCTGAAACAGATGCTCGCGAAGCAGGGATTTATCCTGTAATTGAATCTGAAGAAAAAGCTGATGAAATAGTATTTTCTGAAGATAAAGATATTGAAATTGATGACATAAATTTAGAAGAAACAAACTTAACAACAGCTGAATTATCAGCGGAAGTTGATGAAACTTCAAATGAAGCACAAGACGCTTCAGATAATAAAGAAGAACATTAATACGTTTAAGCATATGGGGTGAGTAGTAAATGAAGAAGAAGAAAATTCCAATGCGCAAATGCATCATCACGAATGAAATGCGTCCTAAAAAAGACATGATTCGAGTAGTAATTAATAAAGAAGGCGAAATTTTCGCTGATGGTACTGGAAAACAACAAGGTAGAGGTGCATATGTTTCAAAAGATGTTAAAAGCGTAGAAGATGCTCAAAAAAATGGTGTACTCGAGAAGTACTTTAATGAAAGTCCTGAAAAATTAGATCCTGTATATAAAGAAGTAATTCGATTAATTTATAGAGAAGAGATTCCTAAATGATAAAAGAACAGATATTTAATTTTTTAGGCTTAGCGATGAGAGCTAGAAAAGTTAAAGTTGGAGAATCAGTACTCATATCTGAGATAAAAAAACGTAATATTAAACTTGTGATTTTATCTACTGATGCTTCAGATAACGCTAAAAAGAATATAAAGAATAAATGTGACACATATCATGTTCCGTTTAGAGTTTTCGGTACGAGAGTAGAATTAGGACAATCATTGGGCAAAGAAGAACGTGTAAATGTTGGCGTGACAGATTCAGGTTTTGCTAAAAAACTTATGTCGATGATTGATGAATATTGTAAGGAGTGATTATATGAGTAAAAAGAGAATTTACGAATATGCGAAAGAATTAAATGTTAAAAGTAAAGAGATTATAGATGAGTTAAAGAAAATGGACGTTGAAGTATCCAATCACATGCAAGCATTAGAAGATGGCCAAATTAAGATGCTTGATAAAAAGTTCAAATCATCACAAAATGAAGAAAATAAAAAACAAAACACTCAAAATAATCACCAAAAACAACAAAGTAAAAAAGATAATAATCAAAACAAATCTAATTCAAAGAAAAAAAACAATAAAAATAGCAAAAACAATAAAAACAACAAAAATAATAATAAAGGTAAGAATAACAAATCTGCTGCTGAACCTAAAGAAATGCCTTCAAAAATCACGTATGAGGAAGGTATTACAGTAGGAGAACTTGCTGATAAATTAAATATCGAATCATCTGGCATTATTAAAAAATTATTCTTGTTAGGTATTGTTGCTAATATTAACCAATCATTAGATGAAGAAACATTAGAACTTATCGCAGATGATTATGGTGTTGAAATTGAAAAAGAAGTTGTTGTTAATGAAGAAGACCTAACAACTTATTTTGATGATGAAGAAGACGATCCAGATGCAATTGAACGACCAGCAGTTGTAACAATTATGGGACACGTTGACCATGGTAAAACAACATTACTAGACTCAATTAGAAATACTAAAGTCACAGCAGGAGAAGCAGGCGGTATCACACAACACATTGGTGCATATCAAATTGAAAATAATGGTAAAAAAATTACTTTCTTAGATACACCTGGACATGCAGCTTTCACAACAATGCGTGCACGTGGTGCTCAAGTAACAGATATCACTATTTTAGTAGTAGCAGCAGATGATGGCGTTATGCCTCAAACAATTGAAGCAATTAACCATGCTAAAGAAGCGGATGTACCAACAATTGTTGCGGTCAACAAAGTTGATAAACCAACTGCAAATCCAGACCGAGTGATGCAAGAGTTAACTGAATATGGTTTAATTCCAGAAGATTGGGGTGGCGACACAATCTTTGTACCACTTTCAGCATTAAATGGTGATGGTATTGATGACTTATTAGAAATGATTGGTTTAGTTGCCGAAGTACAAGAATTAAAAGCTAATCCTGATAAGCAAGCAGTAGGTACTGTTATTGAAGCAGAATTAGATAAATCACGTGGACCAGCTGCGTCATTATTAGTTCAAAATGGTACGTTGCATGTAGGTGATTCAATTGTAGTTGGTAATACGTATGGTCGCGTAAGAGCTATGGTAAATGATTTGGGTCAAAGAATTAAAACAGCTGGGCCTTCTACACCGGTTGAAATTACTGGTATTAACGATGTACCTCAAGCAGGTGATCGCTTCGTTATTTTCAAAGATGAAAAACAAGCGCGTCGTATTGGTGAAGCTCGTCATGAAGCAAGTGTGATTCAACAACGTCAAGAAAGCAAAAATGTTTCATTAGACAATTTATTCGAACAAATGAAACAAGGAGAAATGAAAGATCTTAATGTCATTATTAAAGGTGATGTACAAGGTTCTGTAGAAGCTTTAGCTGCATCTCTTATGAAAATTGATGTTGAAGGCGTAAATGTTCGTATTATTCATACAGCTGTAGGAGCAATCAATGAATCAGATGTTACATTAGCTAATGCTTCAAATGGTATTATTGTTGGATTTAACGTACGTCCTGATGCAGGTGCGAAACGTGCAGCAGAAGCTGAAAATGTTGATATGCGTCTTCATAGAGTCATCTATAATGTTATAGAAGAAATTGAATCAGCGATGAAAGGTTTATTAGATCCTGAATTTGAAGAACAAGTTATCGGACAAGCTGAAGTACGTCAAACATTCAAAGTTTCAAAAGTTGGAACCATTGCTGGTAGTTACGTGACTGAAGGTAAAATCACTCGTAACGCAGGCGTACGTGTCATTCGTGATGGTATTGTTCAATTCGAAGGTGAACTTGATACGTTAAAACGTTTTAAAGATGACGCTAAAGAAGTATCACAAGGTTACGAATGTGGTATTACAATTGCAAACTTTAATGACATTAAAGAAGGCGACATTATTGAAGCATTCGAAATGGTAGAAATTGAAAGATAACTAATTTGTAAGAGGCTAAAGTGTATATGATATAGGTAGGCACTTTAGCATTCTCTTCTAATCATATGTTAAATAATAAAGAGGTGACATATCCATGAGTAATATGAGAGCTGAACGTGTTGGCGAACAAATGAAAAAAGAAGTTATGGATATCATTAATAATAAAGTAAAAGATCCAAGAGTAGGATTTATTACTATTACTGACGTTGAATTAACAAATGATTTATCACAAGCCAAAGTTTTCTTAACAGTGCTTGGCAATAAGAAGGAAGTTAATGATACGTTTAAAGCTTTAGATAAAGCAAAAGGATTCATTAAATCTGAGCTAGGTTCAAGAATGAGATTACGTATAGTACCAGAGTTATTCTTTGAATATGATGAATCAATTGAATACGGTAATAAAATTGAAAAAATGATTCAAGATTTACACAAACAAGATAAATAATACTTTATCATTGTTATTAATCAGTGACATTCAATCAAATAACTTCAGAAAAAGAAGTTTAGATGCAACATATGATGGGGGTAGGACGATAACATTTACATGAATTCAGTCCTACTCCTTTTTATATGATTAATACTGATAAAATATGGATAAGACATTAGATGATTTAATAATACATAGTGAGACATAATAAACTAAAGGGTGTGAAAAAATGTACAACGGTATATTACCAGTGTATAAAGAACGTGGTTTGACCAGTCATGATGTTGTATTTAAACTTAGAAAAATCTTAAAAACTAAAAAGATAGGTCATACTGGAACATTAGATCCTGAAGTTTCAGGTGTACTACCTATCTGTATAGGGACAGCAACAAGAGTAAGCGACTATGTCATGGATATGGGGAAATCTTATCAAGCAACCATTACATTAGGTGAAAGTACGACAACTGAAGATCAAACTGGAGAAGTAATAGAAAAAGTAAATATATCATCGAATACGATTACTTCTATAGAAGTTGATCGTGTTTTAGAAGAATTTAAAGGAGTAATAGAGCAGATTCCTCCAATGTATTCCTCTGTAAAAGTAAATGGAAAAAAATTATATGAATATGCTAGAAAAGGAGAAACTATTGAACGGCCAAAACGACAAGTTAAAATTGATGAAATTGAACGAATATCTGATTTAACATTTATAGAACAAACATGTCATTTTGATATAAAAGTAACGTGTGGAAAAGGCACCTATATCAGAACGTTAGCAACAGATATTGGCAAAGCTTTAGGCTATCCTGCTCATATGTCGTTGTTAACTCGTATAAATTCGGGTGGATTTAATATAAATGAAAGTTTATCACTTGAAAAAATTTCTGAATTACATGAGCATGAAACATTACAACATTATCTATTTCCTATAGAATATGGTTTGAAAAGTTTACAACATGTAGTCATTGATGATGACACTTTAAAGTATAGAATCTTAAATGGTCAAAAACTCCTAAAAAAAGATTTTACTCTATCATTAGAAAAGCAATTTGTGTTTATTGATAAGATAAGTGAAAAAGCATTAGCCATTTATGAACATCATCCTGACAAAATTAATGAAATAAAGCCTAAAAAAGTATTTAATTAAAGGAGCCTTTGATTGATATGAAAGTGATAGAAATAACACATCCAATACAAAATGAACAACTCATAAAAGAAGATGTTGCAATGGCATTTGGTTTTTTTGATGGTATGCATCGTGGTCACAGTAAAGTATTTGAAGCATTAGATATACGTGCAAAAGAAAAAAATTTAAAAAAGGCAGTAACAACATTTGATCCGCATCCATCAGTAGTATTAAATCCTGAACGTAAACGTACAGATTACTTAACGCCACTATCTGATAAATTAGAAATGATAGAACAGCATGATATTGATTATTGTATTGTTATCAATTTCTCATCACGTTTCGCTAACGTCACAGCTGAAGAGTTTATCAAAGACTATATTATTAATAATCATGTTAAAGAAGTTGTTGCTGGATTTGATTTTACATTTGGTAAATTTGGTAAAGGAAATATGGCCGTGTTAAATGAAATAGATGAATTTAATACTACAATAGTCGGTAAATTAGATTTAGATTCTGAAAAAATTTCAACAACATCAATTAGACAAGCGTTACATGAAGGCAATCTACAAAAAGCTAATGATGAATTAGGGTATTTATATCGAATTAAAGGCACAGTTGTTCAAGGAGAAAAAAGAGGTCGAACAATCGGTTTTCCAACAGCTAATGTCCAACCTAGCGATGATTATGTCCTTCCTAAAAAAGGGGTATATGCGGTAAGTATTGAAATAGGTGCCGAACACAAAATATATCGTGGGGTAGCTAACGTAGGTGTTAAGCCGACATTCCACGATCCATCTAAAGCAGAAGTAGTGATAGAAGTAAATATTTTTGATTTTGAAGAAAATATTTATGGAGAACGTGTAATCGTATATTGGCACCATTATTTAAGACCAGAGGTAAAATTTGATGGTATAGATGCTTTAGTAAGTCAAATGAATGACGATAAAGAACGTGCAAAATATCTTTTAGCAGTTGATTTTGGTGATGATGTATCGTATAATATTTAAAGTTGAGTTTTTGAAAAACTTATTACTATTGAATCCTTTATCTTGGCAGGTTGAAACTCCGACGCCTTGCTCAGATTAAGGTGTAAACAAAAATTAGGAGGAATTTAATTATGGCTATTACTCAAGAACGTAAAAATGAAATTATTAAAGAATATCGTGTACACGAAACAGATACTGGTTCACCAGAAGTACAAATCGCTGTTTTAACTGCAGAAATCTCTGCATTAAACGAACACTTACGTGAACACAAAAAAGATCACCATTCACGTCGTGGATTATTAAAAATGGTTGGTCGTCGTAGACACTTATTAAACTACTTACGTAGTAAAGATATTCAACGTTACCGTGAATTAATTAAATCATTAGGTATTCGTCGTTAATTTTAAATATATTGAAGGGAAAGCACCATTTAGATTGGTACTTTCCTTTTTTTGTATTTTTATCATAAACACTAATATAAAAATATATAAATAAATGATATGATGTAAGTATTAGATTTCAGAGAGGAGATTCATAATGTCTCAAGAAAAGAAAGTGTTCAAAACTGAATGGGCTGGAAGATCGTTAACGATTGAGACAGGTCAATTAGCGAAACAAGCTAATGGTGCAGTTTTAGTACGTTATGGTGATACTGTTGTATTATCTACAGCAGTTGCTTCTAAAGAGCCACGTGATGGTGATTTTTTCCCCTTAACAGTTAACTATGAAGAAAAAATGTATGCGGCTGGTAAAATTCCAGGTGGATTTAAAAAACGCGAAGGTCGTCCTGGAGATGAAGCGACACTTACTGCACGTTTAATTGATAGACCAATTAGACCATTATTCCCTAAAGGTTATCGACATGACGTTCAAATTATGAATACTGTATTAAGTGCGGATCCAGACTGCTCCCCAGAAATGGCAGCAATGATTGGATCGTCAATGGCATTGAGCGTGTCTGATATTCCATTCCAAGGACCAATTGCCGGTGTAAATGTAGGATATATTGATGGAAAATACGTGATTAATCCAACACTTGAACAAAAAGAAGTATCTCGTTTAGATTTAGAAGTTGCTGGTCATAAAGATGCTGTAAATATGGTTGAAGCAGGTGCGAGTGAAATTACAGAACAAGAAATGCTTGAAGCGATTTTCTTTGGTCATGAAGAGATAAAACGCTTAGTTGCTTTCCAAGAAAAAGTTGTTGAGCATATTCAACCTGTAAAAAAAGAATTTATTCCTGTTGAACGTGATGAAGAATTAGTACAACGAGTAAAATCTTTAACGGAAGAAAAAGGATTAAAAGAAACTGTATTAACATTTGACAAACAACAACGTGATGAAAATTTAGATGCACTTAAAGCAGAAATCGCTACTGAATTTGTAGACGAAGCGGATCCAGAAAATGAGTTGCTTATCGATGAAGTATATGCGATTTTAAATGATTTAGTAAAAGAAGAAGTTCGTCGATTAATTGCAGATGAAAAAATTAGACCTGATGGACGTAAACCAGATGAAATTCGTCCGCTTGAATCAGAAGTTGGTTTATTACCACGTGCACATGGTTCTGGATTGTTTACCCGTGGACAAACTCAAGCATTATCTGTACTTACTTTAGGAGCATTAGGAGACTATCAACTTATTGATGGATTAGGACCTGAAATTGAAAAACGTTTTATGCACCACTATAATTTCCCTAATTTCTCAGTAGGTGAAACGGGTCCAGTGAGAGCGCCAGGTCGTCGTGAAATTGGTCATGGTGCACTAGGTGAAAGAGCGCTTAGATATATCATTCCTGACACTACAGAGTTCCCTTACACAATTCGTATTGTGAGTGAAGTATTAGAGTCAAATGGCTCATCTTCACAAGCTTCAATTTGTGGATCAACATTAGCGTTAATGGATGCTGGTGTGCCTATTAAAGCTCCAGTAGCTGGTATTGCTATGGGTCTTGTCACTCGTGAAGATAGTTATACAATTTTAACTGATATTCAAGGTATGGAAGATGCTTTAGGTGATATGGACTTCAAAGTTGCTGGAACTAAAGAGGGAATTACTGCGATTCAAATGGATATCAAAATTGATGGTTTAACACGTGAAGTGATTGAAGAAGCTCTTGAACAAGCTCGTCAAGGTCGTTTAGCGATTATGGATCATATGTTACAAACAATCGATCAACCACGTAGTGAATTAAGTGCATATGCACCTAAGGTAGAAATTATGCATATCAAACCTGAAAAAATTCGTGATGTCATTGGTCCAGGTGGTAAAAAAATTAATGAAATTATTGACGAAACTGGCGTTAAGTTAGATATTGAACAAGATGGCACTATCTTTATTGGCGCTGTTGATCAAGAAATGATAAATAGAGCTCGAGAAATTATTAATGAAATTACCCGCGAAGCTGAAGTTGGCCAGGTATACCATGCAAAAGTTAAGCGTATTGAAAAATATGGTGCTTTTGTAGAATTATTCCCAGGTAAAGATGCTTTATTACACATTTCTCAAATTTCTAAAGATAGAATAAATAAAGTTGAAGACGTTTTAAAAATCGGTGATACGATTCAAGTTAAAATTACAGAAATTGATAAACAAGGCCGTGTAAATGCGTCTCATAAAGTTTTAGATGAATAAATGAATGAAGTTAAGGTTAGGACAAAATGAAGTCCTAACCTTCTTTATATATATAAAGAATGATTTTATGAAAGTATATATATTTTTATTAAAGGTCTTTTACTCCTTAGTTACAACACACTTTAATAGTGTACATCCTTCGTAAATTAAATTATAATAAATTATGAGTTTATATGGACGGGAATTAATTATAGGAGGTAACATTTTGAGTTTAGTAAAGAAAAAGAATGACGATATTCGCATTATTCCACTTGGGGGCGTAGGCGAAATCGCTAAAAATATGTATATCGTCGAAGTAGACGATGAGATGTTTATGTTAGATGCAGGATTAATGTTTCCTGAAGATGAAATGTTAGGAGTAGATATTGTTATTCCTGACATCCAATATGTAGTAGAAAACAAAGATAAATTAAAAGGGATATTTTTAAGTCATGGTCATGAACATGCAATTGGTGCAGTGAGTTATATTTTAGAGCAAGTTGATGCACCAATTTATGGTTCAAAACTTACTTTAGCTTTAGTTAAAGAAAGTATCAAAGAAAGAAATATAAAGAAAAAAGTACGATATTATACTGTAAATCATGATTCAGTGATGAGATTTAAAAACGTCAATATTACTTTCTTTAATACATCACATAGTATTCCAGATAGTTTAGGTATCTGTATTCATACTTCACACGGTTCAATTGTATATACAGGTGAATTTAAATTTGACCAAAGTTTACAAGGGCATTATGCTCCTGATATGAAACGCATGGCTGAAATTGGAGAAGAAGGTGTTTTTGCTTTGATTAGTGATTCAACTGAAGCAGAAAAACCTGGTTATAATACTCCAGAAAATGTCATAGAATCGCATATTTATGATGCATTTGCTAAAGTAAAAGGTCGTTTAATTGTTTCATGCTATGCATCGAATTTTATTAGAATTCAACAAGTATTAAATGTTGCTAGTAAATTAAATCGTAAAGTATCTTTCTTAGGAAAATCTCTTGAAAGTTCATTTAATACTGCACGCAAAATGGGATATTTTGATATTCCTAAAGATTTATTGCTTCCAATCAATGAAGTTGAAAACTATCCTAAAAATGAAGTCGTTATTATAGCAACAGGTATGGAAGGCGAACCTATTGAAGCGTTGAGTCAAATGGCCCAACATAAACATAAGATTTTAAATATTGAAGAAGGCGATTCAGTTTATTTAGCCATCACTGCTTCAGCAAATATGGAAGTTATTATAGCCAATACGTTAAATGAACTTGTTCGAGCAGGTGCACATATTATTCCAAATAATAAAAAAATTCATGCCTCTAGTCATGGTTGTATGGAAGAATTAAAAATGATGATTAATATTATGAAACCTGAATACTTTATTCCTGTTCAAGGTGAATTTAAAATGCAAATTGCGCATGCAAAATTAGCAAATGAAGCAGGCGTTGCACCTGAAAAGATTTTCCTTGTCGAAAAAGGTGATGTGATTCATTTTGATGGCTCACACATGGTATTAAATGAAAAAGTAAATTCAGGTAATATTCTCATCGATGGTATAGGTGTAGGAGACGTTGGAAATATTGTGTTAAGAGATCGTCATCTTCTTGCAGAAGATGGTATCTTTATTGCAGTAGTAACATTAGACCCTAAAAATAGACGTATAGCTGCTGGACCTGAAATTCAATCACGCGGATTCGTTTACGTACGTGAAAGTGAAGAATTAATGCAAGAAGCGGAAGATAAAGTTCGAGAAATTGTGGAAGCTGGACTACAAGAAAAACGTATAGAGTGGTCTGAAATTAAACAAAATATGCGCGACCAAATTAGCAAGCTTTTATTCGAAAGTACAAAACGTCGCCCAATGATTATTCCAGTTATTTCTGAAATTTAAAAGATATACATTTAATAAAGAGGTCGGGACAATATCACTTTTATAAAATAATTAAAAATATAAACGTTTATCATTCTTATTTATAGATTCATTGATGTATTAAATTGAAAGTATATAAAAGATAAGACATTTACCCTAACTTTTATAGTGAACTCTATAATTTTAAAAGATGATTTGACTCATTTATTTTTAATTATTTAAAAATGGGCTTAAAGGTCTATGTGATACATATTGTCTCAACCTCTTTCATACTTTTAACTCTAAAACATAACTTACATTTTTTTATATTTTTGAAAATGTCATTATTATAATTAAAAATAAAAGAAGGTGTAACATTTGCCACGAACTAAGAAAAAAACAACGACTAGAAAAACCAATTCAAAGTCGAAAACGAAAGCACGCCAAACTAAAAAGAAAAAGCAACAAAAAACAGATAGTTCTGTAAGGTATATTATTGCTATTGTAATTGTGATTATATCTATTTTAGGAATATTTCAATTAGGGCTTTTTGGTAGAATGATTGATAGCTTTTTCAATTATTTATTTGGCGCAAGTCGTTACCTTACATATATTTTAGTAAGTTTAATTACAATTTATATTGCAATGCAAAGACATTTTCCAAAAACACGTCGTACATTCGGTCTCATTTTATTACAATTTGTATTACTGATTGTTTCTCAACTCATTTATTATTTTTCTAAAGGAGAAGTTGCGAAAAGAGAACCGGTATTGTCTTACGTTTATAAATCTTATGAACATACTCATTTTCCAAATTTCGGTGGAGGTATTATTGGCTTTTATTTATTAAAATTATTTGTACCTTTAATCTCTATTGCTGGGATTATCATTGTGACTTTGATTTTACTGATATCAAGTTTTATCCTATTACTAAAATTACATCATAGAGATGTGGCGAGAAACACAATTGATTATTTTAAACGTTCTACTCAGAGTGCCTCATCTACTTTAAAAGAAAAAAGAGAAGCAAATAAAATTAGAAGAGAAGAACGATTACGTGAAAAAGAAGAACAGCGTCAAGCATTGGCACACCAAAGAGAATTAGAAGAACAACAAAGGAAAGATGAAGTCATGAAAGATGTGAGTGACTTCCCAGAAGTGAAACAGCAACATGAAGATATTCCTATATATAGCCATCATGCAGCAACGGATGAAGAAAAAGTACGATCTAAACGTAAAAAACGTCAATTTGACATAGACCATCAAGATAAAGAACCTACGCATGTGTCTGCGTCAAATTCTATGAAAAAAGATAAAATAAAACACGTTTCTAATGATGACGATACGAATAATAGTTCGATCATAGAAGCAGGAGAAGTTGGCAATGTAGCCTATCACATTCCTCCTTTATCATTACTTAAACAGCCAACAAAACAAACGACAACTTCAAGAGCTGAAGTACAACGTAAAGGTCAAATATTAGAATCAACCATGAAAAATTTTGGAGTTAATGCTAAAGTGACTCAAATTAAAATTGGACCGGCTGTCACTCAATATGAAGTTCAACCAGCTCAAGGTGTTAAAGTAAATAAAATCGTTAATTTACATAATGATATAGCTTTAGCACTTGCTGCGAAGGACATTCGTATTGAAGCGCCTATACCTGGACGTTCAGCTGTAGGCATTGAGGTTCCAAATGATAAAATTTCTTTAGTTACGCTAAAAGAAGTTTTAGAATCAAAGTTTCCAGCAAAAAATAAATTAGAAGTCGGTTTAGGACGAGACATCTCCGGAGAACCAATGACTATTGAATTGAATGAAACACCTCACTTATTAGTGGCTGGTTCTACAGGTAGTGGTAAGTCAGTATGTATCAACGGTATTATTACGAGCATTTTATTAAACGCTAAGCCACACGAGGTAAAATTAATGTTAATTGATCCTAAAATGGTAGAATTAAATGTATATAATGGTGTTCCACATTTATTAATACCTGTAGTAACAAATCCTCATAAAGCATCACAGGCATTAGAGAAAATTGTAGCTGAAATGGAACGTCGTTACGATTTATTTCAACATTCGTCTACTAGAAACATTGAAGGATACAATCAATTTATAAGACGTCAAAATGAAGAACTTGATGAAAAGCAATCAGAACTTCCTTATATCGTTGTCATTGTTGATGAATTAGCAGATTTAATGATGGTGGCAGGAAAAGAAGTTGAAAATGCAATACAGCGTATTACACAAATGGCCCGTGCAGCGGGTATACATTTAATTGTAGCAACACAACGTCCTTCTGTAGATGTTATCACGGGGATTATTAAAAATAATATCCCTTCAAGAATTGCATTTGCTGTAAGTTCACAAACAGACTCTAGAACAATCATAGGCTCTGGAGGAGCAGAGAAATTATTAGGCAAAGGCGACATGCTTTATGTTGGTAATGGTGAATCCACACAGACACGTGTTCAAGGTGCATTTTTAAGTGATCAAGAAGTACAAGAAGTTGTAAATTATGTAGTTGAACAACAAAAAGCAAATTACGTAAAAGAAATGGAACCTGATGCTCCTGTAGAGAAATCAGAAATGAAAAGTGAAGATGCACTATATGATGATGCATACGCTTTTGTAATTGAGAAACAAAAAGCAAGTACGTCGCTTTTACAAAGACAATTCAGAATTGGATATAATCGTGCATCAAGATTAATGGACGATTTAGAGAGAAATAATGTTATTGGTCCACAAAAAGGCAGTAAACCAAGACAAGTTTTAATAGATTTTGAGAATGAAGAGGTGTGAGTATGACTGAATTGAACTCAGTTTTTAAAGTAAAAGAATATATTTTTAAAAAAATAAAAAATCATTCTTTAAAACCTGGTGATAAACTTCCTAGCAATTTATCCATTGCTAGAGAAGTTAACGTTAAAACAGATGATGTCTATGAAGCGATTGGAGAACTTATTATTGAACAAGTTTTAACTGATAATTTTGAAGAAGGAACAAGTATAAAGGCTCTACAGCCCTTTTATTATCCTTTAAATAAATTATTTAGTATTAGTGAAATGATTAAAAAAGCGGGATATGAAGCAAGTACAGAATATTTGAGTTTAGAGCAGCAACCCGCTTCTTTATTAGATGCAAAAATGTTAGATATTAAAGATAAGCAGCCTATAACAATTATTGAAAGACTACGTACTGCGAATCATCATCCAGTTATTTATTGTTTAGATAAGATTGCTGAACATCATTTAACTTGTACCGAATATCAAGAAAGTGATGGATCGATGCTTAATGCAATTGAACTTAATACTGGGCATAAGGTAGCTTCTGCTGAAACTGAAATTGAAGCAATCAGTTATGAACCTCATATTTCTAGCATATTGAATGCTGAACCACATGAGGGATTAATGTTATTAAAGGTTGTCCATTATGATGAAATGGGTAAACCTATTTTATACTCATTAAATTATATAAAAAGTAGCCTAGTGAAGTTTAAATTAACACGCACAAAAATTTAATAACAGGTAAAGGAGTGATTGATTATTTTGAAACAACATACTAATCATCAAATACATATTGATATTCTTCCAACTGAGAAATTTAAAACAACGATGATCACATTTAAATTTATAGCACCACTTGATTACGAAACAATTACTGCTCGTTCATTACTAAGTAAAGTATTGGTTCGTGCCACAAAAAAATGGCCAACAGATAAATCATTTAATAAACAATTATCAGAGCTTTATGGAGCTTATATTAATAGCTTTGTTTCTAAATTTAAAGATAAACATGTCATTACTATTTCTTTAGAAATTGTAAATGAACATTATCTTAAAGATACTACACCATTATTTGAAAAAGGTTTGAATTTATTAAAAGAAGTCATCATGAATCCACTTGTTGAGAATAATTCATTCAACTCTACATTTGTTACTCAAGAAAAATCATTATTACATAAAAAAATAGAAGCGATGATTGACAATAAAGCGCAATATTCATTTATTAATTTATTAAAATATATGTTCAAAAATGAAGCTTATCGTTATTTAGCTATAGGTCAAATAGAAAATATTGCGCGTATTACAAATGAAAGTTTGTATGATACATATAAATCTATGATAAATAATGACATGTGTTCAGTGTATGTAGTGGGAAATGTAAATGAAAAAGAAGTTACATCACTCATAGAAAATTCATTTAGTCTTAGCTCAACGACGTTTGACTTTAATCATAATGTAAATACTGACTGTACCGACCAATCTACTGAAACAATCATTGAAAAAGATACCGTTGACCAAGCTAAATTAAATTTAGGTTATCGTTTTCCAACTCATTATGGAAACGAAGATTACTATGCACTTGTCGTATTAAATACTATGTTTGGCGGTGATCCTTCTTCAGTACTATTTAATGAAGTACGTGAAAAACAAAGTCTAGCTTATTCTATTCATTCGCAATTAGATGGAAAAAATGGCTATTTATTTGTATTAAGTGGTGTATCTGTTGAAAAATACGATATTGCAAAAACTACAATTATTGAAGAATTCGAGAAGTTTAAAGTAGGAGATTTCTCTGAAGAAAAATTAGCATTAGCTAAAAAAATTATCATTTCACAACGACAAGAAATTGCAGATAGACCTAAAGGTATTATTGAAGTCATGCAAAATCAACTACTTTTAAATCAGCCTCAATCAGATAAAGAATACATGGAATTAGTTAATAAAGTGACTAAAGAAGATGTCGTTAAAATGGCAAATCAAGCCTATTTAGATACGATATATGTATTAACGAAGGGAGGTCAATCATAGTGCAAGAACAATATTATGAATTGATTGATGAACGCGTCTATAAACATGAACTAAATAATGGATTACGCTTATTTGTAATTCCTAAAAAAGGATTTCAAAAAACATATGTGACCTATACAACTCAATTCGGTTCGTTGGATAATACATTTAAACCTCATCATAAAGATCAATATGTGACTGTACCAGATGGAGTAGCACATTTTTTAGAGCATAAGTTATTTGAAAAAGACAATGATGAAGATTTATTTACTGCATTTGCCAATGATAATGCTCAAGTCAATGCATTTACAAGTTTTGATCGTACGAGTTATTTGTTTAGTGCAACTGATCAAGTTGAACGAAATATTCTACGTTTACTTGATATGGTGGAAACACCCTATTTTTCAAAAGAAACAGTAGACAAAGAAAAAGGAATTATTGCTGAAGAAATTAAAATGTATCAAGAACAACCAGGATATAAAATTATGTTCAATACATTACGTGCAATGTATCATCATCATCCAATTAAAGTAGATATTGCAGGTAGTGTTGAGAGTATTTATAGTATCACTAAAGATGATTTATACTTATGTTATGAAACGTTTTATCATCCATCCAATATGGTATTATTTGTCGTAGGAGATGTGGATCCTAAACGTATTTGTAATGTTATTGAAGAACATGAAAATCGTCGTCATAAAACAAATCAACCTTCTATTCAAAGAGGAGCAATAAAAGAACCAAATGAAGTAGTTCAATCATTTATATCTGAAAAAATGAAATTACAGTCTCCACGTTTAATGCTAGGGTTTAAAAATGAACCTTTGGATGAAGCACCTGAGAAATATGTTCAAAGAGATTTAGAAATGACTTTATTTTTTGAACTCGTATTCGGTGAAGAAACAGATTTCTATCAATCTCTTCTTAATGATGATTTAATTGATGATTCATTTGGATATCAATTTGTTCTTGAACCTACTTATAGTTTCTCAATTATTACAAGTGCTACTCATGAACCAGATCAATTAAAGGATAGGTTACTTACTGAATTAAAGAAATATAGAGGAAACTTAAAAGATTCAGAAGCGTTTGAATTATTGAAGAAGCAATTTATTGGTGAATTTATCTCTAGTTTGAATTCCCCAGAATATATTGCAAATCAATATGCAAAATTGTATTTTGAGGGTGTAAGTGTATTTGATATGTTAGATATTGTAGAAAATATTACTTTAGATAGTATTAATGAAACTGCTAAACAATATCTAAATATTGATCGTCTTGTTGATAGCCGTTTGGAGATAGATTAAATATGAAGGCATTAGTATTTGGTGGTTCTGGTAGTATTGGTAGTGCGATTGTAGATCGTTTATTAAAAGAGGGATATGAAGTAGTACTTCAATATTATCAATCTGATATTTCATCCTTAGAAAAAAAGTATAAAGGTGAAGCCGTAGAATTCATTCAAATGGATTTGACTCATGATATTGATTTAAATGATATATTTAGTCATATAAAACAGTTAGACTGTTTAATTTATAGTAGTGGTACATCATTATATGGCATGCTACAAGATATGAAAGATAAAGAGATAGATGAATGTTATCATATTCATGTCAAACAGTTGATTCGATGCTGTCGATATTTCATAGACCTATTGAGAAAAAGTACAAATGGTAGAATTATTGTTATCTCATCAATTTGGGGCGAGACGGGAGCAAGTATGGAAACTATTTATTCAGCAATGAAAAGTGCTCAAATTGGATTTGTAAAGGCCCTCAGTCAAGAGCTAGCATTGACGAATGTCACTGTGAATGCTATAGCACCTGGTTTTGTTTCAGGACGTATGGCTAAAGCATTCAGTGATGAAGAAAAAGCAGTTATCTTATCTGAACTACCACAACAAAGAATGATAGCTCCACAAGAAGTAGCACATGTGTGTGCTTATTTATGCCATCCTAATGCTAAGAGTATTACAGGAACAGTCCAAAAGGTTAATGGTGGTTGGTATATTTAAAAAGTATCCTAAATTTTAAATGCAGATTTGACGATTCGTTTTTTATAATCAATGATATAATAAATTTAATTATATAAGGGGAATATTTCAAATTGTATTTAAACAAGGGGTTGGTTAGATGACTGTTGCTAAAAAAAAGGAATGGTATTTAGAATACGAGATAATTGTTAATCGGGCTGGACTTTTAGGCGACGTATCGAGTTTACTTGGTATGTTAGGAATTAGTATTATTACTATAAATGGTGTTGATCAAGGGCGTCGTGGATTACTTATTAAGACAGATAGTCTTGAAAAAGTCACACGTTTTGAAAATATCATTCATGAATTGAAAGAAATAGAAATAACAAAGTTAAGAATTCCAGAGTTACGTGATCGTTTAGCAGTGCGTCATGGTCGCTATATTGAACAAGATGCTGGTGACAAAAAAACATTTCGTTTTGAACGTGAAGATTTAGGTTTACTTGTCGACTTTTTAGCAGAATTATTTAAAGAAGATGGTCATAAATTAATAGGTATTAGAGGGATGCCTCGTGTTGGAAAAACAGAATCGATTGTCGCAGGTAGTGTCTGTGCGCATAAACGATGGCTATTTATAAGTTCAACATTAATTAAACAGACAGTTCGTAGTTCTCTTATAAAAGGTGAATATGATGCTAATCATGTTTATATTATTGATGGTGCGGTAACTGCTAGAGAAACAAATCCTAAACATCAACAGTTAGTTGAAGAAGTGATGACTTTACCGTCAATAAAAGTAGTTGAGCATCCAGATTTATTTATAGAAACAAATCAATATAGCATCGATGATTTTGATTATATTATCGAGCTACGTGAACATGAGAATCAAAAAATTGAATATGATCACATGAAACAACAAGTTAAACAACAAGCAATTAAAAGCAAAAACACATTAGATTTTGGAGAAGATGTGTTTGGCGGTGGCTTCGGTTTTTTTGAGTAATGAAGGTGGAGGCGTCAAAAGTGAAAACAATTGGTGAAACCTTAAAAGGTAGAAGAGAAAGATTAGGAATGACATTAACAGAATTAGAACAACGTACACAATTAAAGCGAGAAACGTTAAAATATATTGAAGAGAATAAATTTGATCAACTTGCCAAAGTGGATTACGCTGAAGGTTTTATTAGACGTTATGCAAGTGTAGTTAATATGGATGTAAATCAACTCATTAAAGTGCATCATGAAGAAATTCCTAATCAACATAATCAACTCGATACACTTTTACATCATTATCGACACAACGAAGTGCCCGAATATCGTACTAAAAATAAAGAACCTATTCAATTATTGATTATGATTAGTATTGTTATAATTATTACTTTTATTATGTGGGTATTAGCAGTATTATTAATATAATATACATATAAATTAAGAAATGAGGTATTAAAATGAATATACCTAACCAGATTACAGTTTTTAGAGTGATTTTGATTCCAGTATTTATATTATTTGCTCTAGTAAACTTTGGTTTTGGAAGTGTATCTGTATTAGGTGGATATGACATAAGAATAGAGCAACTTATTGCTGCTATTATTTTTATTGTAGCTTCTTTAAGTGATTTTTTAGATGGTTATTTAGCAAGAAAATGGCAACTTGTAACAAATATGGGTAAGTTTTTAGATCCATTAGCGGATAAATTATTAGTTTCTAGTGCTCTTATTGTTATGGTTCAATTAGGGCTAACTAATTCAGTTGTAGCAATTATTATCATTGCTCGTGAGTTTGCGGTTACAGGTTTACGTTTACTTCAAATTGAACAAGGATTTGTGAGCGCAGCAGGCCAATTAGGTAAAATTAAAACAGCTGTTACAATGGTAGCAATTATTTGGATTTTACTTGGTGATTTATTCTCAAACTGGATTGGATTCCAATTAGGACAAGTATTATTATACATTGGCGTATTCTTTACAATATTATCAGGAATTGAATATTTCTATAAAGGTAGAGATGTGTTTAAGCAATAAAAGTATAATCAAATAAAGTGAAATGTAATGAGAGTCGCATAAAATGACTCTCATTTTTTTGAGTTATTTTTTAGATTATATAATAGATTAAGTATAAAATATGAATTAAGACTATATAAGGGAGAGGGACATATGAATATATCTATCATAGCAGTAGGTTCAGAATTATTATTAGGTCAAATAGCAAATACAAATGGCCAATATTTATCAAAACTTTTCAATCAAATTGGAAAGAATATAGTTGAACATACAGTTATCGGTGATAATCCTGATCGTTTAGAATTTATTATTAGAGAAGGACTAAAAAGATTTGACACATTAGTGCTCACTGGTGGATTGGGCCCAACTAAAGACGATTTAACTAAACAGACAGTAGCAAAAGTATTAAATAAAAACTTAGTGACTAATGAAGAAGCATTAAATTATATTGAAGATTTTTTCAAAGAACAAGGGCAAGAAATGACACCTAATAATAAACAACAAGCACTTGTAGTAGAGGGAGCGAAAGTATTAAAAAATCATTATGGTATGGCTCCAGGTATGTTTATTGAAATGGATAATAAAAAAGTAATTCTGTTACCTGGTCCTCCGAGTGAAATGCAACCTATGGCTAAAAATGAGTTGCTTCCATTACTTATAGATAATGACAATACTATTTTTTCAGAGCAACTGAGATTTGCAGGAATTGGAGAATCGAAAGTTGAAACAGAACTTATGGATTTAATTGAAAAACAAACTAATCCTACGATAGCTCCGTTAGCAGGGAAACATGAAGTATATATTAGATTAACAGCAAATGCTTCTACACAAAGTGAATGTAAAACATTGATTCAACCTATAAAAGAAGAAATACTAGAACGAATTGGTCAATTTTATTATGGTTCAGATGACACATTGTTAGAACAATCTGTAATGGAACAAATGAATTCTACAGTAAGTATATATGACGGGGTAACGGATGGAGCGATTTATACTCGTTTAAAACGCTTTGATAAACAAAATATATTAAAAGGAATATTACCAGATAATGATATATTTTTAAATCATCATTCAAGTATTGAAATGCAATTAAGAGACGCCTCTTCATATGTAAAAGATTTATATAAAACTGAAATGGGTATAGCAATATTACATGAGAAAGAGGAAGTTTATCTAGCAATTAATACAAAAGATGATTTTAAAATGACTACATTTAAGATAACACAATCAAGAAATATACTGCCCAACAGAAGTCAAAATTATGTATTAATAAGATTATTAAATTGGCACTAAAATGTACTTAAATTAAAAAATGGTTATAATTTTCGGGCACATTTGTTCGATTTTGTATTCATTGTTCTCTTTTTATACGAACAAATATTCGCAAAATACTTGTGTTTGAATATGGTTAAGAGTATAATATATATATAATATTAAATAGATAACTATCTCATATAGGAGGTTTCGTTTTGGATAATGATCGTCAAAAAGCTTTAGATACAGTTATAAAAAATATGGAAAAATCCTTTGGTAAGGGTGCAGTAATGAAATTAGGCGATAATAAAGGTCGTCGTGTATCTAGTGTATCAAGTGGTTCAGTTACTTTAGATAATGCACTAGGTGTAGGTGGTTATCCTAAAGGAAGAATTATTGAAATATATGGTCCTGAAAGTTCCGGTAAAACAACAGTAGCACTTCATGCCATTGCTGAAGTACAAAAAAATGGAGGCGTTGCTGCGTTTATCGATGCTGAACATGCACTTGATCCAGTATATGCTGAAGCATTAGGTGTTGATATAGATAATTTATATCTTTCTCAACCCGACCATGGTGAACAAGGTTTAGAAATAGCAGAAGCTTTCGTAAGAAGTGGAGCAGTTGACATTGTTGTTGTAGACTCAGTTGCTGCTTTGACTCCTAAAGCTGAAATTGAAGGTGAAATGGGAGATACACATGTTGGTCTTCAAGCACGTTTAATGTCTCAGGCTTTGCGTAAACTTTCAGGTGCAATTTCAAAATCAAATACTACAGCTATATTTATTAACCAAATTCGTGAAAAAGTTGGAGTAATGTTTGGTAATCCAGAAACTACACCAGGTGGTAGAGCATTAAAATTCTATAGCTCAGTACGTTTAGAAGTGCGTCGTGCAGAACAATTAAAACAAGGTCAAGATATTGTAGGTAACAGAACTAAAATTAAAGTTGTTAAAAATAAAGTAGCACCACCATTTAGAATTGCTGAAGTAGATATCATGTATGGTCAAGGTATTTCAAAAGAGGGCGAATTAATTGACTTAGGTGTAGAAAATGATATTGTCGATAAATCTGGTGCTTGGTACTCATATAATGGTGAGAGAATGGGTCAAGGTAAGGAAAATGTTAAAACATATCTTAAAGAAAACCCTCAAATTAAAGATGAAATCGATCGCAAATTACGTGAAAAATTAGGCATTTTCGATGGTGATGTTGAAGAAAATGAAGATAAATCATCACAAACATTATTCGATGAAGAATAATGTTAAATTTTTAATGCTTTAACTAGAATATACTTAAAAATATTAAAATTATTTTGTGTGAGAGTGAATGATGAGTTCGAAATGAATTCAATGTCACTCTCTTTCTTTTATAAGTATGTGTAGTGAAATTGAAGTGAAATTTCATATCTTGACACTACTGAGTACATAAACGTACAATTAATATGTATATTATTTATACAATTTATAAAAAATCATAGAGATTTTAATATACAAGCAAATACCTAGAAAAAGGAGGTGTTTATGTGAATTTATTAGACCTCCTACTCATTTTGCTGGGGATTATTCTAGGGGTTGTTGTAGGGTATTTTTTAGCCCGAAATATATTACATCAAAAGCAAATTCAAGCTAGACAAACTGCTAATGATATTATCAAACAAGGACAAAAAGAAGCAGATAATATCAAAAAAGAGAAATTATTAGAGGCAAAAGAAGAAAATCAAATCATTAGAGAACAAGTTGAAACAGAGCTACGTGAAAGACGTAGTGAGCTTCAAAGACAAGAAGCCCGAAATCTTCAAAAAGAGGAAAATTTAGATCGTAAATCAGAATTATTGGATAAAAAAGATGAGATTTTAGATCAAAAAGAATCCAAAATTGAAGAAAGACAACAACAAGTAGATGCAAAAGAGAGTAGTGTTCAGACGTTAATAATGAAGCATGAACAAGAATTAGAACGCATCTCCGGTCTCACTCAAGAGGAAGCAGTTAATGAACAACTTCATAGAGTGGAAGAAGAACTGTCACAAGATATTGCAGTGCTTGTTAAGGAAAAAGAAAGAGAAGCTAAAGAAAAAGTTAACAAAACAGCAAAAGAATTGTTAGCTACTACTGTACAAAGATTAGCTGCTGATCATACAACGGAATCTACTGTTTCAGTAGTTAATTTACCAAATGATGAGATGAAAGGTCGAATTATTGGTAGAGAAGGTAGAAATATTCGTACTTTAGAAACGTTAACAGGTATCGACTTGATTATTGATGATACTCCTGAAGCAGTGATTTTATCTGGATTTGATCCAATTAGACGTGAAATCGCTAGGACTGCATTAGTGAATTTAGTCTCTGATGGAAGAATTCATCCAGGTCGTATCGAAGAAATGGTAGATAAAGCTAGAAAAGAAGTAGATGACATCATTAGAGATGCAGGTGAACAAGCAACATTTGAAATCAATGTTCACAATATGCATCCAGATTTAGTGAAAATTTTAGGCCGCTTAAACTATAGAACAAGTTACGGCCAAAATGTCTTAAAACATTCTATGGAAGTCGCACATCTTTCTGGAATGTTAGCTGCTGAATTAGGCGAGGATGTTAGTTTAGCAAAAAGAGCTGGATTACTACATGATGTAGGTAAAGCAATTGATCATGAAGTTGAAGGTAGCCATGTTGAAATTGGTGTTGAATTAGCTAAAAAATACGGTGAAGTTGAAACTGTTATTAATGCGATTCATTCACATCATGGAGATGTTGAACCAACATCTATAATTTCAATTCTAGTAGCTGCTGCAGATGCATTATCGGCCGCGCGTCCAGGAGCACGTAAAGAAACACTTGAAAATTATATTCGTAGATTAGAACGCTTAGAAACTCTTTCAGAAAGTTATGAAGGTGTTGAAAAAGCGTTCGCAATTCAAGCTGGTAGAGAGATTAGAGTTATTGTTTCTCCTGAAGAAATAGATGATTTAAAATCTTACCGATTAGCTAGAGATATAAAAAATCAAATTGAAGAAGAATTACAATATCCAGGACATATTAAAGTGACAGTTGTTAGAGAGACTAGAGCAGTAGAGTATGCGAAGTAATTTTTAAAATTAAATAGGGACTCACTGAGTACTAAAAAACCTGAGACATGTTTAAAATGTCTCAGGTTTTTCATTATTTAAGTTGTAAATCAGTTTTTTTGATTTCAGAAAGAATTTCAGCTGTATCATAACAATTTGTAGCAATATTAGAATATCTTTCTGCTAAACGGTATGCGTTAATATATAATTCTAAGCTTTCTTTGGCCATATCTTCTGCATCTTCTGATTTTGATGGGTTTGCTTTTACAACTAGTTCTGCAAATTTTTCTGGATCGATATTAATAGACATTTAATTATACAACTCCTAAATTTTTATAATATTATAATAACATATGCTGTATGCATGCTAAAGTTAAGACTGTGTAATTTTAAAAAATATGAAACTCTACCTTTAATTATATAGTTATTTCAATTACACTATATTGTGAGAGGATGAACATTAATGCGAATTTTATTTATTGGAGATATCGTAGGAAAAGTAGGGAGAAATACCATTGCTGAATATTTGCCTAAATTAAAGCAAGCTTATAAGCCTACGTTGAGCATTGTTAATGCAGAAAATGCTGCTCATGGAAAAGGTTTAACTGAAAAATTATATAAACAATTGCTTAGAGATGGCGTGGATTTTATGACAATGGGTAATCATACTTATGGTCAAAGAGAAATTTATGACTTTATTGATGATGCTAAAAGAATGATAAGACCTGCTAATTTTCCGAGTGAAGCGCCAGGTGTTGGCATGCGTTTTATTCAGGTTAATGATATTAAAGTTGCCATCATTAACTTGCAAGGACGTTCATTTATGCAAGATATTGATGATCCATTTAAAAAAGCAGATCAATTGATTGAAGAAGCTAAAAAAGAAACTAATTATATTTTTGTAGATTTTCATGCAGAAACTACTTCAGAGAAAAATGCAATGGGTTGGTATTTAGATGGAAGAGTCAGCGCTGTTGTAGGCACACATACTCATATTCAAACATCTGATGAGCGTATTTTGCCCAATGGTACAGGCTATATTACAGATGTAGGTATGACTGGTTATTATGATGGAATACTAGGGATTAATCGCGAGGAAGTTATTAAGCGTTTTATTACAAGTTTACCACAACGACATGTAGTGCCTGATAATGGTAGAAGTGTACTTTCAGGTGTTATTATAGATTTAGATAAAAATGGAAGAACCAAACTCATAGAACGCATTTTAATCAATGAGGATCATCCTTTTGATAAATAGTGTATAGTCCATTAGTATGAATTTAAATAAAAGCCACTGTTGACATAGTAAGACGGTGGTTATTTTTGTTATGATTTAGTATGAATTAATTCCACAGGAGGCTAATGATATGAAACCACAAATATCATGGAAAGTGGGCGGACAACAAGGTGAAGGTATTGAGTCAACTGGAGAAATATTTGCTACTGCAATGAATCGAAAAGGTTATTATTTATATGGATATCGACATTTCTCAAGCCGAATTAAAGGCGGTCATACAAATAATAAAATAAGAGTCTCAACTTCTCCAGTTCATGCAATTAGTGATGATTTAGATATTTTAGTTGCATTTGATCAAGAGACAATTGAATTAAATCATCATGAAATGAGAGAAGATAGTATTATTATTGCAGATGCTAAAGCTAAACCTTCTAAACCAGAACATTGTCGCGCTCAACTTATTGAATTACCGTTAACATTAACAGCTAAAGAATTAGGTACTGCACTGATGAAAAATATGGTAGCGATTGGTGCAACTTGCGCAGTAATGAAATTAGATACAACAACTTTCGAAACGTTAATTACAAATATGTTTACTAAAAAAGGTCAAAAAGTTGTTGAAATGAATATAGAAGCGCTTCATCAGGGTTATGAGTTGATGAAGGATAAATTAGATACAGTAAATGGTGATTATTTACTAGAAGATAGTGAGGGTACACCACATTTATACATGATTGGTAACGATGCAATTGGATTAGGCGCGATTTCGGCTGGTTCAAGATTTATGGCAGCTTATCCAATTACGCCCGCTTCAGAAATTATGGAGTATATGATTGCAAATGTTCCAAAAGTAGGAGGAACTGTAGTACAAACTGAAGATGAAATTGCTGCAGCGAATATGGCAATTGGTGCGAACTATGCAGGAGTTAGAGCATTTACTGCGAGTGCGGGACCAGGTTTATCTTTAATGATGGAAGCCATTGGTTTATCAGGTATGACTGAAACACCACTAGTTATTGTTAATACGCAACGTGGAGGCCCTTCAACTGGATTACCTACAAAACAAGAACAGTCAGATTTAATGCAAATGATATATGGAACACATGGAGATATTCCTAAGATAGTAGTAGCACCAACTGATGCTGAAGATGCTTTTTATTTAACTATGGAAGCTTTTAATTTAGCTGAAGAATATCAATGTCCGGTTATCGTATTAAGCGATTTGCAATTGTCATTAGGTAAACAAACAGTAAAACAACTCGATTACAATAGAATTCAAATTAAACGTGGAGAGCTTATTCAATCAGATATTGAACGTGATGAAGATGATAGATCATACTTTAAACGTTATGCACTTACAACATCTGGAATTTCACAACGTCCAATCCCTGGTGTTAAAGGTGGTATTCACCATGTTACTGGTGTTGAACATAATCAAGAAGGTAAGCCAAGTGAAGCTGCTGACAACAGACGTGAACAAATGGAAAAACGTATGAGTAAAACTGCGAACTTACTTATTGAAACACCTGTTGATTATGATGAGAAACATGAGAAAGCAGATATTTTATATATCGGATTTATTTCAAGTAAAGGTGCAATTGAAGAAGGAAGTAAACGATTAAATAATAATGGTATTAAAGTTAATACGATGCAAATTCGCCAACTTCACCCATTACCAAAAGATATTATTCAACAAGCTATTGATAAAGCTTCAAGCGTCATAGTAGCTGAGCATAACTATCAAGGCCAATTATCAAATATCTTAAAAATGAATACTGCCATTCAAGACAAATTAGTTAATCAAACTAAATATGATGGTACACCTTTTTTACCACATGAAATAGAAGAAAAAGGACTTTCAGTAGCTAAAGATATGAAGGAGATGATGTAATTGGCTACATTTAAAGATTTTAGAAACAGTGTGAAGCCAAACTGGTGCCCAGGGTGTGGAGACTTTTCAGTACAAGCTGCAATCCAAAAAGCGGCAGCAAATTTAGGTTTAGAACCTGAAGAAGTGGCATTAATTACTGGAATAGGTTGTTCAGGTCGTTTATCAGGTTATATTAACTCTTATGGGGTACATGGTATTCATGGTCGTGCATTACCTCTTGCACAGGGAGTGAAAATGGCTAATAAAGACTTAACAGTCATTGCTTCAGGTGGCGACGGAGATGGTTATGCGATTGGCATGGGTCATACAATTCATGCATTACGTCGCAATATGAATATTACTTATATTGTTATGGATAACCAAATTTATGGCCTAACTAAAGGTCAAACGTCCCCATCTTCTGCTGTTGGATTTGTAACTAAATCAACACCTAAAGGAAATATAGAAAAAAATGTTGCGCCATTAGAATTAGCACTATCATCAGGTGCTACATTTGTAGCACAAGGTTTTTCAAGTGATATTAAAGCATTGACGAAATTAATTGAAGATGCAATTAATCATGATGGTTTTTCATTTGTAAATGTGTTTTCTCCATGTGTAACATATAATAAAGTGAATACGTATGATTGGTTTAAAGAACACTTAACTAGTATAGAAGATATTGAAAATTATGATCCAACAGATAAACAATTAGCGATGAAAACTGTATTAGAACATGAATCACTAGTTAAAGGTATTGTATATCAAGACACAACAACACCTTCATATGAATCACAAATTGAAGAATTAGATGAAAGTGCATTAACTAAAAGAGATATCCGTCTTTCTGAACAAGAGTTTAATGACTTAACTGCTCAATTTGTATAATTTTTTTAAAGGCATTCTTGAAAGTATCATATGACTTCAAGAATGTCTTTTAATTTAAGTTTAAATTTATAAAAATCTTGTTAAACTTCATTTATTTATTTTTATTAGGGAAGAAAATAATATAGTAAATAAAAGGAGTGGGGATGTTGGACAAATTTAAATCAATGCAAGAATTGGAAAAAGAAACGATAGAAAATGAAGACTGGAAAATAATAACTAGAAATCGAAATAGTAGTGTTTCAATATTAGCAATTCATGGTGGAGGCATTGAACCTGCTACAACTGAATTAGCAAGTATAATTGCTGATGAAGGAGGATATAATTACTTTATTTTCGAAGGTTTACGTAGTAAAGGAAATAAAGAATTGCACGTAACTTCTACACGTTATGATAATAAAGATGCAATGAATCTGGTAACTGAAAGTAACCAAGCTATTGCTATTCATGGTTGTGAAGGGAACGAGAGCATTGCTTATGTTGGTGGAAAAGATGAACGTCTAAAATCACTCATCAAAGAACAATTAAATCATATTGGTATAAAAGCAAAAGAAGCACCAAGCCATATTTCAGGTCAACAGGATAATAATATTGTTAATTGTACAACTAGAGGTAGAGGTGTACAAATTGAGTTAACTACCTCATTACGTAAGGCTTTTTTCAAAAATAATAAAATAAATCGAAAAAGTAGAGAAAATCAGTCAAATTGGGATAAATTAATGTACGACTTTGCAAAAGCCATAAAATCTGCAATAGAAAATATAGAATAACTCAGATTTATAAAGATAATCATGATAAAATAAAATTATAAATAAATCATAGAGGTGAAATTTATGCAAGATACGTTAATGAGTGTACAAATAGTTCCTAAAACACCTAATAATGATGATGTTATTCCTTATGTAGATGAAGCTATTAAAATTATCGATCAGTCGGGGCTACATTACAGAGTAGGTCCTCTTGAAACGACTGTCCAAGGTGATATGAGTGAATGCTTAATTTTAATTCAAAAATTGAATGAAAGAATGGTTGAATTAGAATGTCCTAGTATTATTAGCCAAGTGAAGTTTTATCATGTGCCAGAAGGGATATCTATTGAAACTCTAACTGGTAAATATGATGAAGCATAACATATGTTAAAGTTAAATGAAGTTTAGTTAAAGTGGAGTAAGATTCAAGATGACATCTATTCCACTTTTTTATTCAATATTTAATAATAGAATATATTAATTTGTAAACTCTTTTTGCACTTTAATGCTAATTTTAATATAATGTACTAATGATATTAGGGCATATAGAAAGGATTTTTGTAAAGTGAATGAAGAGCAAAGAAAAGCTGGTACGATAGATATTTTAAACGAACGTAATAAAAAAGCAGAAAAAGACTATAGTAAATATTTCGAACATGTTTATCAACCACCTAATCTTAAAGAAGCAAAAAAGCGTGGTAAACAAGATGTTCAATATAACCGAGATTTTCATATTGAAGATAAATATAAAGGTATGGGGAAAGGACGAACATTTTTAATTAAAACATATGGTTGTCAAATGAATGCACATGATACTGAAGTAATGGCAGGAATTTTGCAAGCTTTAGACTATCAAGCAACTGATGATATTAATGAAGCGGATGTTATATTAATTAATACATGTGCTATTCGTGAAAATGCTGAAAATAAAGTATTTAGTGAAATAGGTAATTTAAAACATTTAAAGAAAAATAGACCTGAAACATTAATTGGTGTATGCGGTTGTATGTCACAAGAAGAATCTGTTGTAAATAAAATCTTAAAATCATATCAAAATGTGGATATGATTTTTGGAACGCATAATATCCATAAATTACCTGAAATTTTAGAAGAAGCATATTTATCAAAAGCCATGGTCGTTGAGGTTTGGTCTAAAGAAGGCGACGTTATTGAAAACCTACCTAAAGTGCGTGAAGGAAGTACAAAAGCATGGGTTAATATTATGTATGGATGTGATAAATTCTGTACATATTGTATTGTACCTTTTACACGAGGAAAAGAACGCAGTCGTAGACCACAAGATATCATTGAAGAAGTTCGAGGTCTCGCTCGTGAAGGTTATAAGGAAATTACGCTTCTAGGACAAAACGTTAATTCATATGGAAAAGATATTAAAGATTTAGATTATGGTCTAGGTGATTTATTAGAGGATATTTCTAAAATTGACATTCCACGTGTACGTTTTACAACGAGTCATCCTTGGGATTTTACAGATAGAATGATTGAAGTGATTGCAAAAGGTGGAAATATCGTTCCTCACATTCATTTACCTGTGCAATCTGGAAATAATGCTGTATTAAAAATAATGGGACGTAAATATTCACGTGAAAGTTACTTGGATTTAGTTGATAGAATTAAAGAAGCTATTCCTAATGTCGCCCTTACTACTGACATAATAGTAGGATATCCTAACGAAACAGAAGAACAATTTGAAGAAACACTTTCATTATACGATGAAGTTCAATTTGAACATGCTTATACGTATTTGTATTCACAAAGAGATGGTACGCCTGCTGCTAAAATGAAAGATAATGTTCCAACTGAAGTGAAAAAAGATCGCTTGCAACGTTTAAATAAAAAAGTTGGTCAATATTCAGAAAAAGCAATGCAACATTATGAAGGACAAGTTGTTACTGTTTTATGTGAAGGAACAAGTAAAAAAGATGAAACAGTTCTAGCAGGTTATACTGAAAAAAATAAATTAGTTAACTTTAAAGGACCACGTGAAGCCATTGGTCAGCTTGTTGATGTTAAAGTTAAAGAAGCAAAACAATACTCATTAAATGGTGAATTTTTACATTTTCATAATCAAGTTATGGTGACTAATTAATATGTATGAGAAAGAAGATATTCTAAAACAAGCAGATAGTGTATCGAACAAAATAAAGGGACTAGAATTGATTAAACAATATCAAAATGTAGAGCAACAAATTCATGAGAATTCATCAATTGACCAAAAAATGAAACAATTAAAATTGCAACAAAAACAGTCAGTAAATTTTCAAAATTATGGCAAGCATCAGGCTTATCAAAAATCTGAAAAAGAAATTTCTCAACTTGAAAAAGAAATCAATGCATTACCTATTGTTGAAGAGTTTCGGTCAGCGCAATTTGAAGCAAATGAGTTGTTGCAATTGATGGTTTCTACTATGGAACAAAGTTTAAATAAGCATAATGAAAAAGCACATCATGACTCATAAACAGAAGGGAATATTCAAAGATGAAAACTAAAAAACTTACCATTACAGCTTTACTCATTGCTTTTAATGTCGTATTTAGTAGTTTTATTATTATACCTTTAGGTCCAGTAAAAGCAGCCCCAGTACAACATTTTGTAAATGTACTATGTGCTGTTTTTGTAGGACCATGGTATGGTTTAGCACAGGCTTTGATTTCTTCTTTAATAAGAATAATATTTGGAACTGGCAGTGCATTTGCCTTTCCTGGTAGTATGATTGGTGTGTTTCTAGCTAGCATCTTCTATATGTATAGAAAGCACATATTTATGGCTGCAGTTGGAGAAGTGATTGGAACTGGAATCATTGGTAGTTTAATGTGCATTCCACTATCTTGGATATTAGGTTTGCAACATTTCTTTATCAAACCATTAATGCTTGTATTTTTAGTTTCAAGTTTCCTTGGTGCGGCGATTAGTTATATCTTACTTATAGTGTTAAAAAAACGTGGATTATTAGATAAATTCAAATAAATATTTTATTTAAGATTATCATTTCATACGCTTAATAAGTTTAGTGTTTATTAAGCGGAATAAAGAGATGATAATCTTTTATTTTTAAGTTGTAGAATAATATTCTAATTTAGATAACGAGCGCTTCAGTATGACATATGTTAAAATATACAAGTTAAAATGTGAGAAACAAGTATATATCAGTAAGGTTGTGAAAAAAATATGGCTAATGTGACACCTATGATGCAACAATATTTAAAAATAAAATCTCAATATCAAGATTGCTTATTGTTTTTTAGATTAGGTGATTTTTATGAAATGTTCTTTGAAGATGCTAAAGAAGCATCTAGAGTATTAGAAATTACTTTAACTAAAAGAGATGCTAAAAAAGAAAATCCAATTCCAATGTGTGGTGTTCCGTATCACTCAGCAAATAGCTATATTGAAACACTTATTAACAATGGATATAAAGTTGCTATTTGTGAACAGATGGAAGATCCAAAACAAACTAAAGGCATGGTTAAAAGAGAAGTAGTTAAAGTAGTCACACCTGGAACAATGATGGAACAAGGCGGAATGGATGAAAATCAAAATAATTATATTCTTAGCTTCATTCAGAATGAAAATGGATACGCATTAAGTTATTGTGATGTTTCTACTGGTGAATTAAAAGCTACCAATTTTGAAGATGAAAGCACGTTAATTAATGAAATCATTACGATTAACCCAAATGAAATTGTAGTACGAGAAGACATAAATGAAGATTTAAAAAAACAAATTTCACTTACTACAGAAACGATTACAGTTAGAGAAGAAATTTCTGATATGGAATATAGTGTCAATACATTAGAAAATAATTTAATGTTTTTGACAACACAATTATTGTTAGATTATATTCATCATACTCAAAAAAGAGATTTGTCTCATATTGAAGACGTGATAACCTATGCGGCGATTGACTTTATGAAAATGGATTATTATGCAAAACGCAATTTAGAGCTTACTGAAAGCATACGTTTAAAAAGTAAAAAAGGAACATTGTTATGGTTAATGGATGAAACAAAAACACCTATGGGTGCAAGACGCTTGAAACAGTGGATTGATCGCCCACTTATTCATAAAGACAATATTGAACAACGATTAGATATCGTAGAATCATTTATTGATCATTTTATAGAAAGAGATACTCTAAGAGGTTACCTTAATCAAGTATATGATATTGAAAGATTAGTAGGACGAGTAAGTTATGGAAATGTAAATGCTCGTGATTTGATTCAACTCAAACATTCTATTTCTGAAATTCCAAATATTAAATCACTTCTTGAACAAATGAATAGTGTGACAACAACGCAGTTTAGCACATTAGAACCATTAGAAGATTTACTGACAGTCTTGGAAGATAGTTTAGTAGAAGAACCACCTATTTCAGTTAAAGATGGGGGGCTGTTCAAACAAGGATTCAGTAAACAACTAGATGAGTATTTAGAAGCATCTAAAAATGGAAAAGATTGGCTCGCACAACTTCAAGCGAAAGAACGTGAAAGAACAGGTATCAAATCTTTAAAAATTAGCTACAATAAAGTTTTTGGTTACTTTATTGAAATCACACGTGCTAATCTTCAAGGATTCGAACCAAGCGAGCATGGCTATCATCGTAAACAAACTTTATCTAATGCAGAAAGATTTATTACAGACGAATTAAAAGAAAAAGAAGATATTATTTTAGGTGCAGAAGATAAAGCAATTGAATTAGAATATCAACTGTTTATTCGATTGAGAGAGCATGTTAAATCATATACTGAAAGATTACAAAGACAAGCAAAAGTGATATCAGAGCTTGATTGTTTACAAAGTTTTGCAGAAATTGCACAAAAATATAACTATGTTAGACCAAAATTTAGTGATGATAAAACATTGAACTTAGAAAATTCTAGACATCCTGTTGTAGAACGTGTGATGGATTATAATGATTATGTACCAAATGATTGTTATCTTGATCAAAATAACTTTATTTATTTGATTACTGGCCCAAATATGTCCGGTAAATCAACTTATATGCGACAAGTGGCAATCATTAGTATCATGGCACAAATGGGAGCTTATGTACCATGTGATAATGCAATATTACCGATTTTTGATCAAATTTTCACAAGAATTGGTGCAGCAGATGATTTAGTATCCGGTAAAAGTACCTTTATGGTTGAAATGCTAGAAGCACAAAAAGCATTAACATACGCAACAGCAGATAGTTTAATCATCTTTGATGAAATCGGACGAGGAACGTCAACATATGATGGCTTATCTCTAGCGCAAGCTATGATTGAATATGTATCTGAAACATCACATGCTAAGACGCTTTTTTCAACCCATTATCATGAATTAACAACATTAGATCAACAGCTATCTAGTTTAAAAAATGTACATGTAGCAGCAGATGAGTATCAAGGTGAACTTATTTTCCTTCATAAAGTTAAAGAGGGTGCTGTTGATGATAGTTATGGTATTCAAGTTGCTAAATTAGCAAATCTTCCTGAGAAAGTAATTGAAAGAGCTCAAGTTATTTTAAATGCGTTTGAACAAAATGGAGTATTAGATGAGAATGTCCATCGTCAACATTATAATGACAACTCTAAAGATATTGAAAATAAGAATCATTTAAATAATAAGGAAGAACACTCAACTATTAAACAAACAGATGTGTTTGAACAAACAAGTTTTGACTTATTTAATTCGAATGAAACACAAAGTGAAATAGAAGCACAAATTAAAAATTTAAATATTTCAAATATGACACCTATTGAAGCATTACTTAAGTTAAGCGAATTACAAAATCAGTTAAGATAGAGGTGTTAATACATGGGTAAAATTAAAGAATTACAAACATCTTTAGCAAATAAAATTGCTGCAGGAGAAGTGGTTGAACGTCCTAGTTCAGTAGTAAAAGAATTACTTGAAAATGCAATTGATGCTAAGGCGACTGAAATTAATATAGAAGTAGAACAATCAGGTATTTCCTCAATTCGTGTAGTCGACAATGGAACTGGAATTGAGCAAGATGATTTGCAACTTGTTTTTCATCGCCATGCTACCAGTAAAATAAATGATGATGACGATTTGTTTCATATCAGAACATTAGGGTTTCGAGGTGAAGCACTGGCCAGTATTTCATCTGTAGCTAAAGTGACACTTAAAACGTGTACAGATAATGAAAATGGTCACGAAATTTATGCTGAAAATGGTGAAATATTATCTCAAAAACCAGCAAAAGCCAAAAAAGGAACAGATATTAAAGTAGAATCATTATTTTATAATACGCCAGCTCGGTTAAAATATATTAAAAGTTTATATACAGAATTAGGAAAAATTACAGATATTGTTAATCGAATGGCAATGAGTCATCCAAACATTCGCTTTTCACTTATATCTGATGGAAAAACGATGTTAAAAACGAATGGTTCTGGAAGAACAAATGAAGTGATGGCTGAAATATATGGTATTAAAGTTGCAAAAGATTTAGTTCACATTTCTGGCGATACTAGTGACTATCATTTAGAAGGATTTGTTGCTAAACCGGAACATTCTCGTAGTAATAAACATTATATTTCAATTTTTATTAATGGTCGATATATCAAAAATTTCGCTTTAAATAAAGCTATTACTGAAGGATATCATACACTTCTAACCATAGGTCGTTACCCTATTTGCTATATCAATATAGAAATGGATCCAATTTTAGTAGATGTCAATGTGCATCCAACGAAACTTGAAGTTAGACTTTCAAAAGAAGAACAACTTTATAATTTAATTATTGAAAAAATTAGACATGCATTTAAAGATAGAATATTAATTCCTAAAAACGATTTAGATCGAACACCTAAAAAAAATAAAGTATTGCATACATTTGAACAACAAAAAATCGATTTTGAACAAAAACAACAAAATATTTCAAATGAGACAAAACAATTAGAAAATAAAAATGACCCCAACATTTCGACTAACAATACCTTTTCAACAATAAGTCATCAATATGATGAAGCACATACCTCTGATGATTCTTACACTAGAGAAGATAACGAAAATTCTAGTGTCTATAATAATAAACGTAGTATGGATAAAGATTACTTCGACATTCAAAAAGATATTTTAAATAGTTTAGATCGTGCCGAATCTTCAATCGATAACACTCGACATGATGAAACCAATATTTATAATTATGATGAAAATGATGACTTTCAAGAGAATGTTACAAATCAAGAAGAACAAGATATTAAAGGTAAAGTAAGTTCAACACCGTCTCGACGTGTGCCATATATGGAAGTAGTTGGCCAAGTACACGGTACCTATATTATTGCTCAAAATGAAAATGGAATGTTTATGATAGATCAACATGCTGCACAAGAACGTATTAAATACGAATATTTCAGAGAAAAGATAGGCGAAGTATCAAATGAAGTACAAGATTTGTTAATTCCTTTAACATTTCACTTCTCAAAAGACGAGCAATTAATTATTGATCAATATCGAGAAGAACTTGATAAAGTAGGGGTCCATTTAGAACATTTTGGTGGATATGACTATATTGTAAATAGTTATCCAGTATGGTTTCCTAAAGTGGAAGCAGAGGAAATTATTAAAGATATGATTGAACTCGTATTAAATCATAAAAAAATTGACGTTAAAAAAATGCGTGAAGACGCAGCTATTATGATGAGTTGTAAGAAGTCAATTAAAGCAAATCATTATTTAAAAAAGAATGAAATGGCAGATTTAATTGATCAATTAAGAGAAGCGGAAGATCCATTTACTTGTCCTCATGGTAGACCAATTATTATTAACTTTTCAAATTATGAATTAGAGAAATTATTTAAACGAGTAATGTAGAAGGGATGCATAGAAATGAAAGAACACGTACTACCAGCAATTCGAAATATGAAAGATTTAGAGAAATTAATTCAAACGGATTATAAAGTGTGTGTCCTTTTAGATATGCATGTAGGTCATTTAAGAAGCATTATAGAGTTACTTAAAAAACATGACATTGAAGCATATATTCATATTGATTTAATTAAAGGAATGGCACATGATGAATATGCATGTGAATATATCATTCAAACTTATAAACCAAAAGGGATTGTTTCAACAAAAACAAAAGTTATTCAAAAAGCAAAATCATTAAATGTACTTACTATTTTTAGAGTTTTTATTATTGATAGTCAAGCACTCAATCGTAGTATACAACTCATAAAGAAAGTGGACCCAGATTATGTTGAAGTACTACCAGGTATTGCTCATAAAATTGTTGAAAATGTAAGAGAAGCAACGACTGCTAAAATTATAGCAGGTGGGCTAATCGAAGAAGAAAAAGAAGTGAATGATGCAATTAATAGTGGTGCAAGTTATGTAACCACAAGTAACAGAAAATTATGGTAGAAATTATATTTTTAACCTGAGACAAAATTGATGTCTCAGGTTTTTTTATGTATTGATAAAAAATAATTATAATACGCTCTTTTAATCTATAAAATAAATTGTGACAATTTTTTTACAAAAATCATTGACAACGCTTACAATTATTTTGTATGATTTATACAAGTTAATATTTGAATGAGAGATGAAGAGATTTCTGCAACCCTAATTATATAGTTTGTAGAAGTCTCTTTGCCTTGTAGGAGGTTAAAACATGAATGCTTATTTAGCAGAGTTTTTAGGCACGGCCATTCTTATTTTGTTCGGTGGAGGCGTATGTGCAAATGTAAATTTAAAACGTAGCGCTGGACAAGAATCTGATTGGATCGTTATTGCCGCTGGATGGGGCTTAGCTGTAACTATGGGAGTTTATGCAGTAGGACAATTTTCTGGAGCCCATTTAAATCCAGCTGTGTCAATTGCTTTAGCAGTTGAGGGAAGTTTTAGTTGGATAAAAGTACCAGGATATATTGTTTGTCAAATGTTAGGAGGAATTGTAGGAGCTACACTTGTTTGGTTAATGTATTTACCACATTGGAAAGCAACTAAAGATCAAGGTGCAAAATTAGGCGTATTCTCTACTGCACCTGCTATTAAAAATTATTTTGCTAACTTTTTAAGTGAAATTATTGGAACTGCTATTTTAAGTTTAGGGATTTTATTTATTGGGGTAAATAAAATTGCAGATGGATTAAACCCATTAATTGTGGGTAGTTTAATTATTGCAATAGGTTTAAGTTTAGGTGGGCCTACAGGTTATGCCATTAATCCAGCTCGTGACTTAGGACCAAGAATTGCACATGCGATTTTACCAATTGCTGGTAAAGGAGGATCTAATTGGTGGTATGCTATTGTACCAGTACTAGGACCAATTGCTGGCGGTATGCTAGGTGCTGTAATTTATCAAGTTTTTTATAAAAATGAATTTACTTTTATGAGTGGTGTTAGCATTGTAGTTGTAATTGTTACATTACTTATTGGTTTATCTCTTAATAAATCAAATAACAATAAAGATATTGAATCAATTTATTAAAAGTAAAAATTTAGTTTTAAATCATATAATATATTGACTATGTGATTCAAAGGATACTTAACACATACAGTCAGAATGAAAGAAGGAGAAAAATTATGGAACAATACATCATGTCAATAGACCAGGGCACAACTAGCTCTAGAGCAATTTTATTTGATAAAGAAGGAGAAATTCAAGGCGTTGCGCAAAGAGAATTTAAACAATACTTTCCTAAATCTGGTTGGGTAGAGCATGACGCCAATGAAATATGGACATCAGTATTAGCAGTAATGGCTGAAGTGATAAATGAAAATGAAATTGACCCTGAACAAATTAAAGGTATTGGTATTACTAACCAACGTGAAACTACGGTCATTTGGGATAAGAAAACAGGCCGTCCAATTTATCATGCAATTGTTTGGCAATCTCGTCAAACACAACATATTTGTAATGAATTAAAAGAACAAGGTCACGAAAAAACATTTCGTAATAAAACAGGTTTATTATTAGACCCTTACTTCTCTGGAACAAAAGTAAGATGGATATTAGATAATGTTAAAGGTGCAAGAGAAAAAGCAGAAAATGGGGATTTATTATTCGGAACTATCGATACTTGGTTAGTGTGGAAACTTTCTGGTGGAGAAGCACATATTACAGACTATTCAAATGCTAGCCGTACATTAATGTATAACATTCATGAACTTAAATGGGATGATGAATTATTAGAATTACTAGATATTCCTAAAGCAATACTTCCAGAAGTTAAAGAATCTAGTGAAATCTATGCACATACTAAAGATTATCATTTCTTTGGTCAAGAAGTACCAATTGCTGGTATTGCTGGTGACCAACAAGCAGCATTGTTTGGTCAAGCTTGTTTCGAACGTGGTGATGTGAAAAATACGTATGGTACTGGCGGATTCATGTTAATGAACACTGGTGAAGAACCTGTAACGTCTGAAAGTGGATTGTTAACTACAATTGCTTATGGTCTTGACGGTAAAGTAAACTATGCACTTGAAGGATCAATTTTCGTATCTGGATCAGCAATTCAATGGTTACGTGACGGTTTAAGAATTATTAATTCTGCACCGCAAACTGAAAACTATGCAACACGTGTTAATTCTACTGATAATGTCTACTTTGTTCCTGCATTCGTAGGACTTGGTACACCATATTGGGATTCTGAAGCACGTGGTGCGATTTTCGGATTAACTCGTGGTACTGAAAAAGAACATTTCATTCGTGCAACATTAGAATCTTTATGTTATCAAACACGCGATGTTATGGAAGCAATGTCTAAAGATTCAGGAATTGAAGTAAATAATTTACGTGTTGATGGTGGCGCAGTAAAAAATAACTTTATAATGCAATTCCAAGCAGATATTGTTGATACATCAGTTGAACGTCCGGAAGTTCAAGAAACAACAGCACTTGGAGCTGCTTATCTAGCAGGTTTGGCTGTAGACTTTTGGGAAGATAAAAAAGACATTGCTGATAGATGGAAATTAGAAACAGAATTTAATCCAGAAATGTCTGAAGAAACAAGAACTAAGTTATATAAAGGTTGGAAGAAAGCAGTAGAAGCTACTCAAGTCTTTAAATTAGAAGATTAATTTTTAATTATGGCTTAGTTACAAAGAATATGTTATGATGTAATTAAGTTAATACATTAGTCGAGATTTGAGAGACCTGTTATCATGCAGTATGCTTCTGTGTGTATAGGTCTCTCTTTTTTTAATATAAATTTTGGAGGGTATATTATGGCATTATCTACTTTTAACAGGAACTTAATTAAAAAGAATTTAAGAAATAAAGAATTTGACGTTGTAGTTATTGGTGGAGGAATTACTGGTGCAGGTATTGCATTAGATGCTACACAACGTGGTATGAAAGTAGCTTTAGTAGAAATGCAAGACTTTGCGCAAGGTACAAGTTCTCGCTCAACTAAATTAGTACATGGTGGTTTACGTTACTTGAAACAAGCACAAATCAAAGTTGTTGCTGAAACAGGTAAAGAACGTGCAATAGTTTATGAAAATGGTCCCCACGTAACAACTCCTGAATGGATGTTATTACCGATGCATAAAGGGGGGACATTTGGTAAATTCACAACTAACATCGGGTTAACAATGTATGATCGTTTAGCAGGCGTTAAACGTCATGAACGTAAAAAAATGTTATCAAAACAAGCTACTTTAAATAAAGAACCTCTTGTGAAAAAAGATGGTTTAAAAGGTGGCGGATACTACGTAGAATATCGTACTGATGATGCTCGCTTAACAATTGAAGTGATGAAACGTGCTGCTGAAAAAGGCGCTGAAGTCATTAATCACACTAAATCTACTGACTTCGTATACGATGCTAAAAATAAAGTAAGTGGTATTAAAGTAAAAGATATGCTTACAGGTGAAGAGTATCAAATCAATGCTAAAAAAGTAATCAATGCTGCTGGTCCATGGGTAGACGAAGTGAGAAAGAAAGATTATACACGTAACAATAAACAATTACGTTTAACAAAAGGTGTTCACGTAGTTATCGATCAATCAAAATTCCCATTACGTCAAGCGGTTTACTTTGATACTGAAAAAGATGGTCGTATGATTTTTGCTATTCCTCGTGAAGGTAAAGCATATGTAGGTACTACTGATACATTCTATAATAATGAAAAAACAAAACCTTTAACTAATCAAGAAGATAGAGACTATTTAATTGATGCAATCAATTATATGTTCCCTGATGTACATGTTACTGATGCTGATATTGAATCAACTTGGGCTGGCGTACGTCCATTAATTTTAGAAGATGGAAAAGATCCTTCAGAAATTTCACGTAAAGATGAAATTTGGGAAGGTAAATCAGGATTATTAACCATTGCTGGTGGTAAATTAACTGGATATCGTCATATGGCATTAGAAATTGTTGATTTATTAGCTAAGCGTTTAAAACAAGAATATAGTCTAAAATTTGCGGATAGCAAAACTAAAAATACACCTATTTCTGGTGGAGATGTTGGTGGTAGTAAAAACTTTGAAAATTACGTAAATCGTAAAGTTCAAGAAGGTAAAGCACTTGGATTAAGCACAGATGTGGCACATAATTTAGCTTCAAAATACGGTTCAAATGTAGATAAATTATTCGCAATTGCACAATTAACGAATGAAAAAGATTTAAATATGCCATTAGAATTATACGTTCAATTAGTTTATAGTGTACAAAACGAAATGGTATATAAACCAACTGATTTCTTAATTCGTCGTACTGGTAAATTATACTTTGACATCAATACAGTTAAACAATATAAACAAGCAATTATTGATGAATTAGATAAATTATTAAATTATACTGCTGAACAGAAAAATGAATTTTCTAAAGAAGTTGATGAAGCTATTGAAGAAGCAACACATGGTAATCATCAACCTGCAGAAAAATAAATATAGTTAAAATAGTATAGCAACTGAGATTGGGTAAAAGCACTCAATCTCAGTTTTTTATATTTTGATAAAATTTTTAAATTTAAAGTATATATAACCTATTAAAAAGTAACAAACTATTTGATAACATTAAAGAGTATAGGTATATTAGTAGGAATAGTACGTTGTTAACATACCATTATAGAAAGAGATTGGAGGCATATCTATGGGGCAAAGTGCTTATAAAATAACTGTAGAAGATGGAACAACTTTAGAAGTTAAAGTAGATAAAGCAAACATAGCGACTTATGGTATTATACATATATTTCATGGTATGGCTGAACATATGGATCGATACGAAACACTTGTTAATGCTTTAACGCATCAAGGCTATGATGTGATTAGACATAATCATAGAGGACATGGGAAAGAGATTGATGAGAAAGAACGTGGACATTACGACAGTATGAATCAAGTTGTTCAAGATGCGTTTGAAATTGCACAAACATTATATGATAGTGAGAAAGGATTACCCTATATTGTATTAGGCCATTCAATGGGATCTATTATTGCACGTTTATTTGTTGAAACTTATCCAAATTTTGCTAATGGATTGATATTAACTGGAACAGGACAATATCCGAAATGGAAAGGAATTCCTACAAGAATCAGTTTGAAATTAATTTCTATTTTTACTGGGAAGCGCAATCGTTTAAAATGGGTCAATCAACTCGTTTACAAATCATTTAACAAAAAGATTGATCAACCACGAACTGAAAGTGACTGGCTTTCATCACAATCTACAGAAGTTGATAAATTTGTAAACGATGAGTATACCGGCTTTTTAGTTTCAAACCAATTAATTTATGAAACAGTAAAACATATGACACGTACTGCAAATTATACTCAATTAAAAAAAATGAATAAACAGTTACCAATATTGATGATTTCAGGAAAAAATGATCCTTTTGGAGAGTATGGCAGAGGTGTTAAATCCTTGGCCAGAAAATTTAAAAAAGCTGGTATTAAACATATTACGGTACAACTTTATGCAAATAGAAGACATGAAATATTATTTGAAGTTGATCAACAAATGATATGGAATCATATGTTTGATTGGATTCAAAAACAAGTATTGAAAAATAATCAGAGTGAGGCGTAATCATTGCAAGCATCAAAAAAACCTTTTCTAGTAGTTATTGTAGGACCGACAGCTTCGGGTAAAACAGAATTGAGTATCGAATTAGCTAAAAAAATGAATGGAGAAATCATTAGTGGCGATTCGATGCAAGTATACCGTCAAATGAATATAGGTACTGCAAAGGTAACAGAAACAGAAATGGAAGGGATACCCCATTATTTAATAGATATCTTAAATCCTGATGAATCATTTTCTGCATACGAATTTAAAAAAAGAGCAGAAGTGCTTATTGAAGATATTACAAAAAGAGGTAAAGTACCTATTATTGCAGGAGGTACAGGTTTATATATTCAGTCTTTAATTTACGATTATCCATTTGATGATGAAAATGTATCAGTAGAAAAAGAATTAAGAGTAAAAGAAAAATTAGATGCATTAAATCAATTGAATAATGATGACTTACATCGTTACTTAGCATCGTTTGATGAAACATCAGCTAAAGATATTCATCCAAATAATAGAAAAAGAGTACTTAGAGCGATTGAATATTACTTAAAAACAAAAAAACTTTTAAGTTCTCGAAAGAAAGTTCAACAATTTACAGAAAATTATGATACATTATTAGTAGGGATTGAAATGTCGCGCAAAACATTATATACAAGAATAAATAAACGTGTTGATATTATGTTGGGCCACGGATTATTTAATGAAGTGAAAGCACTAGTTGAACAAGGTTTTGAATCTAGTCAGAGTATGCAAGCAATTGGTTACAAAGAACTTGTCCCTGTTATAAAAGGAGAAATGGAATTAGAACCAGCTGTAGAATTATTAAAACAACATTCAAGGCAATATGCGAAAAGACAACTCACATGGTTTAAAAACAAAATGAATGTTCAATGGTTTGATAGAGAGACAATGTCACTTCAAATGATGTTAGATGAGATTACAACCCAAATAAATAAAAGGAGTTCTAAACATGATTGCAAACCAAAACATCCAAGATCAAGCACTAGAGAACTTTAAAGCAGAACAAACGGAAATTACTGTATTTTTCTTAAATGGTTTTCAAATGAAAGGTGTTATTGAAAACTTTGATAAATACATGATTAGCTTAGTTTCTCAAGGCAAACAACATTTGATTTACAAACATGCGATCAGCACTTTCACTGTGGATACAGAATCTACTGATTCAGAAGCTACAGGCGAAGGTGAAGAATAAGTTGTAATTAAAGTGCCAAGTTACTGAATTTTAGAGCGTAGTCCACGGTCGAAATGTATACGTAGCTTGCAAAATTCTCATCAATTTTTGCACTTTTGAACAAATAAAGGAAATGTTTGTAATAAAACAAAGCTTCAATATAGAACGATTGTCTATGACATAGTCATCTATATTGAAGCTTTTATTTAATTTATAGAAGTTTTTCAATATCTTTTTCAATTTGAGCAGGTTTTTTCTGAGGTGAGAAGCGTTGAACAATATTACCTTCACGGTCAACTAAAAACTTAGTGAAATTCCATTTAATTTTTTCACTTAACATGCCTTTAGCTTGACTTGTTAAATAACGGAACAATGGATGCTGGTTATCGCCTTTAACGTCAATTTTTTCATGAATAGGGAATGTGACACCGTAGTTAATTTTACAATTTTGATTTGCTTCAGCACCAGAACCAGGTTCTTGACCTCCAAACTGATTGCATGGGAAACCTAAAACAATAAATCCTTGGTCCTTATATTTATTATATAGTTCTTGTAATCCTTCAAATTGTGGTGTAAATCCACATTCACTCGCTGTATTAACGATAAGCATAACATCGCCTTTATATACATCTAATTTATAATTTTCACCATTAGATTTTTGAACTTCAAAATCATAAATATTTTCCATACTATCACCCTTTCAATTTAGCTTTAATTTAACATAGTTTTAGTCGTTAGTCTTTAAACTTGCTCTATGATAGAATATGTAAGACATGTTAGAAAAGGAGATGTATATCATGGCTCAGCAACACACTTATGATACAAAGAAAAAGCTAGAAACTGCTGTATTAGTTGGTGTACATGCTCAAAGTGATCATCAATATAATTTTGAATCTACAATGGAAGAATTAGAAGCTTTAGCGTTGACTTGTCAATTAGATGTTAAAGGACAAGTCACTCAAAATAAAGATCAATTTGATTATAAATATTATGTTGGCAAAGGTAAGATTGATGAAATTAAAGCTTTTATAGAATTTCATGACATCGATGTTGTTGTGACAAATGATGAATTAACAACAGCACAATCAAAAACATTAAATGATAATTTGGGCATTAAAATTATCGATAGAACACAGCTCATTCTTGAAATTTTTGCTTTAAGAGCGCGTAGTAGAGAAGGTAAATTACAAGTTGAATTAGCTCAACTCGATTACTTACTTCCTAGATTACAAGGACATGGAAAAAGTTTATCTCGTTTAGGCGGGGGAATTGGTACGCGTGGTCCTGGTGAAACAAAATTAGAAATGGATAGACGTCATATTAGAACACGTATGAATGAAATTAAACTTCAACTTAAAACAGTGGTCGAACATCGTGAAAGATATCGTAATCAACGCGAACAAAATCAAGTGTTTCAAATTGCACTTATTGGCTACACTAACGCTGGAAAATCTTCTTGGTTTAATGTTTTAGCAAACGAAACGACTTTTGAAAAAGATTTACTATTTGCCACACTTGACCCTAAAACACGACAAATACAAATTAACAATGGGTTTAATTTAATTATTTCTGATACCGTAGGCTTCATTCAAAAGTTGCCTACAACGTTAGTAGCAGCATTTAAGTCGACATTAGAAGAAGCGAAAAGTGCTGATTTACTTCTACATGTCGTTGATGCAAGTCATCCAGAATATCGTGCTCAATATGATACGGTTAATCAATTGGTAAAAGACTTAGATATGGATGACCTTCCACAAGCAATCATTTTTAATAAAAAAGATCAATGTTCTGAAGAAACTGATGTACCGGTATCAGGCCATCCGTCTGTATTTGTATCAAGTCGTAATAGTGAAGATAAATTAAAAGTGAAGCAGTTACTGTTTGATCAAATAAAAGCGACTTTGTCATATTACGTAGAAACTGTATCTAGTGAAGATGCAGATAGATTATATTTTTTAAAACAACATACACTTATCGAAGAAATGAAATTTGATGAAAATAATGAAAGCTATATCGTTAAAGGATATAGAAAATAATTATATATAAAGGAAGATAAATTGCATGTCAGATATTCAACACATCGTTTCTAAAGTAGAAGAAACGTTAACACCCTTATTTAAAGAAATTGAAGAAACTGCTTATATCAATCAGGAAAAGGTTCTTAATGCATTTCATCATGTTAAAGCGAGCGAGAATGATTTAGTAGGTTCTACAGGATATGGTTATGATGATTTTGGACGTGATCATTTAGAAGAGATATATGCTCATACGTTTAAAGCAGAAGATGCACTTGTTAGACCTCAAATTATTTCGGGTACTCATGCAATTACATTAGCATTGCAAAGTACACTCAAATATGGCGATGAACTGATGTACATTACAGGTAGTCCCTATGACACCTTACTTGAAGTGATTGGTGTTAATGGTAATGGTATTGAAAGTCTCAAAGAGCATGGCGTGACATATAAAGAAGTTGCATTAAAAGATGGAATGATTGATGTTGAAACTGTTTTAAATACTATTTCGAAACAAACGAAAGTTATTGCTATTCAACGTTCAAAAGGGTATGGACAACGACCTTCAATTACAGTAGATGAAATAGAAACTGCTATTTCTCAAATTAAACAACGATATCCCAATGTAATTATTTTTGTGGATAATTGCTACGGAGAGTTTGTAGAGCGTCGAGAACCAATAGAAGTGGGTGCAGATTTAATTGCAGGGTCATTAATAAAAAATCCTGGTGGTGGATTAGCAAAAATTGGTGGTTACATTGCAGGACGAAAAGATTTAATCGAACGATGTGGTTATCGTTTAACTGCACCTGGGATTGGTAAAGAAGCGGGTGCTTCATTATTTTCATTGCAAGAAATGTATCAAGGATTTTTTTTAGCACCGCATGTAGTGGGTCAAAGCTTAAAAGGCTCACTATTTACAAGTTTACTTCTTGAAAAAATGAATATGAACACAGTTCCCAAGTACGATGCTAAGCGTACAGACTTAATTCAAACCGTTCAATTTGATACAAAAGAACAGATGATTGCATTTTGTCAAAGTATTCAACATGCTTCACCAATTAATGCACACTTTAGTCCTGAACCTAGTTATATGCCTGGTTATGAAGATGATGTCATCATGGCAGCAGGAACGTTTGTGCAAGGATCCTCTATTGAATTATCAGCAGATGGTCCGATTCGTCCGCCTTATGAGGCATATGTGCAAGGTGGTCTAACTTATGAACATGTTAAAATTGCAGTAACACGTGCGGTTATGAATTTAAAAGAACAGAATTTAATTTAAGTAGTATAATACAATATTCAAAAATAGATAGTAATAAACATAATGAGAGTGAATTTCCTTTTGTATATGGATTTATTTTATGATAATATATCATGGTTAATTATACGAGATACTAATGAATAAGAAGGTTTAAATCAATTATGAAAGAAAATTTTTGGAATGAATTACCACGTCCATTTTTCATTTTAGCGCCGATGGAAGACGTGACAGACATTGTTTTTCGACATGTAGTAAGTGAAGCAGAGAGACCGGATGTATTTTTTACTGAATTTACAAATACGGAGAGTTTTTGTCATCCAGAAGGGATACATAGTGTACGAGGACGTTTAACATTCAGTGAAGATGAACAGCCTATGGTTGCTCATATATGGGGTGATAAGCCAGAGCAATTTAAAGAAATGAGTTTTGGTTTAGCAGATATGGGCTTTAAAGGTATTGATTTAAATATGGGCTGTCCTGTCGCAAATGTTGCCAAAAAAGGTAAAGGGTCTGGGTTAATTTTACGACCAGAAAGAGCAGCTGAAATTATTCAAGCAGCCAAGGCAGGTGGACTACCTGTTAGTGTTAAAACACGTCTAGGTTATTATAATATAGAGGAATGGAAAGAATGGTTAAGACATGTGTTTAAGCAAGACATTGCAAACTTATCTATCCATCTTCGTACACGTAAAGAAATGAGCAAAGTCGATGCACATTGGGAATTAATTGAAGCCATTAAAGAAATGCGCGATGAAGTGGCGCCTCAAACATTATTAACTATCAATGGTGATATTCCAGATAGACAAAAAGGTATGGAACTTGCGACGAAATATGGTATTGATGGAGTTATGATAGGAAGAGGCATTTTCCATAATCCTTTTGCATTTGAGAAAGAGCCACGCGAACATACAAGTAAAGAACTCTTGGATTTATTTAGATTACATTTAGAGTTATTTGAAAAGTATTCAAATGAAGAAACACAACAATTTAAAAGTTTACGACGTTTCTTTAAAATTTATGTGCGAGGTATTAGAGGTGCAAGTGAATTACGGCATCAATTAATGAGTACAGAAACTGTGGATGAAGCTCGAGCATTACTTGATGACTTTGAAGCAAATATGGAAGATAACCATTAATGAAACTTAAATTTTTAAAACTTAACAATAAGAATACGCTATCGTATTGATGTCTTGAAAAATAATTTTTAAATAGTAAAAAGCCTGTAGATAACTGTATCTATGGGCTTTTACGTTTATATGTAAGAAATATTTAATTTTCATGTCAGAAAACCTAACATATTTTTGTATTTCATATTAATCTATGCTAAATTATAGACAAGTTCAAAAGTAGAGGTGAGGTTATAGTGTCTAACGATACAATAAGACGTAATATGGCCGTGTTCTCTATGAGTGTTGTTTGTAAATTGACAGAGCTCACAGCAAGACAAATACGTTATTATGAAACACATGAACTCATTAAGCCCGAACGTACCGAAGGAAATAAAAGGTTATTCTCGATGAATGACTTAGAGAGACTGTTAGAAATTAAAACGTTAATTGAAAAAGGTTTTAATTTAAAAGGTATTAAACAAATAATTACAAATAATCAAGGGCACTTAACTACTGATGAACAAGAGACGAGAAAAAGAATGATTGTAGATGCAACTCAGAAACCGCGCAGTGAAGCTTTACCGATAAACCGTGGCGATTTATCACGATTTATTAATTAATAACTTGGAGGATGTCTACCATGCCAAAACATACTTTTACAAAAGAGGATATTCGCAAATTTGCAAAAGAGGAAAACGTAAGATATTTAAGATTACAATTCACTGATATCTTAGGTACAATTAAAAATGTTGAAGTTCCAGTAAGCCAATTAGAAAAAGTGTTAGATAATGAAATGATGTTTGACGGATCTTCAATCGAAGGTTTCGTACGTATTGAAGAATCAGATATGTATTTATACCCAGATTTAGATACTTGGGTTATCTTCCCTTGGACAGCAGGTCAAGGCAAAGTAGCACGTTTAATTTGTGATGTTTATACAACTGATGGTGAACCATTTGCTGGGGACCCACGTACGAACTTAAAACGTATATTAAAAGAAATGGAAGACTTAGGTTATACAGATTTCAACTTAGGGCCTGAACCAGAATTCTTCTTATTCAAATTGGATGAAAAAGGTGAACCAACATTAGAATTAAATGATAATGGCGGTTACTTCGACTTAGCACCAACTGACTTAGGTGAAAATTGTCGTCGTGACATCGTCCTTGAATTAGAAGATATGGGCTTTGATATCGAAGCAAGTCATCATGAAGTAGCACCAGGTCAACACGAAATTGACTTCAAATATGCAGATGCAATTTCAGCATGTGACAACATTCAAACATTTAAATTAGTTGTTAAAACAATTGCACGTAAACATAATTTACATGCGACATTTATGCCAAAACCATTATTTGGTGTAAATGGAAGTGGTATGCACTTCAACGTATCTTTATTCAAAGGTAAAGAAAATGCATTCTTTGATCCAAACGGCAAAGATCAATTAACTGAAGATGCTTATCACTTTACTGCAGGTATCTTAAATAATGCACGTGGATTTACGGCAGTATGTAACCCATTAGTCAATTCATATAAGCGTTTAGTACCTGGTTACGAAGCACCATGTTACATTGCTTGGAGTGGTAAAAACCGTTCTCCATTAGTACGTGTACCTACTTCAAGAGGTCTATCAACTCGTATTGAAGTACGTTCAGTTGACCCTGCTGCTAACCCATATATGGCTTTAGCTGCGATCTTACAAGCTGGTTTAGACGGTATTAAAAACAAAACTAAAGTACCAGAACCAGTAAACCAAAATATCTATGAAATGAATCGTGAAGAACGTGAAGCAGTAGGTATTCAAGATTTACCATCTACACTTTACACTGCATTAAAAGCAATGCGTGAAAACGATACAGTTAAAAAAGCATTAGGCAATCACATCTATAATCAATTTATTAATTCTAAATCTATCGAATGGGACTATTACAGAACTCAAGTTTCTGAATGGGAACGCGATCAATATATGAAACAATACTAATCGCTAAGCAAAAAGGGGAAAGACTTAGGGACATAAGAAGTTAAGGCATTTGCCTTAGCTTCTTTTTTATTTGAAAATAATCTATTTTTACTTGACCACTTTCTTCAAAAGTAGTGAATTGGTCAAGTTTTGGTCAAGTAAGTTAAAAAATATTCTTTATATACTTCTCGAAATTTTCTAGTTTGATCATAGATTGTTTAGCTTTTTTTGTTTTTTCATGTTCGTCTACCACTAAATATTTTTTCATAATATATAGCTCCTATTTTTATTAAATATATCAATAAAACCTATATGAATTATAAAAATATTATGTAAACATAAAAATATAGACCCGAAGTATGTCACCTTAAGGTCTATATTAAATAAGTTTATAATTAAATTAATTCTAAAAGTTTGTCAACATTTTCCTCAGTTGTGGCCCAACTTGTTGCGAATCTAACAACGCGATGTGTATCATCGTATTTTTCCCAAATTGCAAATTTCACTTTACTCTGAAGATCTTTAATCTTATCATCATTTAATACGAAAAACTGTTGATTAGTAGGAGAATCAAAATATACTTTATATCCTTTATTGATAAATCCTTGCTTCATTTTATTCGCCATATTAATAGCATGTCGACTAATATCAAAATACAAGTTATTAGTAAATAATTCTAAAAATTGAATACCAACTAAACGTCCCTTAGCTAGTAGGGCACCATGCTGTTTAATACGTGTAGTGAAGTGTTTAGGTTCATTATTGTTTGTAAATACAATCGCTTCACCACATAGTGCACCAATCTTTGTACCACCAATATAAAAAATATCACAGTAATTAGCAATATCTTCAATTGTGACATCTGTTTCATTACTCATCAAACCATAACCTAATCGGGCGCCATCCATAAATAATGGAATATGATGTTCCTTACAGACTTCTGATAAATTCCTAAGTTCTTCTTTACTATAAAGCGTTCCATATTCAGTAGGATGAGAAATATACACCATACCAGGAAATACCATATGTTCACGTTTGAAATCATTATAAAAAGTTTCAAGATAGGTATTTACTTCTTTAGGTGAAATCTTACCTTCATGAGATGGTACTGCTAATACTTTATGACCACTAAATTCTATAGCGCCCCCTTCATGTACTGCCACATGACCTGTATCTGCTGAAATAACCCCTTCATATGGCTCTAATACAGTATTAATAACAACTTGATTTGTTTGTGTACCACCAATTAAAAAGCGAACAGTGGCTTCAGGACATTGAATCGTTTTTCGAATTTGATCAGCGGCTTGTTTTGAAAATTGGTCATCCCCATAACCCGAAGCTTGAATATAATTTGTATCAATAAAACGTTGTAAAACTTTTGGATGTGCACCTTCTAGGTAGTCATTTTCAAAAGATATCATCGAATTCCTCCCTAACTTCCTTATGCTTATTCTAAACTGATTATTCTGAAAATTTGAATAGAATGTATTTAGTATACACTACCTTTTTAGTAATGTGAATTTAAGAGAATAAAAATAAATATGTAAACGCTTTTAAAAGACGTCCTATTATCATTGCAATTTAGTTGATAAACACATGTAAAAAGACTATGATTTAAACAAATATATGAAATGGAGTGTTATAAATGAGTAAAGTAAAATTTAAAAGAATTCAAGAACAAACAATTGAAGAATTGGAAAATGAAATTAATCAATATTTAGCAAGTGAAGAAGGTCGTCGCTATGAATTATTAAATGTTTCAATTGATAAAATTGAAGAACGCCAATTTCCTAACAATGAAGAAATATTAAGTGCCTTTTTAATATTAGCCGATAAATAAAAGTTGAATTTGAGAAGTAGGAGTTTAGAATTATGATAAGTCTTTTTGGCCCTAAAATTGGCACAATATTGAATATAATTTTAGTGCTTGGATTTTTAGGCAATTTAGTGTTGGCTTTTATTTTAATTTTTTTAGAGCGTAACAGACGTAGTGCATCTTCAACATGGGCCTGGATATTTGTATTATTTGTATTACCAGTGCTTGGATTTATTCTTTATCTATTTTTCGGTAGAACTGTTTCAAAAAGAAAAATGGAAAAAAATAATGGTAAAGAGCTAGATGTTTATAAAGATTTGATTGATGAACAAGCTCATAAAATTGATCATTACAACTATCATACAGAAAACAAGCAGCTACAAAATCATCAAGATATGGCAAGAATGCTATTAAAGAAACAAGATGCTTTTATTACTGAAGACAATAAAATTGATTTATTTATTGATGGTCATGAATTATATGACAAAGTACTCGAAGATATTTATAATGCGAAAGATTACATACATTTAGAGTACTTTGGATTTGAAATCGATGGTCTAGGAAAACGAATTATCGATGCCCTAGAAACAAAGTTAAAAGAAGGTTTAGAAGTTAAATTACTTTACGATGATGTGGGTTCAAAAAATTTAAAACGTCACAAATTTAAACATTTTGAATCATTAGGTGGAGAGGTAGAAGCATTTTTTGCATCTAAACTACCAATTATTAACTTTAGAATGAATAATCGTAACCATCGTAAGATTATTGTTATTGATGGTCAAATCGGGTATATTGGTGGATTTAATGTAGGTGACGATTATTTAGGTTTAGGTAAACTAGGATACTGGAGAGATACGCATTTAAGAGTACAAGGTGATGTTGTAAATGCACTTCAAATTAGGTTTATTCTTGATTGGAACTCTCAAGCACATCGTCCACAATTTGAATATGATGATAAGTATTTTCCTAAAAAGAAAGTACAGGATGGTCATTCAGCCATTCAAATTGGTTCAAGTGGACCTGCATATGAATTACACCAAATTGAGTTTGGATATACCAAAATGATTATGAGTGCGAAAAAATCTATTTATATTCAAACACCTTACTTTATACCAGATCGATCTTACATTAATGCATTGAAAATGGCAGCAAATACTGGTGTTGATGTTAACATAATGATTCCATGTAAACCGGATCATCCATTTGTCTACTGGTCTACATTTTCAAATGTTGCTGAATTGCTTGAATATGGAGTAAAAGTGTATACGTATCAAAATGGATTTATACATTCTAAAATGTTAATGATTGATGATGAAGTCAGTAGTGTAGGTTCATCTAATATGGACTACAGAAGTTTTGTATTGAACTTTGAAGTTAATGCATTCGTATATGATGAACAATTAGCTAAGAAGTTAAAAGAGGCGTATAAAGAAGATATAAAAAAATCTAAACAACTTACACTTGAGAAATATAAAAAACGACCATTATCAATTAAATTCAAAGAAGATATTGCCAAATTATTATCACCAATCTTGTAAAAATAATAAAACCGACAAAGCTTTGTGCTTTGTCGGTTTTATTAATATGACAAATGTCATTTGAAAATAGTGACATTTTTATCTGAAATTATAACTTGTTTGTTGATAAATTATTTATATTAACAAAAGGAAGTGATGAGTTATGATTCAAATTCGACATTTATCCAAAAAATATAATGGAAAAACAGTATTGAAAAATATATCACTAAATATAGAAAAGGGTATGAGTACTGCATTAATAGGAAAAAATGGAGCCGGAAAATCAACTTTAATTAATATTTTAATTAATCATTTGAAAGCAGAAACGGGAGAAATTATAGATATAGATCATTTATTAAATTTAAATCATATTGGTGTATTATTTCAAAAAACGTCTTTTCCTAGGTTAATAAAAGTAAAAGAATTATATAAATTATTTTGTCAACTATACAAGGATGCAATTTCGATAGATGAATTTAAAAAAATTACAAAATTGAATGATAGCCAATTGAATCTGTATGCAAATCACTTATCTGGTGGACAACAACGAATATTAGATTTTGGGTTATGTTTAATAGGAAAACCAAAGCTTCTCATTTTAGATGAACCTACTGCAGCTATGGATGTTGAAATGCGAGAACATTTCTGGACAATGATAGGGAAATTAAAAAAAGAAAATGTATCTATTTTTTATACTTCTCATTATATTGAAGAAGTAGAACGAATGGCAGATAAAGTTATATTTCTTGATCAAGGCATTATTAAGTTAAATGATTCACCTAGAAATATATTAACCAACCAACAATATTCAATAATTAAAGTACCAAATACAGTAGACAATAATTTACAGAATTTAACAAATTATTTTGATGTAAAAATTGAAGATACTATTTTAAAAATTAAAACATCTGATGTTAAGAAAGTAATATATTATTTGGAAAAATTAAATATAAATTTAAATGACATGACTATTGAAAAGCAAACATTGTTAGAAACAATTTTATTTGCTGATGTAAAAGAGGGAGGGACTAAAAATGAATAATATCGCTTTATTAAAAACAGAATTTAAAATTATTTTTCGAAAGAAACTAACAACATTCTTATCAATCATATTACCGGTAGGCTTTTATTTATTATTTACTTCTTTACTAGACTTACCAGAAGAGGCGAAACAGCAGTTCTATAAAGAATATATGTATAGTATGACAGTGTTTAGCTTGATGAGTTTTTGTTTAATGCAATTTCCTATAGAGATTATTGAAGAAAGAAACACAGGTTGGTTTAAACGATTAATGGTAACGCCTTTATCTAGTAAAACCTATTTTACTACTAAAATGATAAAAACAATATTGTTATTTTTATTGGCTATTATTTTGATTTTTACTGTTGCTCATCTATATAAACACGTAAATATGAGTATACAACAATGGTTGCTTTCAGGTGTTTCATTATGGATAGGTGCAAGTTTATTTTTAACATTAGGACTAATCATTGCTCAATTTAATGAAACACAAAAAGCAAGTAGTTTAGCCAATATAGTTAATATGGTATTAGCGATATTAGGAGGATTGTGGTTTCCAATTCAAACATTTCCGAGTTGGTTACAAAGAATTTCAAATATTACTCCAACATATCATTTGAAAAATTTTGCATTAGAATTAGCTAAAAATCAAGGTTTAAATATTACTTCATTATTTATTTTAATTGTATATAGTATACTATTTTTAATTATTACAGTGTGGATCAATCACAGAAAAGAAGTGAGTTAGATGAAAAAAAGAAAATGGAGCGTTAGATTAGGAGAGCTGTCTACGCTTATATATTTGTTATTTCCAATTATAAGTATCTTTAATGAAAAACGAGGTTCTCAAACTGTATATTTAATTGTTTTAGCTATTTTTATTGTGTCATATCTTATGCTAGTAATATATTATTATCGATTTAACAATAACGTAATATATAGCCTATTAGTGGTTCATTATGTAGGAATTATATATTTTGTTTATGCAATTAATCCAATGAATAGCTTATTCTTTTTCTTTAGCGCATTTGCATTACCTTTTATGTTTGAAGTAACAATTAAGTCAAAAGAATTTATCACATTTATAATTGCAATATTTTTATGTCTTATAATTACAAGTATTTATCAAATACAATATATAACTGTATTAGTTATCTTTTATTTAGTTATTTTAATTATTACTTTAGGGAATTTTAAAACTAAAAAAGATGGAGCATTAAAAAATGAAATAGAAGAGAAAAATAAGTATATTAATACATTAATTGCAGAACAAGAACGTCAACGTATAGGGCAAGATTTACATGATACACTAGGTCATGTATTTGTAAGTCTTAGTTTAAAATCAGAATTGGCATATAAGTTGATTGATAAAGATCAAGAAAAAGCTAAAAATGAAATATTGGCGATTAATCAGATATCTAAAGATACCTTAATTAAGGTAAGAAATATTATTGAAAATTTAAAATCTCAAAGTTTTGAAGAGGAAGTTCAATCCATAAAAAATGTTTTAAAAGATGCAAACATTCAATTTGAATTAAAAAATATAAGAAAGGTAAATGTTTTAACTCCAACAAAGCAATCGATACTATCAATGATTTTGAGAGAAGCAATCAATAATGTCATTAAACATGCAAAGGCTAGTAAGATTTATTGTGAAATGATACAAGAAGATAATAATCTATACCTAATTATTCAAGATAATGGAAAAGGTTGTAACACCACTGAAGACTTTAAATTAAAAAGTATAGAAAATAGAGTTCAACTTCTTAAAGGAAAATTAGAAATTAAATCTAAAAATGGTATGCATATACGTATTATGATACCAAGAGAGGATATTAAATGATTAGCATTATAATAGCTGAAGATCAATATATGTTGAGAAAAGCGATGGTTCAACTGATTGAATTTAACGAGCAAATGAAAGTAGTTAATGATTGTAATAATGGGGGTGACGCATTTGAGTTTATTGAAAAATATCATCCAGATATTGCAATTTTAGATATCGAAATGCCAGGGCTAACAGGTTTAGAAGTATTATCTAAAATAAGAGAATTTAAAATTGATACTAAAGTAATAATTGTAACTACATTTAAAAGACCAGGTTATTTTGAAAAAGCTGTGGCAAATGAAGTAGATGCTTATGTATTAAAAGAACGTTCCGTAGAAGATTTAATACAAACTATTAAACATGTCATGAATGGTGAAAAGGAATATAGTACTTCATTAATGACTACTTTATTCAAAGAATCTAATCCCTTAACACATAAAGAACAAGTGGTATTACGTGAAATTGGAGATAATTTAAGTAGTAAAGAAATTGCAGAAAAACTTTATCTTTCAGATGGGACAGTGAGAAATTATACGTCTAATATAATTGATAAATTAAATGCAGAGAATCGATTTAATGCTTGGAAGAAAGCAAAGGAAAAAGGCTGGATATAAAAAGTAAGAAAAATATTTAAGGAATGTATAAAAAAGACTGAATTGAATAATATTTAATGTTTTCAATTCAATCTTTTATTGAGAGTGACATTGTATGATACTCCCTTATTTACCTTTTCGTTTACGTATAATACTTTGAATAATATAAACAATAAATCCAACTAAAATGCCTAACAATACTGCTATAACAACCGAAACAATAATAGGCAGTTTATAAACGATTTGTAAAATAACGCCAACGATAATAGCAATTACGACAGCAATCATCGTGACTAAATTTTCATTACGTTCGCTCATGTATTTCACTCCTAACATGTATAATTATATCATGTTGAATATCAATTAATCATTTTTTGAAAATAAATTCAATATAGGTAGACTTTTTAGGTCGAAAGTATTGATTGATTATTAAATACATATTATATATTATATTTGAGTATTAAAAATATAATATAGGAGGCACCTATGAATTCAAAGAAAAATTTAACAATAATTGTTCTTGCTATCATTGTTATTGGCGTATTAGCATTTCAATTTTTAAATCATACAGGGCCATTTAAAGACGATAGTCAACATTCTTCATCTAATTCAACACAGATAGAACTTAAAGGAAAAGAAAAAGTCCACGTTAATCGGGTTGTAGATGGAGACACATTTGTGGCTAAGAAATCAAATGGTGAGCAAATTAAGGTACGTTTAATTGGTGTTGATACACCAGAAACGGTTAAACCTAACACACCAGTTCAACCTTATGGAAAAGAAGCTTCTAATTACAGCAAACAACATTTAAATAATAAAGATGTGTATTTAGAATATGATAAGGAAAAAGAAGACCGTTATGGTCGTACATTAGCCTATGTATGGTTAGATGAAAAAACAATGTATAACGAAGAATTAGTTAAAAAAGGATTAGCTCGTGAAAAATACTTCTCACCTAATGGTAAATATAGAAGTACATTTGAAAAAGATGAACAGCAAGCTAAAAAAGATAAAGTGAATCTTTGGAGTTAAAAAATGAGTATGGGAGAACATTCTTGACGAATGTTCTCCCATACTCATTTTTTAGTTATGAAAGTTTTCAACAATAGTATTAACTTGAGTTTCAGATAGAGGGTGTTTAGATAATTCAATAGCATTATTAATAACAGATTCTAAAGAAGATTTAGTGGATACTGTATCAATATATTTTTCTCTTTCTTCAGCACCTTCAATTATATTAACACTACCATCACTAAAATAAATGACACCAATACTTTGAACTTTATGATTAAAATATTTTTCAATGCCATCTTTTAAGATTTTTGCGTTAATAGCGGCTTGTTCATAAGGGTCATGTTGATAAAACTCATAGATAACTCGATTGTTTTGAATTTTTTCAATAAAAGTATATATTTCATTACGATTTGAATCAAATTGACTATGATATTGTTTACTAATATAATGCCCTACAATTTGTTCTACACTTTGATTATCACCCTCTAAGTGATCAGAAGTAGGTAAATCAAAATGATAAAATGTTTTTTGTTTCCAACTTTTAACGTCAATATTAATAAGACCTACGTCAGACACAACTATATAGTCAAATGTTCTTGCATACTCAAACAGTGGATGTTTAGTAGCTAAATTACTAGTCGTAATAATATTATAATATTTTAATTTTCCTAAAGCTTTAAAACGGTCTAAGATATCTTGTAATTCACGTTTAGCATTACGTTTGGAATGAGGACTAATCTCGTTATTAGAACTTAATATTTTATTTTTAAGTTCTAAATTTTCTTTACTGAGTAAAGAATTTTTAGAGACCATTTGATTTTTAGCGTAAACTTCAGTATCTATTCTATCTTGCATGTATCTTTGATTGAGTACAAATGCAAGTATAAGAATAACAATAATAATAATTAGAATAATCGTATGTGTCATATGCTCACCTCCTATTTAATATTTGTAAATTAGAAGATTAATGATTAAATTAATTTTCTATAGAAATCAATAATTAATTATAAACAAAATATATTTATTGTTCAATAAACAAAAAATGATAATTTAAGTTGAAAAAGAACATAATAACAGGATATAATTTATTCATTATTATAAATATAAAATTGTGTAAAATTATATCTCACACCCTAAAGAAGAATTAGAAGATTTACAAATTTTTCACAAATTAAAAATTGAAAACATTAAATTGTGTCTGTATAATTAACTTATGAAAGCGTTTCCTTTAAGGAGGACAGTTGTATGTCTCATCACCAAAATCATGTAGAAGAACTAGTTGGAATATTAAAAAATCAATGCCGTACAGCATTCAAATTTCACGGTGAAGTTGCTATTCAACTATTTTTAAATGAACTTTTTGAATTACCTTCGAAAGTCGATATTTGTGTAGAAAGAAAACGAATAGTAGAGGTTTTAAAAGTTATTCCTTCAAGTTATACATTTAAATATTATGATACGTCCAATCATAACATGGATAAAGATAATTTAGATATTCCATCTATTTCTCATATAAACGTTGTTAATAATGATAAAGTTATTTTAAGTATTTTTATTTATGATGTTATAAATGAGGAATGGATATTTAGACTAAACACTAATATCCGATTACCTAAAAATAGTATTTATTTTCATTCATTAACCTGGGATGTCGATTATATCAAACCTGAAATCGTATTAATGTATGATTTACTAGATTATCAACAAAACAATTCAGAAGCCAATTATAAGTCAGTTTTAGATGCTCTAAGCTATTATCAATTTGTGATTTTAAAAATGGTAGTGGGAGAGCATAAAATTAAAAAAGCACTTACACAAAAAGTTTAATATAAAAAATCTGAGACAAAATAGATGTCTCAGATTTTTTTATGTAATTGTTATTTAGGACATAAATTTTTTAAGCATACACCATGATAGCAATACTCATAAGTTGATAACACAGCTTTATCTGCATTTTCTCTTGAAATACCAAACATCATAGAAATTTCAGAAGCACCCTGATTAATCATTTTTAGGTTGATATTTGATTCTGCTAGAGCATGTGTGATTTTGTTAGCAGTTCCGACAGATTGAGTCATTCCTTCACCGACAATCATTAAGATGGCAAGGTCATGGTCAATGCTTAATTCATCAATATCACATTTTTTTCTAATCGCACTTAATACTTCATTCTCTTTATTTTTAATTTGATTAGAACGCATTATAATACTAATATTATCAATACCTGATGGCATATGATCGAAAGAGATATGATAGTTTTCTAATATTTCTAAAATTCTTCTTGTAAAACCTATTTGTCTATTCATTAAGTATTTCTTAATATTTATAACTGTGAAATCTTTATCGCAACTAATGCCAATAATTTGATTTTTATCTGTGACTTCACGATCATGGCGAATAAAGGTTCCTTTGTCCTCTGGATGATTTGTGTTTTTTATGACTACGGGTATTCTATGTTTATATAAAGGCTGTAATGCTTCATCGTGAAATACACTAAAGCCGGCATATGATAACTCACGCATTTCTCTATATGTAATTTCTTCAATAAGTTCAGGATTTTCAATTACATTTGGATTTGCCTTAAAAATACCAGAGACATCTGTAAAATTCTCATATAATGATGCTTTAATACCACGCGCTATGATTGCACCTGTGATATCCGAACCGCCTCTCGGAAATGTAACAACATAGTTATGTTTAGAAACACCAAAGAAACCTGGGATAATAATTTTTCCTTCAATTTCTCTTAATTTATAAATTTTATCATAAGCGTCTTCTAAAATTTGTGCTTGTTGTGGTAAGTCAGTTACTAAGATACCAGCATCTTTTGGTGAGAGATATGTTGTTTTAATGCCTTGTGAATCGTTGTATTTAGCGATAAGTTGAGCATTAAAATTCTCACCACATGATAACAATGCATCGTATAAACGATCATGCTTATCGTTTAATTGTTTAATGATTGTTTCAAGTGTTTCATCTATTGTTTCTAAGAGTGTAGACTCCATATGTAATTCTTCTAAAATATCTGCATAACGTTGAATAATCTCTCTTTTTTTATCTTGATAATCCAATTGATTGATTACTTTTTCATATAAACGAATAAGTAAGTCAGTCGTTTTAACATCATTCTTATGTCTTTTACCAGGTGCAGATACAATAATAATTTTTCTGTCTGGGTCATCATTGACAATATTTAGGACTTTTTTAATTTGTGTTGCATTTGAAACTGAACTTCCACCAAACTTAGCAACTTTCATAAAATTTACCAACCTTTCTAAAAAATCAGAAAATTCTATTTAATTTCCTGATACTACATGATAATATATATCTACATATTCACTTTTTCTTTTAAAAGTCCTATTCAATTAATTTGATTTAATAGTATAATAAATTTAAGTGTTTTTCAATAAAACAATTGTACTTCTCAATAATACAAATGGGAGGAAGATAAAAATTATGAAGGAATTAAACGTCGCGTTACTAGGGTTAGGAACAGTAGGCTCAGGTGTAGTAAAAATTATTGAAGAAAATCGACAACAAATTAAAGATACTCTAAATAAAGATATTGTTATTAAACATATTTTAGTAAGAGATACCACTAAAAAAAGACCTATTAATATTAGTCAATATCATTTAACAGAAGACATTAATGAAATTTTAAACGATGATGATATTGATATCGTTATAGAAGTAATGGGAGGAATTGAACCAACTGTTGATTGGTTAAGAGAATCTTTAAAAAGAAAAAAACATGTCATTACAGCAAACAAAGATCTACTTGCTGTGCATTTAGAATTACTAGAGAATCTAGCAGAACAACAAGGCGTAGCCTTAAAATTTGAAGCAAGTGTTGCAGGTGGTATTCCCATTGTTAACGCGATTAATAATGGGTTAAATGCTAATAATATCTCTAAATTTATGGGAATTTTAAATGGTACGTCAAATTTTATTCTTTCAAAAATGACGAGAGAACAAACTTCATTTGAAGATGCACTTGCTGAAGCACAAAGATTAGGATTTGCTGAAGCAGATCCTACTGATGATGTAGAAGGTATTGATGCAGCTAGAAAAGTAGTGATTACGTCTTATTTATCATTTAACCAAGTAATTAAGTTAAATGATGTGAAAGTAAAAGGTATCAGTAAAACAACATTATCTGATATTAATGTAGCTGACAAATTAGGTTATAAGATTAAATTGATTGGTAAAAGTACATATCATCATAGAGAAGTTAATGCATCCGTTGAACCAACCTTAATACATAAATCACATCAGCTTGCAGCAGTAGAAAATGAATACAATGCAATTTACGTTATTGGAGATGCTGTAGGGGATACAATGTTTTATGGTAAAGGAGCAGGTAGCTTAGCTACTGGTAGTGCAGTAGTGAGTGATTTATTAAATGTAGCACTCTTCTTTGAATCAAATTTACATACACTTCCACCTCATTTCGAATTAAAAACAAATAAAACTCGAGAATTAATGGATAATGGTGACGCAATTGCTATTGGAGAAAAATTAAATTACTATGTTGTCATTCATAGTGATGAATCAATTGATAAACTTAAAGATCAACTTAAATCAGATTTACCATTCCACAAATCACTTCAAATAGAACAACGTGATTCTAGTTCTTATGGAGTTGTGGTTATCGGATTAGACCAATCACCTGAATCACTACTTAGTAAAGCAAATTACAACATTGAAAAAATTTATCCAGTTGAAGGAGTTTAATAATTATGAAAAGATGGCAAGGTTTAGTAGAAGAATTTAAAGATTATTTACCGGTGAATGAAGATACACCTAAACTTACTTTAAATGAAGGACATACACCACTGATTCACTGTGCTAATATATCAGAAATGCTAGATATTGATTTATATGTTAAATATGAGGGTGCTAATCCAACTGGTTCTTTTAAAGATAGAGGAATGGTAATGGCTGTAACAAAAGCGAAAGAACAAGGTAAAAAAGTGGTGATTTGTGCTTCAACAGGAAACACTTCTGCCTCAGCAGCAGCTTATGCTGCACGTGCAGGTTTAAAAGCAATTGTAGTGATTCCCGAAGGAAAGATTGCTTTAGGTAAACTTTCGCAAGCGGTCATGTATGGTGCAGAAATTGTCTCAATTGAAGGTAACTTCGATGAAGCATTAGAAATCGTTAAAGAGATTGCACAAAATGATGATGATATTGAATTAGTAAATTCTGTTAATCCATTTAGAATAGAAGGACAAAAAACAGGTGCATTTGAAATTGTCGAACAATTAGAAGAAGCTCCAGATGTTCTAGCAATCCCAGTAGGAAACGCAGGAAACATTACTGCTTATTGGAAAGGCTTTAAAGAGTATCATGAGAAAAAAGGAAGTCAACTTCCTCAATTATTTGGTTTCCAAGCAGAAGGAGCCTCACCAATTGTTCAAAATAAAGTCATTAAAAATCCTGAAACAATCGCTACAGCAATCCGTATCGGTAATCCAGCAAGTTGGAAAAAAGCAACTGTTGCGTTAGAAGAATCAAATGGCCTCATTGATAGTGTGACTGATGATGAAATTTTAGAAGCATATCAATTAATGACATCTAAAGAAGGTGTATTTAGTGAACCAGCAAGTAATGCTTCAATTGCTGGTTTAATCAAATTACAACGTGCTGGAAAATTGCCGAAAGGTAAAAAAGTAGTAGCAATATTAACTGGTAATGGACTAAAAGATCCAGACACTGCTATCTCAATTTTAGATAATCCAATTCAACCGCTTCCAAACAATAAAGAAAGTATTATCAATTATATTAAAGGAACACTTTAATATGAAGCCATCACTTCACCTGAAAATACCTGCATCAACTGCTAACTTAGGAGTAGGATTTGATTCTATTGGTATGGCAATTAATAAATATTTATACCTATATGTTGAGGAAGCGGAAGGCAGTAACTGGGAATTTAAATATTTAAATGAAGAGTTAGACTCATTACCGAAAGATAAAAGTAATTATGTCTATAAAGTTGCACAACAAGTAGCTGAAAAATATAATGTAACTTTACCTAATTTAAAAGTGTCGATGAGAAGTGAAATTCCATTAGCAAGAGGGTTAGGATCATCTGCATCCGCTTTAGTTGGAGCATTATATATCGCTAACTACTTCGGTAATATTCAATTATCTAAGTATGAATTACTACAACTAGCTACTGAAATAGAAGGGCACCCTGATAATGTAGCACCTACAATTTATGGTGGATTACTCGCAGGATATTATAATCCTGAAACCAAAGAGACAAATGTGGCACATATTGATATACCTGATGTAGATGTAATTCTTACTATCCCAACATATGAACTCAAAACAGAAGACTCACGTAGGGTACTTCCAGATAATTATTCTCATGAGAAGGCAGTTCAAAATAGTGCGATTAGCAATACAATGATTTGTGCATTAATTCAACATAATTATGACCTTGCCGGAAAAATGATGACACAAGATGGTTTTCATGAACCTTATCGTCAACACTTGATTCCTGAATTTGAAAAAGTAAAAGTACTATCCCAAAAATATGATGCTTATGCTACAGTGATTAGTGGAGCAGGTCCAACGATATTGACATTGAGTCGTAAAGAAAAAAGTGGAGAACTTGTTAGAACATTAAAATCAGAAATAACAACTTGCGATTCTGAACATGCAACAATTAATAATGTAGGTGTTATTGAAGAAGTTGTGTATCCTTCATAAAATTATTGTAAAATAGATAAGAGCAAAAATGAAAGGAGAGCAACTAAGAAATGAGTAACTATAAAATGATTGTTATGGATATGGATGACACTTTAATGACAAGTGATAATGTAGTTAGTCCTGAAACCAAAGACTATTTAATTCAACTACAAGAAGAAGGATATAAAATTGTTTTAGCTTCTGGAAGACCAACTGAAGGAATGATTCCAGTAGCTAAAGAATTAAAGTTAGATCATTATCAAAGCTATATCATTAGTTATAATGGCGGTAAAACAATTAACGCTAAAACAGAAGAAATTGAAGTAAGTAAAAGTGTAACTAAAGATCATTTTGATAAAATTACAGACTATTGTCGTAAAAAAGGCTTTTTAACATTAACGTATCAAGACGGACAAATTATCTTTGATACAGAACATGAATATCGTAAAATTGAATCAGAATTAACTGGTCTACCTATGAAACAAGTGGATGATATTAAAGCGTATATTCAGTCTGATGTACCTAAAACAATGGGCGTTGATTATGAAGAAAATATTTCAAAAGCACGTAACGAATTAAATGGAACATTTAATTCTGATATTGATGTGACGACGAGCAAACCTTTCTTCCTGGAATTCATGGCTAAAGATGTTTCTAAAGGTAATGCAATTAAAGCTTTATGCGAAAAGTTAAATATTTCATTATCAGAAGTGATTTGTTTTGGAGATAGCCTCAATGACCAATCAATGTTTAAAGTTGTAGGATATGCTGTAGCAATGGGAAATGCGAGTGAAGAATTAAAAAAAATTGCAGATAAAGTTACATTAGATAATGATTCTAATGGTATACCAGTAGCGCTTAAAGAATTGCTATAAAACATTTATATAAATTAAAAAGGAAGCGGAATGAATTCGTATTGAATCATGTTTCGCTTCCTCTTTTTTATTATCATAACTAATTATTTAGCAGTATGTGTCCAGTCATGTTTACCTTTATTTCTTTTTACATGAGCATATACTTGATCAGCTGCATAATCTAAATTTGTATATACTGTTATTGTATATGCAGATTGGTTAACGTGAAATGGCTCATCTCGAAATACATCTTTTAAGTGTGTAAATAAGTTTTCCATTTGATCATGAGTTAGACTAGGATACTCACGCAATGTACGTTTCAGTAATTGTCCATTTCTTTCTTCTAAAGATTGTACGACAATAACAAAACGTTCATCACTCTTTATTACGTCATCAAATAAATTTGTTTGACCTACCATACTCAGTCACCTCTAAGTCGTTATCGTTATACTCATTATACAAAATAAACGACTATTAGAAAATATACATATTATGTTTAGTAATAAAAATAGGAGTAGAATTGTATTTAATTCTACTCCTAAATAAACGATGATATTAATCATGATAATGATGGGTTGTAAGATCCATGTGATCTAATTTTACAAATTTAGTTTTACGAATCAATTTATGCACGATAAAGATAATTGCTAAGACAATTAAAGGCATGATATTAACAAAAAAATCGCCTATATTACCATTAAATAAATCACCGATAGAATTACCAAGGTATAAGAAAATTAATGTAGCAAACACAATGATAGGGCCTAGAGGGAAAAGTGGTGATTTGTAAGGCAATAATGTGTTAATATTTTTGCCTTGACGTTTAATCCCTCTACGTAAACGTATTTGAGCCCATGCACTTATTGCCCATACAATAATTACTAAAGAGCCAATGATATTTAACAAGCTAAATACTGCATTAGCATAGAAATTAGCTAGAATAATAATTGCTACTACTAAAATGTAAGTAGTGACTATTGAACGCATCGGTAATTTCGTTTTATTATTTAATTTACTTAAAAACTTTGGTGCTTGCTTTTCATCACTCAAAGAGAAAAGCATTCTACTTGTTGTATACATTCCAGAATTCGCTGCAGATAGTAACGATGTAAGAATGACAGCATTAATAATTGATGCTGCAAATGCTATACCGATTCGATCGAAAACTATAGTAAATGGACTTTGAGATACCGATTGATTTTTATTTAATAATAAAGGATCAGTATAAGGAATAATAGCTGCAATGACGACAATAGATAAAACATAAAACAATAAAATTCTCCAAAATACTTGCTTAACAGCCCTTGGCATAGTTTTTTCAGGATTATCAGATTCACCTGCAGTGACAGCTACAACTTCCGTACCACCCACAGAAAATCCTGCTACAAGTAATACTGCTAAGAAACCAGATAAACGACCTACAAAAGGTGCTTCACCTTTGGTATAATTCTCGAATCCATATGTATGTCCACCAAGAATACCAAAAATCATTAATATACCAACAACAATAAATACAATAATTGTGATTACTTTAATTAATGATAACCAAAACTCTGTTTCGCCAAATGCTTTAACAGTAAAGATATTTAATAGGAATATAATCGTTATAAAAATTAAACTCCATACCAGAGGACTGAAAATTTTAAATACATCCCAATAAAATAAAACATTAGAAGCTACCATTACATCAACGCTTGATACTAAAGACCATAGAATGTAATACAACCATCCCATTGTAAAACCGATAGACGGATCAATGAAACGGGTAGCATATGAACTAAACGAACCAGATACAGGATAAAATGTAGCAAGTTCTCCAATAGACGACATTAAAAAATAAAGCATGATTCCTATCAATAAATAAGCTAAGATAGCTCCTCCAGGTCCTGCCTGAGAAACGACACTACCTGTAGCAACAAAAAGTCCAGTACCTATTGCGCCTCCGATAGCAATCATAGATATGTGTCTTGACTTAAGACCGCGTTTCATATTGTTATCTTCCATATAATATCTCCTAAATTAAAATTTAAAATATACAAATCATTTTAATCGTTTTAGGTCAAGTATTCAATAACTTTTGAACAATTTGTTTTAAAAATTTTAAATTTTCTGATTTTTTAAAACGATTAGTTTTTGGTACGTAGAAGGAAACTGATTAAATTAAAAGAAACTTATTGCTTAAAAATAAAGGATATGATAGAATTTTAAATCGTAAGAATTCCTAATTATATATAACAAGAAAGGATGTTATTGATGCGCGTTAATGTAACTTTAGCTTGCACTGAATGTGGCGATCGTAATTATATTACAACAAAAAATAAACGTAATAACCCTGAGCGTATTGAAATGAAAAAATATTGCCCAAGATTAAATAAATACACGCTACACCGTGAAACTAAATAATTCCTTATCTTTTAAATACGACAAAAAGATAAACTATTATAGACTCATACATGTTTAAGATGAATAACATGTGTGAGTCTTTTAATTTTAAAATAATTGTCTTTGTAATTTTTTAAAAGTATGTTAAGATATAAAACGTAATTATTACGATTTGTAAAAAGGAGATATTATATGGCTAAAAAATCTAAAATAGCTAAAGAATTAAAAAGAGAAAAATTAGTAAATCAATATTATGAATTACGTAAAGAACTGAAAGAAAAAGGAGATTATAAAGCATTAAAAAAATTGCCAAGAGATTCATCTCCAACTCGTTTAACAAGAAGATGCAAAGTTACAGGACGCCCAAGAGGTGTAATGAGAAAATTTGAAATGTCTAGAATTGCATTTCGAGAACATGCTCATAAAGGTCAAATTCCTGGTGTGAAAAAATCTAGTTGGTAACTGAAACTAATACTTTAGTCCATTTACATTGTATTTAAAAAATTGTAAAGTATATAAGGATATAAATAATAAGAGCGAGGAAAAGGTGATTTCTCGCTCTAGATTACGTTATAAATGATTTTTTAAAGCGTCAGATATTTTATTTATGTCTACAGTGTCTTTTTAATTTTTAATGTATAGGGGAAATTTAAAGTATGAAAATTTTTGATTATGAAGATATTCAATTAATTCCAAATAAATGTATTGTTAATAGTAGATCTGAATGTGATACAACTGTACAATTTGGACCTAAAACTTTTAAGTTGCCAGTGGTTCCTGCTAATATGCAAACAGTTATGAATGAATCTTTAGCTGAATGGTTTGCAGAAAATGATTATTTTTATATTATGCATCGTTTTGATGAAGCAGGTCGCATACCTTTTATAAAAAAAATGCAAAATAAAGGACTTTTCGCTTCTATTTCAGTGGGTGTAAAGGAAACTGAATTTGAATTTATAGAAAAATTAAAAACTGAGCATTTAATACCTGAATATATTACAATTGATATCGCCCATGGTCATGCTAATTCGGTTATTAATATGATTAAACATATTAAAAAACATATTCCTCAATCATTTGTTATTGCTGGTAATGTAGGAACGCCTGAGGGAGTAAGAGAATTAGAAAATGCTGGTGCAGATGCTACTAAAGTTGGTATAGGACCAGGACGAGTGTGTATTACTAAAATTAAAACTGGATTTGGTACAGGAGGATGGCAATTAGCTGCATTAAACATTTGTAGTAAAGCTGCACGTAAACCAATTATTGCTGATGGAGGTATTAGAACACATGGTGATATCGCGAAATCTATTCGTTTTGGAGCCACTATGGTTATGATTGGTTCATTATTTGCAGCGCATGAAGAATCTCCTGGCAAAACAGTTGAGTTAGATGGTAAACGTTATAAAGAATATTTTGGTAGTGCTTCCGAATTCCAAAAAGGAGAACATAAGAATGTTGAAGGGAAGAAAATGTTTGTGGAACATAAAGGTTCATTAAAAGATACCTTAGTTGAAATGCAACAAGATCTTCAAAGTTCAATTTCCTATGCTGGCGGCAAAGATTTAAAATCACTAACTACTGTTGACTATGTTATTGTAAGAAACTCAATTTTTAATGGTGATAGAGATTAATATATATTTAGTAGGTGAATGTTATTAAAAAATTCCTTTTATTTACTGCAATATTTCTGTTATTTATCATTATAAAACCCATCGAAGAAAACCAGTTTTTTATTCATTTGCAAAATAATGTAAGAGATAAAGTAGAAGTTTTATTAAATGAAGATACAAGCTATAAAAATAATGTGCTTAAAGTTCCAAAAAAACAAGAATTCGCAGTTAATAATATTCAATTAAATATGTCACAAAAGGAAGTAGAAAATAAGATAGGGCGACCAAAAAGAGTGACTTCAAATGAATATGGTACAAAATGGTACACTTATTATAATGATGATTATCAAAATTTTTTAATGGTAAGTTATATTAATAATAAAGTTAATGCTTTATTTAGTAATCAAAACATTATAACTTCTAAATCTAAAATTAAATATAATACCCCTAAAAAAGTGGTTGAACAACGTCTTGGTAAGCCAGTAGATAAAATTGCAAAAGGACGTAATCGTTTTGTTGTAAAAAATGATGAATATGATGTTTTTTATAAAGATCACATTTATACAACTGCATTTTACGATAAACATAATAAAAATAACTTAACAGGGTTGTTGCAAGTGAGTGAATCGATGGAAAACCGATTACAAAAGCAATATGGTGCACCTTCTACAACGCTAGAAAAAAGCTTTGAATATCAAAACTTTGATTTAGTTAATGCAGAAAGAAAACAACACGGATTAAATACATTGGATTACTCTAAAAAAATATCTAATACTGCAAGAAAACATAGTGAAGATATGGTTAAAAATAATTATTTTGAGCATACTGATTTAAATGGTCATTCACCTTTCGATAGAATGAAACGTGATGGTATACAATTTAATGTTGCTGCTGAAAATTTAGCTTATGGTCAACAAAGTAGTATTTATGCTCACGAAGGACTTATGAATTCTCTAGGACATCGGGAAAATATTTTAAATACACACGTTAATACATTAGGTGTAGGTGTAGATTTTAATAATAAGCGACAACCATTTTGGACAGAAAACTATGCTGGATAATGTTTGATTTATAATATATAGGGGTATGTTCTTTTTGCAAGGAAGTTGATATTATGCCTACAAAGAAAAATAAGAAAAAAGATATACTTGATAAAGTTAAAGAGATTTTAAATAAAAAATAAAACTAGAAGTGCTTAGGCACTTCTAGTTTTTTGTATATTAAACATATATATAAGAGATTTTAACGTAACAAACAAGAGATAAACTACAATTCTCTATAAAGACCAATAACTTTACCGATAACTGTTACATTATCTAAGTAAATAGGACTCATAGCACTATTTTCTGGTTGTAAACGATATCGATTTTTTTCTTTAAAAAAACGTTTTACAGTAGCTTCATCATCTTCAGTCATTGCTACGATAATATCTCCATTTTCAGCAATAGTTTGGCTTCTTACAATTACTTTATCTCCGTCTAAAATACCCGCTTCAATCATACTTTCACCGATAACATTTAAAATAAACACATCACTATTGTGTGTGGATGTTAAATGTTCTGGTAATGGAAAGTATTCTTCTATATTCTCTACTGCTGTAATTGGAACTCCAGCTGTAACTTTACCGATAACAGGAACATAGATAGTTTCTTCTCTAGTCATATCATTATTTTGATCACTCACGATTTCAATTGCTCTAGGTTTAGTAGGATCTCTTCTAATATATCCTTTTTCTTCTAATCTAGATAAATGACCATGCACAGTTGAACTTGAAGCAAGACCAACAGCTTCACCAATCTCTCTTACACTTGGTGGATAACCTTTTATTTGAACAACATGTTTAATATAATCATAAATCTCACTTTGTCTTTTAGTTAACTCTCTCATATATAGGCACTCCCTAAGTTTATTTTAATATAGTATAGCATTTTTTGATTTTTTAAACAAACATTTGTTCGTAATACTATTGACTAGGAACACTCGTTCTGTTAAAGTATTTATACAAACAAATGTTCTAGGAGTGAAAATAAATGCTTAGTAATTATACTAGTAATATCATTAAAAATATAATTGTTCTAGTAGTATCTTGCATCGTTTTTCTGGTGTTTTTTACTAACTTATATCAGAACGCTCATACGGAACACATGTACGAAATTACCGATCATACGATCCCTAAAAAAGCGATTTTAAACGATGATTATAAGAACGATATACCCGATAATACAGAACAAACAGACTATAAAGTGTTCGCCTTAGTTAAATAAATATTTAAGAGATATAGATAAAAAGTTATTACTTCTAAGAAATGGGAATATGAAGTATTATATAAAAATACTTCATTTATTTTAGAAAGAGTTTATGATGCTTAGATTTTTTATCTATGTCTCTTTTTGTTATATTAATTAAGTATTTTATATGTATTAAAGAAAAGAATAGAAAGTGTGATGACATGTCAAATAATAATTTAAATATAGATAGAATTAATGAATTAGCAAAAAAGAAAAAAGAGCAAGGTTTAACAGAAGCTGAAGCAAAAGAGCAATCTAAGTTGCGTAAACAATATTTAGATTCTTTTAGAGAAGGATTTAAACAACAAATTGAAAGTACCAAAGTCATTGATCCAGAAGGTAACGATGTAACGCCGGAAAAACTTAAAAAAATTCAAGAAAGTAAAAAGAATGATCAATAGTTAATAACATTTTAATCATTAACATTATAATCTTATCATTTACTATATTTTTAAGTTATAATATAAAAAAGATGATTAATTCTAGAAGGGAAGTATGTAAGATGTTTAATGAAAAAGACCAATTAGCTATTGATACTATACGTGCATTAAGTATTGATGCAATTGAAGAAGCAAATTCTGGTCATCCTGGTCTGCCTATGGGAGCTGCACCAATGGCCTACACGCTTTGGACTCGCCACTTAAACTTTAATCCACAATCTAAAGACTACTTTAACAGAGATAGATTTATATTATCTGCAGGTCATGGTTCTGCTTTACTATATAGTTTATTACATGTCTCTGGAAGCTTAGAATTAGAAGAATTAAAGCAGTTCAGACAATGGGGTTCTAAAACACCTGGACATCCTGAGTTTCGTCATACAGATGGTGTTGAAGTTACAACAGGTCCATTAGGACAAGGATTTGCTATGTCTGTGGGAATGGCTTTAGCTGAAGCGCATTTAGGTGGTAAATTTAATAAAGATGATATTAACGTTGTAGATCATTATACTTACGTGTTGGCTTCAGATGGAGATTTAATGGAAGGTATTTCTCATGAAGCAGCTTCATTTGCTGGTCATAATCAATTAGATAAACTTATTGTATTATACGATTCAAATGATATTTCACTTGATGGTGAACTTAACAAATCTTTCTCAGAAGATGTAAAACAACGTTTTGAAAGTTATGGATGGAACCATATTTTAGTAAAAGATGGCAACAATTTAGAAGAAATTGATAATGCGATTACTAAAGCTAAACAGCAAAATGGTCCTACGTTAATTGAAGTTAAAACAATTATTGGTTACGGCGCGCCAAACGTTAGCGGTACAAATGGTGTTCACGGAGCGCCACTTGGTACTGATGAAAGAAAACTTACATTTGAAGCATATGGATTAGATCCAGAAAAACGTTTCAATGTTCCAGAAGAAGTATATGAAATCTTCCAAACAACAATGCTAAAACGTGCAAATGAGCATGAAGATGAGTGGAAAGAAAAATTAGAAACATATACAGAAAAATATCCAGAGTTAGCTGAAGAATTTAAATTGGCAATCAGTGGTAAATTACCTGAAAATTATAAAGATGAATTACCAAAATTCAGTAGTGATCATAATGCAGCTACTCGTGCAGATTCTGGAGAAATCATTCAAGCAATTAGTAAATCTGTTCCTTCATTCTTTGGTGGTTCTGCAGATTTAGCAGGATCTAATAAATCAAATGTTAAAGAAGCTACAGATTACAATCCTAATACTCCAGAAGGTAAAAATGTTTGGTTTGGTGTAAGAGAATTTGCTATGGGTGCTGCAGTAAACGGTATGGCAGCACATGGAGGTTTACATCCTTATGGTGCTACATTCTTCGTATTTAGTGATTACTTAAAACCAGCATTACGCTTATCTGCAATTATGGGATTGAATGCAACATTTATCTTTACACATGATTCAATTGCTGTAGGTGAAGATGGTCCAACACACGAACCGATTGAACAGTTAGCAGGTTTAAGAGCTATTCCAAATATGAACGTCATTCGTCCAGCAGACGGTAATGAAACAAGAGTAGCATGGGAAGTTGCATTAGAATCTAAACAAACACCAACATCTCTAGTTTTAACTCGTCAAAATCTTCCTTATTTAGATGTAGATGAAGAAACGGTTGAAGAAGGCGTACGAAAAGGTGCATATGTTGTATTTGAAACTGAAACTAAACCTGAATATCTATTACTAGCAACTGGCTCAGAAGTAAGCTTAGCTATTGAAGTAGCTAAAGATTTAGATAAACAAGGTAAAGGTGTAAGAGTCGTTTCTATGCCAAACTGGTTCGCTTTTGAGCAACAAACAGACGAGTATAAAGAATCAGTTATTCCAAAAGAATTAACTAAACGTGTTGCAATTGAAATGGCTTCACCACTCGGTTGGCATAAATATGTAGGCACTGAAGGTAAAGTAATTGGAATCGATGGTTTTGGTGCAAGTGCACCAGGAGACTTAGTTGTCGAAAAATATGGCTTTACTAAAGAAAATATTTTAAATCAAATTCGCACTTTTTAATATTATGATTTAGTCAACATAGAGAGAGAGCGGGGAATGAATTCAAAATGAGTTCTTTCTTGCTTTTTTTTATTTTGTGCATAGCACTTTATATGAAGTTATTTATAAATATTAGTATTCGTGTTAAACAGTTTGTTAATATAAAAGCGAAGAGGTGTTATTCTAAAACTAACTCTTGAAATCAAGGTAGTTATTTAGTAAAATTCAGTAGGATATAGAAAGTGGGTGAAACAATGGCAACTTGGTTAGCAATTTTATTAATCATTGTAGCACTTATCATCGGACTAGTTGGTGGTTTCTTCTTAGCAAGAAAATATATGATGGACTATTTGAAAAAAAACCCACCTATCAATGAAGAAATGTTACGTATGATGATGATGCAAATGGGACAAAAACCGTCTCAAAAGAAAATCAATCAAATGATGACGATGATGAACAAAAACATGGATCAAAACATGAAGAGTTCAAAAAAATAATAGTTATTAAAGGATTGTATGCCATAAGGGTTTACAATCCTTTGTTTTTGTTGTAAAACATTTTTAGTTGGAGTATTTAAGAAGTATAATAGTATTAAACTTTTAGTTATGTGAGTATAAGAAGGTGTAAATTTGGCATATTTAGTTTTTTCCATAGTATTTGCATTGTTTATGGGGATTGTTGTCATAGTTATTCGTATGAAAGCACAAAAGTTCCCTGTAAATGAAAAGAAAATTATTTTACCTCCTATCTTTATGTCGACAGGGGCTTTGATGTATGTTATTCCATATTTTAGATTAACTGGGGCTGAAATTTTAGAATCTATCATTTTAGGTGTGATATTTTCATCTGTACTTATCTGGACAAGTCATTTTGAAGTTCAAGGCGCTGAGGTATATATGAAACGATCAAAAGCGTTTCCAATCATTTTAATTTCACTTTTAATTATTAGAACAATCATAAAAATATTTATTAGTAGCTCTATTGATCCAGGAGAAATCGGAGGCATGTTCTTTTTATTGGCATTTAGTATGATTGTTCCTTGGCGTTTAGCTATGTTATATAAATATAAAAATGTTAAAAAATCTTTAGTCTCATAATAGAGATTAATATTATTAGCTTATCTAAAATTAAATAAAATATTATTTTTTGATATTAAATTGAATTGAAGTTTAGAGCGAGTATGTGAGTTCATTGAGAATTCAATCTCGCTCTTTTTTAAAATTAAAGTATAATGCTTTAAAAAGTAAGGGGAATGTTATGAAAATTATACATACTGGAGATTGGCATTTAGGAAAGATACTTAACGGAAAACAATTTCTTGAAGACCAATCATTTATTTTAGAACAATTTATCCAATGTTTAAAAGATGAGAAACCTGATGTAGTTGTGATTGCTGGGGATATTTATGATACAACTTATCCAAGTAAAGAAACTATTCATCTTTTTGAAAATGCTATTCATACTATTAATATAGATATGAATATCCCTATGATTATTTCTAATGGTAATCACGATGGTAAAGAACGATTGAATTATGGAGCTTCATGGTTTGAACATTCCAAACTCTTTATTCGTACAAAATTAAAACATATGAATCAACCTATCGAATTTAATGATGTACATTTCTATGTACTTCCATTTGCTACTATTAGTGAAGTAAAAGAATTTTTTAAAGATGCTTCTATTCAAACTTATCAACAAGCAACAGAAAAATGTATTAATTATATAGTAGAAAATTTGAATAAAGAGAAAATAAATATTTTAATTGGTCACTTAACGATAAATGGAGGAAAAACATCGGATTCAGAAAGACCTTTAACAATTGGGACTGTTGAAAGTGTTACTAAATCATGTTTTAACGTATTTGATAAAGTGTTATTAGGACATTTACATCATCCATTTAGTATTAAAGATGACATTATTGATTATTCTGGTTCACTGTTACAATATTCATTTTCAGAAATAAACCAGCCTAAGGGATATAAACGTTTAGTGGTTCAAGATAAAAATGAACTATCAACATCATTTGTGCAACTTAAACCTTTAAGAGAGCTTGAAGTGGTTGAGGGCGAGTATGATGAAGTGATTCAAGGACATATTCAACCTAAAAATAAAGATAATTATATACATTTCAAACTTAAAAATATGTCGCATATTAGTGATCCAATGATTCATTTAAAACAACTATTCCCCAATACTCTTGCGCTTAGCAATATTACTTTTGAAAATGAGGGGCCTTTACATCAGACACAAATACAACAACAAGACGACCAAACTATTATTAAGCAATTTTATAAGATGATTACAGATAATGAGATGACCAAGTATCAGGAAGAAAAAATAAATAATTTAATCACTTTGGTATCGAATAAGGAGGTCTAAAATGAAACCAATAAAATTAACGTTAAATAATTTTGGCCCATTCTTACATGAAAAGATAGATTTTACTCAAATTAAAAATGATCAGCTTTTTTTAATTAGTGGTAAAACTGGTTCGGGAAAAACCATGATATTTGATGCAATTGTATTTTCGTTATTTGGAAAAGCTTCTACAGAAGGCAGAAGTGAAGCGGGATTAAGAAGTCATTTTGCAGAGGCAAAATCTCCTATGTGGGTTGAATATGAATTTCAACTTAATGAAAAATATTTCAAAATTATTCGTCAAGGTGCTTTTACTAAAGAGGGAAACACTAGTCAAACACCAGGAAAACTAGATGTGTATGAATATGATTCTAAAAGTGAAACATATGAATTAAGAGAAAGTAAAATCAGTGCTGGAAATCAATATATTAAGTCATTACTAGGCGTTAATGCTGAACAATTTAGACAGTTATTTATTCTTCCACAAGGTGAATTTAAAAAATTTTTAGTATCCAATAGTACAGATAAACAGGGGATATTAAGAACTTTATTTAATAGTATACGTTTTGAGGAAATTCAAAATTTGCTCAAAAATGAAATGAAAGAAGAGAAAAAACAAATTGAAAAAAGATACGATCAAATTAAATTACTATGGGAAGATATTGACGCATTTGATGATGAGCAATTAATTCAATTGAAACAAATCCATCATATAAAAACTCAAGAATTATTGCAGGCTATTCCCAACTTCAAAACGATAGGTCATCAACTCGAAGAACAAAGACTACATATAAAAAATGAGCAAAAAGAACAATTACATTCTATAATAAAACGCATTGATTTAAATAAAAAGTTAGAACAACAACTGATTGAATTAGAAGAATACCACCAATTAAAACATCAATTAGATGAACAGATTGAAGACATACAAGCATTAAAAGTAAAATTAAATCGATTAAAAGATACTGGCATGCTATTTAATTTATATGATCAACAACGTTTGAAAGAAGAGAAGTATCAAATAATAAAAACCAAAATAATAGAGACTGAGAATAAAATATCGCAAATAAATAATAAAATAAACATACTTGAAAAAGAACATAAACAATTAAACAAGATGAGTGACTCATACCACTTAAAAAGTGAGAATTTAGAACAATCGAAGCCTTTTTATCATCAATTGGATAAATATCAACAAGCATTTGAAGAGCAAGAACATATTATTCATAATTATAATGAAATGATGAAAGAGCAAGAGCAGTTAATTAATAAAGGACATAAAATGAGTCAATCTATTGATAGCTATAAAGTGGATAATAAAGCTATTGATGAGCTGACTGAACAAATATATCAATTACAAAAACAATTAGATGAACAACAAAGTTTAAAAGATAAGTATGAAAAGCAAGTTTCCCTAAAACAACAATATCATCAACATTCAAAAAAGATACAAAATTTAAAAAATGAGATTGATACACTCAATCAACAGTTAGAAAGCATTGATAAACGTAATATTGATTTAAATGATAAACAAACCTTTATTATTGAAATACAGTCAGCGTTACGTATTGGTGATACATGTCCAATATGTGGAAATGAAGTTGAATCTTTAAATCAGCATATTGATTTTGAAACTATTAATCAAAATCATCAATTACTTGATAAACTTTCTGATGAAATTAATGAAAAAAAACAGCATTTAAGTAAAAGCGAAACGACGTGTGAATTACTCTCTCAAAACATATCAGATTTAGGAGAGATAGAGTATGAATCGATTAATTTAGACCAAATCAAAGAAAAGTTACAATGTGCAAAGTCTGAAAAAATACAATTACAACAACAATTAGAAAAGTTAGATAAATTACAACAACAATTTCATGCGTTACAGCAAGAGAAGCATCAGCAGGAACTTAAATTAGAGAAATTAGCTTCTCAAAAACGTCAGAATCAAACTTTAATTCAAGATTTTGAAATAAGCACAGGATATTCAAGTATTGAAACTTTTAAAAATTATTACTTAAGTCTTCAAAAAGAGATTGATGAGTATCATCAACATGTTGATGATACTAATAAAAATATGCAATCATATCAAAATGCGCTAGCTTTAGAAAAAAATAGTGTTGATAATTATTTGACTACGAGTAAAGAACTACAAAAAGAATTAGATTATTTTACAACAACTATCCGAAAAGAAATGAAACGATTAGGTTTAGAAAATGAAGATGAAATAAAAAAATTAAAACATGAACTTCAAGATATAGAGCATATTGAAAAAAGAATTAATCACTTCGATAAGGAACAACATAAATATAACGTTGAAATAGAACGATTAACACGTCTTACAAGTGAAAAAGAACTTGAAGATATATCTAATCTTGAAATGCAAAAAGAACATATCGAAGAAAAATATAATCAGTATGTTAATGATGTTGTATCAATACAATATAAAATTAAGAAAAATGATGAAAAATTTGCAAAAATTGAAAAACATATTCACTATTTAGATGAAGAGTTAAAAGAGCAGCAACAAATTTTTAATTTATCTGAGGTTTTATCAGGAAAGAATCATCAAAAATTATCGCTTGAAAACTATGTATTAATCTATTATTTAGAAAGAATTATACATCAAGCAAATATTAGATTAGATATAATGAGCGGGCGAAGATATCAACTTAAACGAAGAGAATCAATATCACAAGGATATAGTGGATTAGAAATCGATGTATTTGATTTATATTCTAATAAGTCAAGACATATTAGTTCATTATCAGGAGGAGAAACGTTTCAAGCATCACTGGCTCTAGCATTGGGATTAAGTGAAGTCGTACAACAAGAATCTGGAGGGATAACGTTAGAATCAATGTTTATCGATGAAGGATTTGGCACACTTGATCAAGAAACTTTAGAAACATCTCTTGATACATTATTAAATTTAAAAACATCTGGACGGATGGTAGGAATTATCTCTCATGTGAGTGAGTTAAAACAACGAATCCCATTAATACTTGAAGTAAATACAAATCAGTATCAAAGTTACACAAAATTTAAATGGAAGTAACAAAAAACATTGGAATATTAATATTCCAATGTTTTTTGATTTATTTATTTGTTTTTAAAAGATCTCGAATTTCTGTAAGTAATACCGTATTTGTATCAATTTCTTCTTCTGGTTCTTCTTTTCTTATAATTGTATTGGCAATCTTAACAAAGATAAATAATGCAAAAGCAACGATAATAAAATCAATAATTGACTGAATGAAAAGACCATACTTAATGCCCCAAATCTGCCAATCTTTAGCAAAATCGACCGAACCGAACAGTTTACCAATCAATGGCATGATAATATAAGTTACTAAGGATGATACAATTTTATTAAATGCTGCCCCCATAACTACAGCAATTGCTAAATCTAAAACATTTCCTTTAAATGCAAACTCTTTAAATTCTTTTAGCATAGTAATCTCCTATTTATTTGATTTTTATATAATATATCATACAAAACATAAATAAATTAGTAAATATTAAAATTAATGAAATTTGATTAAGATTAAAATGTTTGTTATTATATTAAAGTAGTTTACCGAAAAATTAATTAATTATTTTTATAATTAATTGTGTATTTTTCATTTTGAAAAAATTTAATATTAAGATGAAGGGAGTTATATTAGTTATGAATTCTTCTTCTGAATCAAGTAAGAAAGGAAAGAAATTTTCGCCGGTATTTATTTATAGTGCGATTATCGTAGCGATTATTGTACTAATTGGGGCAATTGTACCGGAACAATTCGATTCAATTACTAGTTCAATAAGTGGATGGATTACTGATAAACTTGGTTGGTATTATTTAATACTTACAACTATTATTGTTTTCTTCTGTGTCTTTTTAATTTTCAGTCCAATTGGGAAATTAAAACTTGGCAAACCTGATGATAAACCAGAGTTTAATACGATTTCATGGTTTGCCATGCTATTTAGTGCAGGTATGGGTATTGGTTTAGTATTCTATGGTGCAGCAGAACCTATGTCACACTTTGCAGCACCACCAACTGCTAGTCCAAAAACGACAGAAGCCTTTACTGAATCACTTCGTTCTACTTTCTTCCATTGGGGATTTCATGCTTGGGCAGTTTATGGTGTCGTAGCTCTTGCCTTAGCATACGCTCAATTTAGAAAAGATGAACCAGGACTTGTTTCTAGAACATTACGCCCATTGCTTGGAGATAAAGTAGAAGGACCTATTGGTACGATTATTGATGTACTTTCAGTATTCGCTACAGTAGTAGGGGTAGCTGTATCATTAGGTATGGGTGCATTACAAATTAACGGTGGTTTAAATTACTTATTTGGTGTCCCAAATAATGTATGGGTTCAATCACTTATTATTGTTGTTGTTACAATTTTATTTATTATTAGTGCTTGGTCTGGTCTAAGTAAAGGAATTCAATATTTAAGTAATGCTAATATTGGTTTAGGTACAATATTAATGATTGTTGCTTTAATTGTTGGACCGACTGTATTAATTTTGAACATGTTTACAAGTTCAATTGGTAGTTTGTTCAATACATTCTTATTCAACAGTTTTGATACAGCAGCATTAAATTCTCAAAAAAGAGAATGGATGTCTTCTTGGACACTATATTATTGGGGCTGGTGGTTAAGCTGGAGCCCATTCGTAGGTGTATTTATTGCACGTGTGTCTAAAGGACGTTCAATTCGTGAATTTATTTCAGGTGTATTACTTGTTCCGGCTCTAGTAAGTTTCTTATGGTTCAGTGTGTTTGGCGTATTAGGTATTGAAATGGGTAAAAAACATTCTGAGCTATTCAAGATGTCAGCAGAAACGCAACTCTTTGGCGTATTTAATCATTTACCTTTAGGAATGATTTTATCACTTGTTGCACTTATATTAATCGGTTCATTCTTTATTACATCAGCCGATTCAGCAACATTTGTATTAGGTATGCAAACAACATATGGCTCATTAGAACCATCTAACGTGGTAAAAGTAACATGGGGTATTGCACAATCTCTTATTGCCTTCATCTTACTCTTAGCAGGTGGTGGAGATGGCGCAGAAGCATTAGGCGCACTACAAAGTGCTGCAATTATTAGTGCATTACCATTCTCCTTTGTGGTCATACTAATGATGATTAGTTTCTATAAAGATGCTAACCAAGAACGCAAATTCTTAGGATTAACATTACAGCCTAATAAACATAGACTAAAAGAATATATTGAATATCAACAAAAAGACTATGAATCTGATATATTAGAAAAACGTCAAAATCGACGTAATGCAGAGAAAGCAGAACAATAATTAAAAAAAACGCCTAAGACAACTTATTTGTCTTAGGCGTTTTTTAATATAGTTAGATCGAAATATAAAGACTTTCAAAAGAAAATCCACATCCAATATATGTTGATATTGGAGCCAAAAATTCAAAATGAATTTCTATTCTACTTTCCTTTTTATTTCATTTAGCTTATTGAAAAAAATTCTCATTTAATAAAAAATACTTATAGTTTAAATGTACTATGATAAGTATTTCTTATATTAACTGATTATAAAACCAAAATTCAAATCACTCAAATTCTAGTGATATATAGTTGTTTTAAAAAACATATAATTATACAATTTAATTAAAGAAGTATAATTATGAATTTTTAATATTCAAGGGGGATAATCAAATGACTTCTAACATTAAAGAACAAGCAAAAAAATCATTTGAAGTTCGAGGTAAATCATATACATATTATGATTTAAAAAGTCTTGAAGAACAAGGTTTAACTAAAATTAGTAAGTTACCTTATTCTATTCGTGTTCTACTAGAATCAGTATTAAGACAAGAAGATGACTTTGTTATTACAGATGATCATATTAAAGCATTAGCCCATTTTGGTAAAGAAGGTAATGAAGGAGAAGTACCTTTCAAACCTTCTCGCGTAATCTTACAAGATTTTACAGGGGTGCCTGCGGTTGTCGACTTAGCTTCATTACGTAAAGCTATGAATGATGTAGGTGGAGATATTAATAAAATTAATCCAGAAGTACCGGTTGATTTAGTCATCGATCACTCTGTACAAGTAGATAGCTATGCAAACCCACGTGCGTTAGAACGCAATATGAAATTAGAATTTGAAAGAAACTATGAACGTTATCAATTTTTAAACTGGGCTACAAAAGCATTTAATAATTATAATGCTGTACCGCCTGCAACAGGTATCGTACACCAAGTTAACTTAGAATATTTAGCTAAGGTAGTTCATGTAAGAGACGTGGACGGTGAACAAACTGCTTTCCCAGATACACTTGTTGGTACAGATTCACATACTACTATGATAAATGGTATTGGTGTATTAGGCTGGGGTGTTGGTGGTATTGAAGCTGAAGCAGGTATGCTTGGTCAACCATCATATTTCCCAATTCCTGAAGTGATTGGAGTACGCTTAACTAATTCATTACCTCAAGGATCAACTGCCACTGACTTAGCATTACGAGTAACTCAAGAGCTACGTAAAAAAGGTGTAGTTGGTAAATTTATAGAATTCTTCGGTCCTGGTGTTGCCGATTTACCATTAGCTGATCGAGCGACTATTGCTAACATGGCTCCTGAATATGGTGCAACTTGTGGTTTCTTCCCAATTGATGAAGAGTCACTTAAATATATGAAATTAACTGGCCGTTCTGAAGAGCACGTTGAGTTAGTTAAAGCTTATTTACAACAAAACAATATGTTCTTTACATCAGATAAAGAAGATCCACAATATACAGATGTAATTCATTTAGATTTATCGACAGTTGAAGCTTCACTATCTGGTCCTAAACGTCCTCAAGATTTAATTTTCTTAAGTGATATGAAAAAAGAATTCGAAAAATCTGTAACAGCTCCTGCTGGAAACCAAGGTCATGGTTTGGATCAAAGCGAATTTGATAAATCAGCTAATATTCAATTTAACGATGGTTCTGAAACAACTATAAAAACAGGAGACATTGCAATTGCAGCGATTACTTCATGTACAAACACATCGAATCCTTACGTTATGTTAGGTGCTGGTTTAGTTGCGAAAAAAGCAGTTGAAAAAGGATTAAAAGTGCCTGAATATGTTAAAACATCATTAGCACCAGGTTCAAAAGTAGTGACAGGTTACTTACGTGATTCTGGATTACAAAAATATCTTGATGATTTAGGATTTAATCTAGTAGGTTATGGATGTACAACTTGTATTGGTAACTCTGGACCGCTATTGCCAGAAATTGAAAAAGCTATTGCTAAAGAAGATTTACTAGTTACTTCTGTATTATCTGGTAACCGTAACTTTGAAGGTCGAATCCATCCATTAGTAAAAGCGAACTATCTTGCTTCACCTCAATTAGTCGTTGCGTATGCTTTAGCTGGTACAGTTGATATTGATTTACAAAATGAACCACTTGGTAAAGGTAAAGATGGTCAAGATGTATACTTAAATGATATTTGGCCTTCAATTAAAGAAGTTGCTGATACAGTAGATAGTGTTGTAACACCTGAATTATTTAAAGAAGAATATAAAAATGTATACAACAACAATGAAATGTGGAATGAGATTGATGTTACTGACTCTCCATTATATGACTTCGATCCTAATTCAACATATATTCAAAATCCAACATTCTTCCAAGGTTTATCAAAAAAACCAGGTACCATTGAACCATTAAAAGATTTACGTGTAATGGGTAAATTTGGTGACTCAGTTACAACTGACCACATTTCTCCAGCAGGTGCTATTGGTAAAGATACACCAGCAGGTAAATACTTATTAAATCATGACGTGCCTATTCGTGATTTTAACTCATATGGTTCTCGTCGTGGTAACCATGAAGTTATGGTGCGTGGTACATTTGCGAATATTAGAATTAAAAACCAATTAGCACCAGGTACAGAAGGTGGCTTTACAACATATTGGCCAACTGATGAAATTATGCCAATTTATGATGCTGCAATGAAATATAAAGAAGATGGCACTGGCTTAGCAGTATTAGCAGGCAATGATTATGGTATGGGATCTTCACGTGACTGGGCTGCTAAAGGTACTAATTTATTAGGCGTTAAAACTGTAATAGCACAAAGTTATGAACGTATTCATCGTTCTAACTTAGTTATGATGGGTGTATTACCATTACAATTTAAAGATGGAGAATCAGCTGATTCACTTGGTCTAAATGGTAGAGAAGAAATCTCTGTAGATATTAACGAAGATGTACAACCACATGATATTATTAAAGTTCATGCAAAAAAAGAAAATGGAGAAGTGGTTGATTTTGATGTCATTGTTCGTTTTGATTCACAAGTTGAAATCGACTATTATCGTCACGGTGGCATTCTACAAATGGTATTAAGAAATAAACTTGCTCAATAATACAATTATTCGAAAAAGTATTTAAAAATTTGAATGTATTTTGAATCCTTAGATGGCAATCTCATCTAAGGATTTTTTCTTCATTCGTGTCATTGAGCTATTTCAGTAATAAAAGTAGTAAATGGGAATTCTATAGCAATCATCCTTTTTATGTTAATATTGAAAGTGAACTTAATTGGAAAGAGGTACATAAATATGATTTATAGTATGACTGAAATTGAAGCGAGATACCAAGAAACAGATAAAATGGGAGTAATTTATCATGGGAATTATGCTACATGGTTTGAAGTTGCTCGTACTGATTATATTCGTAAATTAGGTTTTAGTTATGCAGATATGGAAAAAGAAGGTATCATCTCACCCGTCGTGGATTTACAAGTTCAATATAAGAAATCCATTTTTTATCCTGAAAAAGTTAAAGTGAAAACATGGGTAGAACATTATTCAAGATTGCGTTCAACGTACTGTTATGAAGTATATAATGAAAAAGGGGAATTAGCTACCACAGGTTCCACTCAGCTATTATGTATTAAAGCAAGTGATTTCAGACCAATTCGTTTAGATCGTTATTTTCCAGAATGGCATCAAGTATATAGTGAAGTCGAAGCATTGAATAACGAAGGTAAGGAATTAGAAGTCACACAACGTAGCGATTTGAATATATAAATATAAGACCATAAATATCTGTAAATATTAGATATTTATGGTCTTTTTTTAATTAGTTGTAGAATAAACAATTTCGTCTTCATGGTCTACTTTTTCAACTAGAACTTCATGATCTTCAAAATACCATAAGTCATCTTCTGAAACTACAACAATTAAATCATTATAATTTTCGTGATAACCTATCTCAACATCATTGCTCAATTCCACACGAAATGCTGGGCTAAAACCTTGTTTAAGTTGAAATTCTCCACCATACCTCACATAAAATTGTAAGACTTTATTCTCTTCAGGTAAATCTAATTCATTTTTAAACCATTCAACTGCTTCATCAGTCAATTTGATTTTCATTGTAAGAACCATCCTTTATATTAATAATTATGATATTTATAATGCAAAAATTGTTTGAATTAAAACATATTGTTCTCACTATTAAACATGAACTGTTTATCATATTTAAATTAATAGAACTAAACTGAATCTTCACATTTGGTGCAAGATCATCCATTTTACATCCATTTGATTTTTGGTTCTTCACCTTTAAAAATTCTAACAATATTAGAACGGTGTCTAAAAATTAAAATGATTGATACAAAAGCACTCATTCCAAATAATATGTAATCATGAATAATTAATGAACCTATCACACAGCTGATTGCCGCAATAATACTGGATAATGACACATACTTTGTTAAATATAAAATTCCAAAGAATATGACTGCTAAAATTAAAAGTAAGATTGGATTAACTCCTAACACAACTCCGGCACTTGTGGCTACAGCCTTACCTCCTTTAAATTTAAGATAAATAGGATAAACGTGACCAATTATTGCAAAAATACCGACAATTAATCCATGTGTGAAGAATGTACTAATTGGTCCCTGCGCATGCACTGGAAACCATAACGGGAAAAATACAGTAATGAATCCTTTAAATATATCTAAAAAAGTAACGATAAATCCAGCTGGTTTTCCTAAAACTCTAAAACTATTTGTGGCACCAGTATTACCGCTTCCAAATTCTCTAATATCTTTTTTAAAAAAAACTTTTCCTATAACATAACCATTTGGAATAGCTCCAATGAGATAGCTTAAAATCAACATGAGAACTATCATCATAATTTGTTTACACATCCCTTATATAATGTAGGTATATTTTATCACAAAGTATTCCTGACAACGATTAAAAATTGAAAAAACGTCTTATATATTAAGTTAAATGTTTATCTTATAGAACTCATACTTGCATTTTAATGCGTTTTATATAAGAATAACTATTGTAAAGTTAAAAAAACGAACGTACGTTTGTAGGAGGCGAACGCATTGGCAACAAAAATGACAAATCATTATTCAGATGATTCGATTCAAGTATTAGAAGGACTTGAGGCAGTTAGAAAACGTCCTGGGATGTATATTGGGTCGACTGATAAACGTGGATTACACCATTTAGTATATGAAATTGTCGATAACTCCGTCGATGAAGTTTTAAATGGTTATGGTAATGAAATTGATGTAACAATCAATAAAGATAATAGTATTTCAGTGGAAGATAATGGGAGAGGTATGCCAACTGGTATGCATGCGTCTGGTAAACCTACTGTAGAAGTTATTTTTACTGTATTACATGCTGGAGGTAAATTTGGACAAGGTGGATATAAAACTTCTGGAGGACTTCATGGTGTTGGTGCTTCCGTAGTTAATGCTTTAAGTGAATGGTTAGAAGTTGAAATTCATCGAGATGGACAAATTTATAAGCAATCTTTTAAGGATGGTGGTATTCCAACTTCTGGTTTAGTGAAAGCGGGAAAAACTAAGAAAACAGGTACAAAAGTCACATTTAAACCAGATTCAAGTATTTTTAAAGCAACAACGGCATTTAATTTTGATATATTAAGTGAGCGCTTACAAGAATCTGCATTCTTATTAAAAAACTTAAAAATTACATTGAAAGATCTACGTGATGGAAAAGAACGTGAAGATGTTTATCATTACGAAGAAGGTATTAAAGAATTTGTAAGTTATATCAATGAAGGTAAAGAAGTATTGCATGATGTTACGACGTTTACAGGTGCTGCAAATGGAATCGAAGTAGATGTTGCTTTTCAATATAATGATCAATATTCTGAAAGTATATTAAGTTTTGTTAATAATGTACGTACAAAAGACGGCGGAACTCATGAAGTAGGATTTAAAACAGCAATGACACGCGTATTTAATGACTATGCACGCCGTATCAATGAACTTAAAGATAAAGATAAAAACTTAGATGGTAATGATATTAGAGAAGGATTAACAGCAGTGATTTCTGTACGTATTCCAGAAGAATTACTGCAATTTGAGGGACAAACTAAATCTAAGCTTGGTACATCAGAAGCGCGTAGTGCAGTAGATTCTGTTGTTTCTGAAAAATTACCTTATTATTTAGAGGAAAAAGGACAATTATCTAAATCACTTGTGAAGAAAGCTATTAAAGCGCAACAGGCAAGAGAAGCGGCTCGTAAGGCACGGGAGGATGCACGTTCTGGTAAGAAAAACAAACGTAAAGATACTTTATTATCAGGAAAGTTAACGCCTGCTCAAAGTAAGAATACTGAGAAAAATGAATTATATCTTGTCGAAGGTGATTCAGCAGGGGGATCAGCTAAACTTGGAAGAGATAGAAAATTCCAGGCTATTTTACCTTTACGAGGTAAAGTGATTAATACTGAAAAAGCAAAACTTGAAGATATTTTCAAAAATGAAGAAATTAATACAATTATTCATACAATTGGTGCTGGTGTTGGTAATGATTTTAAATTAGAAGATAGTAATTATAATAGAGTTATTATTATGACTGATGCTGATACAGATGGCGCCCATATTCAAGTGTTATTATTAACATTTTTCTTCAAATATATGAGACCTCTTGTTCAAGCAGGTCGTGTTTTTATTGCATTACCTCCGTTATACAAATTAGAAAAAGGTAAAGGGAAATCTAAAAAAGTAGAATATGCTTGGACAGATGATGAATTGGACAAACTTCAAAAACAATTAGGTAAAGGCTTTATTTTACAGCGCTATAAAGGTTTAGGTGAAATGAATCCTGAGCAATTGTGGGAAACTACAATGAATCCTGAGACAAGAACGTTGATTAGAGTCCAAATCGATGATGAAGTACGTTCTTCTAAACGTGTAACAACATTAATGGGAGATAAAGTTGCACCAAGACGTGAATGGATTGAAAATCATGTTGAATTTGGCATGCAAGAAGATCAAAGTATTTTAGATAATACAGAAGTTCAAATACTTGATACTGAAGAATATGATGAGGAGGAAGTCAATTGAGTGAGATAATTCAAGACCTATCACTTGAAGATGTTATTGGTGATCGCTTTGGAAGATATAGTAAATATATTATTCAAGAACGTGCGTTACCGGATGTGCGTGATGGTTTAAAACCTGTACAACGTAGAATTTTATTTGCTATGTATAGTAGTGGCAATACGTATGATAAAAATTTCCGTAAAAGTGCGAAAACAGTTGGGGATGTTATTGGTCAATATCATCCACATGGTGATTCTTCAGTTTATGATGCAATGGTACGTTTAAGCCAAGATTGGAAGTTGCGTCATGTATTAATCGAAATGCACGGTAATAATGGTAGTATTGATAATGATCCACCTGCTGCGATGCGTTATACAGAAGCGAAGTTAAGTCAACTTTCTGAGGAGTTGGTTCGTGACATTAATAAGGAAACAGTGTCCTTTATACCAAACTATGATGACACAACACTTGAACCTATGGTGTTACCGGCAAGATTTCCAAATTTACTAGTAAACGGTTCGACTGGTATTTCGGCAGGATATGCTACTGATATTCCTCCACATAATTTAGGTGAAGTAATTCAAGCAACATTAAAATATATTGATAATCCTAATATTTCAGTAAATCAATTAATGAAATATATCAAAGGTCCTGATTTTCCGACAGGCGGTATTATTCAAGGTATTGATGGTATTAAGAAAGCCTATGAAACAGGAAAAGGAAAAATTGTTGTTCGTTCAAAAGTAGATGAAGAAGCGTTAAGAAATGGACGTAAACAATTAATTGTGACAGAAATTCCTTATGAAGTGAATAAAAGTTCGCTTGTGAAACGTATTGATGAGCTTCGTGCTGATAAAAAAGTAGATGGTATTATTGAAGTACGTGATGAAACAGATCGTACAGGTTTAAGAATTGCTATTGAATTAAAAAAAGATGTTAATTCAGAGTCTATTAAAAACTATTTATATAAAAATTCTGATTTACAAATTACTTATAATTTCAATATGGTCGCTATTAGTGATGGACGTCCAAAATTAATGGGTCTACGTGAAATTATTGACAGCTATTTAAATCATCAAATTGAAGTTGTAGCTAATCGTACAAAATACGACTTAAATCATGCTGAAAAGCGCATGCATATTGTAGAAGGTCTTATGAAAGCTTTATCTATATTAGATGAAGTGATTGCGCTGATTCGTCATTCTAAAAATAAAAAAGATGCAAAAGATAATTTAGTAAAAGAATTTGACTTTACTGAAGCACAAGCAGAAGCCATTGTGATGCTTCAATTATATCGTTTAACTAATACTGATATTGTTGCACTTGAAGAAGAACATGAAGAATTACAAAAATTAATAGAAGCGTACCGAAATATTCTTGATAACCATGACGCATTATTAAATGTTATTAAAAAAGAACTTACAGAGATTCGAAAACGTTTTAAAACATCACGTTTATCTTCAATTGAAGCGGAAATATCAGAAATTAAAATTGATAAAGAAGTTATTGTACCAAGTGAAGAAGTGGTTTTAAGTGTGACTAGACATGGATATATAAAACGTACGTCTACACGTAGCTTTAATGCAAGTGGTGTGACAGAAGTAGGTTTAAAAGAGGGAGATAGTCTACTCAAATACCAAACTGTAAATACTCAAGATACAGCTTTAGTATTTACAAATAAAGGAAGATATCTCTTTATTCCAATTCATAAAATTGCAGATGTGCGATGGAAAGAGTTAGGTCAGCATGTATCGCAAATTGTGCCTTTAGAAGAAAACGAGAGAATTATAGATGTATTTAACGAAAAAACATTTGATGGTAAAGCATTTTATATTATTGCAACTCGTAATGGCATGATTAAAAAGAGTAATCAATCATTATTTAAAACCACGCGATTTAATAAGCCACTCATTGCAACAAAATTAAAAAATGAAGACGAAGTGGTAAATGTACTTCGCATAACTCAAGAACAAATGATTACTGTTATTACACATAAAGGCATGTCATTAACGTATTCTACAGAAGAACTTTCAGATACAGGATTAAGAGCGGCTGGTGTGAAATCTATCAATTTAAAAGATGAAGATTATGTTATTATGACTGATACTGTTGATCAGAATAATTCAATAATTATGGCTACCCAAAGAGGAGCAATGAAACGTATTGCTAAAGATATATTACAAGATGCCAAACGCGCACAAAGAGGTATTACACTTTTAAAAGAATTGAAAAAAAATCCTCATCGTATTGTAGCTGCATATGTTGTCAGAGATGAAACATACTATACACTTTATTCAGATAAACATGCTGAAACAGGTGAAATTTCTAATATTCATCTTTCTGAACAATATACAAATGGTTCATTTGTAGTTGATACAAATGAATTTGGAAATGTAAAATCAATGATAATAAATTAATATGATTTTAAAATTTTTGTTTTCAAGTAATTCATAAGATGATAAAATTAATTTAATATTTAACTATTTATAACTCACAAGAGATTTATATTGTTGATAAGTATATCAAAGTGATGACATGAAAAACATGTACATTTTGACCTTTAATACTACAATATAAATCTCTTGTAATGTATATCATAACAATAATTTTGATGAGAGGGATTTAATTGAGAGATTTTGATAGTTTAATACCTGATTGGTTTAAATCTGTTGTTCAAGTTGGAAATGATTTAATCTGGTCACAGTATTTAATAGGTTTACTATTGACAGTAGGTATCTTCTTTACTATTAGTTCTAAATTTGTTCAATTACGAATGTTACCTGAAATGTTTAGAGCATTAGTTGAAAAACCAGAAACTTTGAAAAATGGAGAGAAAGGTATTTCACCTTTTCAAGCATTTGCTATTAGTGCAGGTTCCCGTGTTGGAACAGGAAATATTGCTGGTGTAGCAACAGCAATTGTGTTAGGGGGTCCTGGGGCAGTTTTTTGGATGTGGATTATCGCATTTATCGGAGCTGCGAGTGCATTTATAGAAGCAACACTTGCACAAGTTTACAAAGTTCATGATAAAGAAGGTGGCTTCCGAGGAGGTCCAGCTTATTACATAACCAAAGGTTTAAATCAAAAATGGCTTGGTATCACATTTGCTGTGTTAATTACTGTTACATTTGCATTTGTATTTAACACTGTTCAATCGAATACTATTGCTGAATCTTTAAGAACACAATATCATATTAGTCCAGTCATTACTGGTATTATTTTGGCTGTCATTACAGCAATCATTATCTTCGGTGGTGTACGTAGTATTGCAACGTTGTCATCTTTAATTGTTCCAATAATGGCTATCGTTTATGTTGGTATAGTTTTATTTATCTTACTAATGAATTTTGATCAAATCATTCCAATGATTGGTACAATTATTAAAAGTGCGTTCGGAATGGAACAAGTCGCTGGTGGCGCGGTAGGTACAGCGATTTTACAAGGTATAAAACGTGGCTTATTCTCTAACGAAGCAGGTATGGGTTCAGCACCCAATGCGGCTGCTACTGCTGCTGTACCACATCCAGTAAAACAAGGATTACTTCAATCTTTAGGTGTCTTCTTCGATACAATGCTTGTTTGTACAGCAACAGCTATTATGATTTTACTTTACTCAGGCTTAAAATTTGGTGAAAAAGCGCCACAAGGTGTAGAAGTTACACAATCTGCATTGAATGAACATCTTGGTTCTCCAGGTGGTATCTTCTTAACTGTCGCGATTACGCTATTTGCATTTTCTTCTGTAGTTGGTAATTACTATTACGGACAATCTAATATAGAATTTCTATCTAAAAATAAAGCAATTTTATTTATTTTTAGATGCTTAGTTGTTGTATTAGTATTTATAGGCGCAGTTGTTAAAACTGAAACCGTATGGAGTACAGCGGACTTATTTATGGGATTAATGGCCATTGTAAACCTTGTTTCCATTATAGGTCTTTCAAATATTGCATTTGCTGTTATGAAAGATTATATTCAACAAAAACGTGCCGGTTTAAAACCGGTATTTAAACCAGAAAACCTTGAGATTAATTTATTTGGTATTGAATCTTGGGGACGCGAAGATAAAATATCTAAAAAACATTAATAATTTAAATCAACACTTCTTTTCTCCATCTCTTAGAGTAATGCGAGAAAGAAGTGTTTTTTAAAAGAATGACTTTTCAAATATAATGTTTAACTATATAATTTTAATAGTAAAAAAGGATGATAATGATGAGCAAATATCATATTTCAAAAATTTTAAATAATAACGTCATCATATGCATCAATAGTAATCAAGAAGTTATTTTAATCGGTAAAGGCATTGGTTTTAATAAAAAGCCTGGAATGGTCGTAGATGATAATGCTTCTATTGAGAAAGTGTATAAATTAGATCAAAAACAACAACAAGAATATTATAAATCTCTAGTTGAAATAGCTGATGAAGAGGTCTTACAGGCAATTATTGAATCAGTTAACTATATTACAAGTACAACTTATATGAAAGATGATAAACAACTAGTCATTGCCTTAACCGATCATATTACTTTTGCATATAAACGCTTAAAACAAAATCAAATAATTAGTAATCCCTTTGCAATGGAAACTAAACATTTATATAGTGAGGCATATGATATCGCCACACAAGTTATACAGCGATTAAATGAGAAATTAGACGTCACATTTCCTGATGATGAAATAGGTTTTATAGCATTGCATATTGCTTCAAATAAAGAAGATTTACCTATGAGTGAAATATCTTTAATTAATAAAATGATAAGTAAATGTGTATTAATTATCGAAAATGACATAGGGTATCCTGTAAATCCTCGAACTGTTCAATATCAACGATTTATTAGACATATTCAATTCCTAATTCGTCGTTTAAATAAAAAGGAATACGTTCATGCACAAGATGAGTTTATCAATATGGTCAAAACATATTACCCTAATTGTTATAGTACAGCATATAAGATTTCTAAAGTTATTCAAAAAGATCTAGATATTGATATAGATGATTCAGAAATTGTTTATTTAGCTTTGCATATTTATCATTTTCAATCTCAAAATAACACACAAAATGAATAAGCTACATGGTATGATATAATATAGATTATTTTATTTTAGATTAAAGGGTACGGTGAAAATGATATGTCAATGGACCACAAAAAGGATGAAGGAAAGAAAACTAATAAGCTAAGCTTTTCTGAAACACGCTTTATGAAGTTTTTGGGTGGTAAAGATTTATTATTTGCGCTAGTTTCATTAGTATTACTTGGTATTACTATATTCATCTTTGACAAAATTTCTTATGTTTTTCAGCCTTTTGTCATTATCTTTAATACTATTGCAGCGCCAATTATTTTATCGCTTATTTTGTATTATTTGTTAAATCCAGTAATTAATTTGATGGAACGTTATAATATTCCAAGATTATTAGCAATTATAATAGTCTTTTTAGTGATTATTGGAGGCGCAACATTAATTATCGATTTATTAATTCCTGTGATTGGTGATCAAATTAAACAACTTGCAAGTAACTTCCCAAAATATATTGAAAAATTTAATAGAGCTATTGATAAAGTGACACATATGTCTATTTTATCTTCATTTTATAATCAAATTCAGGAATGGCTTGATTCTACTTCTAAAAAGATTCCATCGTTAACGTCAGATTATTTTAGTGGATTTGGAACTAAAATTAGAACATTTGCAGAAGCTATTGTGAATGTCGGTGTTGTGATTGCAACTACACCATTTGTATTATTCTTTATGTTGAAAGATGGAACTAAATTTAGAGACTATACAACTAAAATTATGCCACCTAAATTTAGAAAAGACTATCATGATTTATTAGAAAAAATGAGTGTACAGGTCGGATCATATATTCAAGGCCAAATTATTGTATCATTTTGTATTGGTATTTTATTGTTTATTGGTTATTCGATTATTGGTTTGGATTATGGGTTAGTTCTAGCTTCAATTGCTGCAGTAACGAGTGTAGTCCCATACTTAGGACCAACAATTGCAATTTCTCCGGCAATTATTATTGCGATTATTACTTCACCGTTTATGCTATTAAAATTGATTATTGTGTGGACGTTAGTTCAATTTATTGAAGGTCATTTTATTTCTCCTAATATTATGGGGAAAACATTAAAAATTCATCCTCTAACAATTATCTTTATTTTATTAAGTGCGGGTAATTTGTTAGGTATTGTAGGAGTTATTTTAGGTATTCCTGGCTATGCTATTTTAAAAGTATTAGCTTCTCACATTTTCTTATTATTTAAACGTCGTTACAATAAATATTATGGTGACGATGCAGGTCAATATGAAATTAAAAAAGAAGAACATAAAGATTACACAGAAGCAGAATAAAGCACTATATTAAAAAGCCTGAGACATAATGAGTTGTCTTAGGCTTTTTAATATAGTACTAATCATCTTGCAAAAGTGGGACGATGAATTCTCTTCCACTCTCTTTTATCTTACAATTATGTTAGTTCAATAGTCTAAAGATATATAACTAGAATATGATATGATATATTTTATATTAATATAATGTAAAGGATAATAATGAATAATGACTGAAGAACATAAAAATAGATTAATATCTATATTAAAAGTGGTATTTGCTATCACACTTTTTATTGTAGTAGTTGCTACTTTATATCATGAATTGTCACATATTAACTTCAAACAAACATTAGAAGCATTTAGTAAAATCAATCGATGGTTTTTAATTGGTTTATTTATATGTGGTGGCGCATCAATGCTACTTTTAAGTTTATATGATGTCATTCTTGTTAAAACTTTAAAGTTGAGTATACCACTGAACAAAGTATTTTGTTTGAGTTATATTATTAATGCATTTAATGCTATTGTTGGATTTGGTGGATTTATAGGCGCAGGATTTAGAACATTTATTTATAAAAATTATACTTCTGATAGAAAAAGATTACTTCACGCTATTTCAATCATATTAGTTTCAATGTTAACTGGTTTAAGCTTCTTATCTATTTTAGTCGTACTTCATATTTTCGATGCTTCTCATATTCTTGATAAAGTACGTTTTGTAAAATGGGTATTGTACGTAGTCGCTTTATTTTTACCTATTTTTATAGTGTATACAGTCGTTAAACCGGTTACTGAACATAATAAATTGGTAGGGATATATTGCACGCTTGTTTCAAGTATTGAATGGATAGCTGCTGCTGTTGTACTTTACTTGTCGGCATGGATTATTGATATTCATGTAGCTTTTACAACATTACTTGGTATTTTTATTATTGCTGCACTCTCTGGACTGATTAGTTTTATTCCAGGTGGATTCGGGGCATTTGATTTAGTTGTTTTATTAGGACTAAAATCTTTAGATATTCCTGAAGAAAAAATATTGATTGCCTTACTGCTATATCGTTTTGCTTATTATTTTGTACCTATTATCATTGCTTTAATTCTATCTACGTTTGAATTTGGCAATTCTGCGCGTAAGTACTTTGAAGAATCTAAATATTTTGTACCCGCTAAAGATGTTACCTCATTCATACTGTCTTATCAAAAAGATATTATTTCAAAAATCCCAGCATTTGCTTTATCTATTCTTGCACTATTAACAAGTTTTATTTTCTTTATTAATAATGTGACGATTGTTTATGATGGATTATATGATGCTGATCATTTTATTTACTATATCATGTTGTCTATTCATACAAGTGCATGTTTAATATTACTTGTTAATGTAAGGGGTATATATAAGCAAAGTAAGAGAGCAATTATGTATTCAATGATTTCACTTGTGTTAATATTTCTTGCAACGTTATATACGTATGCTTCTATCATGTTACTTACATGGCTCATCATTATTTTTATCTTACTTATTTTAGCTTATCGACGTGCGAAAGTATTTAAACGTCCATTTAGATTAAAAAACTTAATATTTACCTTAGTCATTAGTGTGATTGTTTTATATATTAATCATTTCATTATTTCTGAAACTTTATATGCTTTAGATTTATATCACTTGGAAATGGATACGTCATTATTAAAATACTATTTCTGGTTAACTGTGATAGTTGTTATATTATTAATTGTTGGTATTGCATGGTTATTTGGTCGTCGCTTTGAACGCCCACATCAATTACAAGAATATTCTCAATGTAAATCAATCATAGAAACATATGGAGGGAATTATTTAAGTCATTTGATATATAGCGGTGATAAAGATGTATTTATGTATGACAGTGAACAAGCTTTTCTTATGTATAGATATAAATCAAATGCGCTGGTCGTATTGGGAGATCCAATTGGAAATACAGCATCATTCCAATCATTGTTGGCTGATTTCTATAGTTATGCTGAAAAGTTAGGTTATGATGTCATTTTCTATCAAGTATCTGATCGTTTTATGCCGTTGTATCATAATTTTGGAAATCAATTTTTTAAATTAGGCGAAGAGGCTATTATTGATTTAACACAATTTACTACTTCTGGAAAAAAACGACGTGGTTTTAGAGCAACACTGAATAAATTTAATGATTTAAATATTAAATTTGACATTATAGAACCACCATTTTCTAAAGCGTTTATAGAAGAGCTTAGAAAAGTAAGTGATAAGTGGCTCGATGGACGTACTGAAATGCATTTTTCTGTTGGGCAATTTACAGAACAGTATTTAGATAAAGCCCCAATTGGAATTATGAAAAATGAAGAAGGTAAGATTATTGCTTTTTGTACATTAATGCCGACATACTATAACGAAGCAATTTCAGTAGATTTAATTCGTTGGTTACCTGAATTAGATTTACCTCTAATGGATGGATTATATCTACATATGTTATTATGGGGTAAAGAAAAAGGGTATAAAGCTTTTAACATGGGTATGGCTACCTTATCAAATGTAGGTCAACTCGATTATTCTTATTTACGAGAACGTATTGCGGGACGTGTGTTTGAACATTTTAATGGTTTATATCGTTTTCAGGGGTTACGAAGATATAAAGAAAAATATAGTCCCCAGTGGGAACCGCGATTTTTGGTGTATAGAAAAGATAGTTCTCTCTGGTACAGTATGTTAAAAGTAATGCGAGTGATTAGACATAAATAAAAAAGATATCCGAAATTGTTTTCGGATATCTTTTTTATTATGAGTTAGAACGAGGATCATAATTTGCGCGATCTCGCTGTTCTTGTGCGTAACGTTCAGGATTTTTTTTATAGAAATTTTGATGATATTCTTCTGCTTTATAAAAATTTGAAGCGGGAAGAACCTTAGTAGCAATGGCTTTATCAGAATGCATCGTTTGTTCTAAATCTTTGATATAGTTAATCGCAACTTTTCTTTGATCATCATTTGTATAAAAAATAGCTGTTTGATACTGTGACCCTCTATCTTGGAATTGACCCCCAGCATCTAATGGATCAATGACTGAAAAAAATATTTCTAATAATTTATGATAAGAAAATAAAGCAACATCATACTCTATTTTAACAGTTTCATAGTGTCCAGTAGTTCCGCTCTTTACTTGTTCATAGGTTGGATTTTTAACTGATCCTCCCATAAAACCTGATGTTACTGATTCAATACCTTCAAATTGATCAAACGGTTTTGTCATACACCAGAAACAGCCTCCTGCGAAGTATGCTGTATTAATATTCATTTACGCCATCCTTTCATAACACCTTTGTAATATTTATTGAAAACACTTGATTTTTTAAGATATTTTATATAACTTATTTATATATTATAGTATATCCGAATATTATTTTGAAGATTTTAGAGAGTGTAAGGTAGGTAAATATGACAGAAGAGAAGGATAATACAATATTAAGACGACAAACGGGGACAACGATACCTTCTAAACGACGCAAGAAGAAAAAACTTCGAAAATTACCTTTTGTAATACTGATTATTGTAGTTTTACTTATTGCAATGATTACGTATGTTGTTCATGGATATCAAAGTGGTATGAAATATGCACAAGAACATGCAAAAGATATTAAAATTCATAAATTTAATGGAGCCGTTAAAAATGACGGGAAAATCACAGTATTAATGCTCGGTGCTGACCAAGCTAATGGTGGAAAATCAAGAACTGACTCTATTATGGTTGTACAGTATGACTATATTAAGAAAAAAATGAAAATGATGTCAATTATGCGTGATATTTATGCGGAAATTCCTGGTTATGACAAATATAAAATTAATGCTGCATACTCACTTGGGGGACCAGAGTTGTTGAGACAAACACTAAATAAAAATTTAGGTATTAATCCTGAATACTATGCAGTCATTGATTTCACTGGCTTTGAAAAAATGATTGATGAATTAGAACCTAATGGTGTGCCAATTGATGTTGAAAAAGATATGTCAGAAAATATAGGGGTTTCATTAAAAAAAGGACACCATCGATTAAACGGTAAAGAATTATTAGGTTATGCGAGATTTAGACATGATCCAGAGGGAGACTTTGGACGTGTGAGACGTCAACAACAAGTTATGCAAACACTTAAGAAAGAATTGATTACCCCAAGTACAATCGTGAAATTACCTAAAGTAGCTGGTATATTGAGAGGATATATTAATACAGATATGCCAAACTCAGCTATTTTCCAAACAGGACTAAGTTTTGGAATACGAGGCGATAAAAATGTGGAAACACTAACTGTACCGTTAAAAAATTCTTATCAAAATATTAATACTAATAACGATGGTAGTGCATTAGATATTGATAAAGAGAAAAATAAAAAAGCAATAGAATCATTTTTAGACGAATAATAAATAAGCAGGCCAAAGTGGCCTGCTTATTTATTATCTATTTAACTACAATAATATTATTATGTAAACTTCAAAGATTATAATATTATTAATCTGATTTTCTTACGCCAGCTACACCGTAGTGATTTTTCTTCATTTCATCAATAACTACATGGATTGCTTCTCTATTTGCGCCTGTTGTTTTCTCTACTGCATTTGTAACCTCAGTGACTAAGTTTTTTAATTGCTCATCTGAGCGTCCTTCTAATAATTTTACATTTACAATCGGCATGATGTTTTCCTCCTTACATAATTATGTGCTTAGTATATCATTTTTAAAAAATGAACTTCAAGATATTTAAATAGAACGTTTGTTCTTTTTAATGTTGTAAGAGAACAAACGTTCTTATATAATTGAATTATCTAAGGAGGGGGTTGATATGTATGATTATAATTTACTTGAAGATAGAGACATACTATGTGTAGATCAGAAAAGTTTTTATGCTAGTGTGTCTTGTATAGAAAAAGGATTAGATCCTTTAATGACAAAATTAGCAGTGGTAGCTGACACTAAGCGACAAGGATCTGTTGTTTTGGCAGCAACACCTAAATTAAAAGAACTTGGTATTAAAACGGGATCTAGATTATTTGAAATTCCACAACGTAATGATATTTATATTATTAATCCAAGTATGAGAAGATATCTAGAAGTATCATTAGAAATTTCTAAAATTGCTCTTAAATATGTTCCAGGGGAAGATTTACATCAGTATAGTATTGATGAATTTTTTATGGATGTAACAAATAGCTACCATCTTTTTAATACTACAGTATATTCTTTTGCTAAGTGTTTTCAAAAAGAAATTTTGGATAAGACGGGAATATACTGCACAATAGGTATTGGATCTAACTTGTTACTTAGTAAAGTAGCTATGGATATCGAAGCTAAACACACCAAAGAAGGTATTACTGAGTGGCGGTATCATGACATTCCCGATAAATTATGGTGTATTTCACCATTAAAATCATTTTGGGGAATCAATAAAAAAACAGAAATAAAGTTAAATAAAAAAGGAATTATTACAATAGGTGATTTAGCCCATTATCCTCATAGATATTTGAAGAAAGACTTTGGTATATTAGGCACTGATATGCATTTACATGCTAACGGTATAGATCAAAGTAAAATAAGAGAAAAAAGTAAAATTAATAATCCAACTATATGTAAAAGCCAAATTTTGATGAGAGACTATCAATTTAATGAAACAAAAATTGTGATGCAAGAGTTGATTGAAGATGTTGCTTGTAGATTAAGAGAAAGAAAGCAATTAGCACGTACTATACATTTTTCATTTGGATATACTCAAGGTGGAGGAATACATAAACAACACACTTTAACTGATGCTACAAATCTAGAACAAGATATATTTAAAGTCGTTAATGATTATGCGAATCAGTTGTGTGATAAACAGGCTTTGTATCGTACGTTAAGTGTTTCACTAACACAGTTCATTAATGAAGAAAATCGACAATTAAATTTATTTGTAGATGAATATAAAAGACAAAGAGATGAAAATTTAGCTAAAACGATTGATACGTTACAAAAGAAATATGGTAAAGGCATCGTTTCAAAAGCAATTTCTTATACTGAATCTGGAACAAAACATAATAGATTAGGATTAATGGCAGGTCATAAAATGTAAATAAACGGAAGTAGGTCAAAACTCATTTTGAATTTTGGCCCACTTCTATTTTTATGGAATATAAGTATCAAATTCATTTAAAGCAACAATACCTAATTCACGATCTTTTGGAGTTTTAAAGGTAACTTGTAAAGCACCTAAAATATCCTCACGAACTTCTAAAATTTTTAAGTTTCTTATAGAAATATTATGTAAACTAAGTATAGAAGTAACTTTATTAATCATACCCGCTTTATCTGGAATATCAATATATAAATCATACCCAACATTGACTACACCATGTTGCTTAAGAGGTAATTGATCTCTAAAAATTTTTGCATCTTCAAAGAATTGATATATTTGTTGTTCTTCTTCATTTTTAAGTTTAACTATCATATCCTTAATATTGGTTTGCATATCTTCTAGTAAACTAATGATATTTTGTTTATTACTAAGTGAGATATCCTTCCACATTTCGGCATTACTACTTGCAATTCTTGTAATATCTCTAAATCCACCAGCAGCAAGCTGTTTGACTAAAGCATGATCATTTGCATGGCTTGAACTCAAGTGTACTAAACTAGAGGCAATAATATGTGGAACATGACTAACAATTCCCGTTACATAATCATGTTCTTTCGCATTAGTAATAATAAATTTAGCTAGTGTAGGGGAGAGCAAATCTTGTAATGTTTTAGCCGCTTGTGTATTACGTTCATCATCGTAAACTAAAATATAGTATGCATTTTCAAATAAGTGTTTTTTAGAATTAAGGACACCAGATTTATGGCTACCAGCCATTGGATGCCCACTAACAAGATGAATATTTGATTCTAATAAACGTTTTTCAAAATTTTGAATGATAAGTTTTGTACTGCCAGTATCCGTTACAATCAAATGTGATTTGGTTTCATAATTAGGTAATGAATTTAGATATATTGCTGTTTGATGAACTGGAGTAGCAAAGATAATAATATCCGCTTCCTTAACACCAAGAGCATAATCATTAATCTTTTTGTCAATTATACCAATAGACATTGCTTTATCTAATTGAGTTACATCAGTATCATAGGCAGAAATTATAAGATCAGATTGATAAAATTTTAAATTACTAGCTAAGCTTCCACCAATTAATCCTAAACCAACAAATAAAATATTTTTCATATGAGCCCTCCTTATTTCTAAATATTCAGAATATCTATATTTTAAATTAGTCATTCATTTTAAACAATACTATTCATTAGAGTTCACTATTTATCTAGGTTAAAATATATTTAAAGTATTAAAGGGGGAAGTTGAATGGAATCAAAGATATTAGAATTAATTCAAAACTTAACTAACATTAATAGTCCTTCGGGAAATGCTTATAATGCAATAAGTTATGTAAAACAAAAAGTAGAACATTTAGGATATTCAACTCAATTAACAAATAAAGGTGCATTAATTATCACAGTTGAGGGTGAAGATAATGAACGTCAACGTTGTATTACTGCTCATGTAGATACTTTAGGTGCAATGGTAAAAGAAATTAAAGAAGATGGTCGTTTAACAATCGATCTAATTGGTGGATTTAAATATAATGCGATTGAAGGAGAATATTGTCAGATTGAAACAGACTCTGGCGAAACGTACACAGGGACAATATGTTTACATGAAACAAGTGTTCATGTATATCGCGAAAATGAAAAAATACCAAGAGATATTGAACATATGGAAGTCCGTATAGACGAAAAAACGTCTTCTAAGAAAGAGACAGAAGATTTAGGAATAGAAGTAGGTAATTTTATTAGCTTTGATCCAAGAACAGAAATAACATCATCTGGATTTATTAAATCCCGACACTTAGACGATAAAGCAAGTGTAGCAATGATATTAGATTTATTAGAAAGAATAAAAAATGAACAAATTAAATTACCACATACTATTCAATTTTATATTTCTAATAATGAGGAAATAGGATATGGAGCGAATGCATCTATTTCTAATAAAATTGTAGAATTTATTGCTTTTGATATGGGAGCACTTGGAGAGGGACAATCTTCTGACGAATATACAGTATCTATTTGTGCTAAAGATGCGTCTGGACCTTATCATAAAGAATTAAAAACACATCTAGTAAACTTATGTAAATTTAATCATATTCCGTATAAAATAGATATTTATCCTTATTATACGTCAGATGCGTCTGCAGCATTAAAAGCAGGAGCAGATATTAAACATGGATTATTTGGAGCTGGTATTGAGTCCTCTCATGCACTGGAACGAACACATATTGATTCTATACATGCCGCTCAAAACTTATTATATGCCTATTGCTTGTCATCAATAAATTGAAATAAATATTGACAAGGAAGATTTATTTATGTATTATACTGAATTATAATAATATTTTAATAATTCTGAGAATTGAGTAGAAGATATGTGATGTAGCAAATAGAAAGCTAATGGATGATGTAAATTAGCACAGCATATGTTTGAATTGGACTTAGAAGATTAAATTTAATAACAGTAAAGTGAACATGTAATGTTAATTAAGGTGGCACCACGGTAACGCGTCCTTATCTATGGAACGTAATCGTGGTGTCTTTTTGGTATAAATATAGTAATTATTAGCTAGATAATCATAGAAAGTTAGTGGTTGATGAAAACTAACATCACTAATAATGAAATTGGGTTTATACTTATAAAAAATCAAATAAAAAATAAGTGAACTTTAAATATTTTGATAATTCGAAATATTTAGTTAATTAAGGTGGTACCGCGCGTCAGCGTCCTTTTAAATAAGGATGCTGATATTTTTTTGAGAAAGGATTAAAGCTTAATGAAACTATATTATGAAATACTTAGAGCAAATATTACACCCGAAGTTTTAGGAAAGTTAAAGAAAAATAAGATTATTTTAGAAAGTACCAGTCAAAAGCAAATTAAAGGTAGATATTCTATTGTAGCATTCGAAAGCTATGGTTCTGTTGTGTTAAATAACGACTTACTAAAGATAAAAACAAAAAAACAAAATGTTGAAATTACTGAAAAGTCTTATGAATATTTAAAAGATTATATCAATCAATTTAATATTCAGATTACAGATGAAAAATTAAAACATTTACCATTTGTATCTGGCTTTATTGGTACGTGTAGTTTTGACTTAGTAAGACATGAATTTCCAATTTTAAAACAGCAATCTATACAAGAAATTAAGGATAGCAATGATATTGAATTTCACATGATAGAAGATGTATATGTATTTGATCATTATAAAGATGAATTATATGTTATTGCTACAAATCAATTTTCAGAAGTAGAACAGAAAGATTTAGAAAAAAGAGTAAAAGATAGAATAAAGGAACTATCTCAAATTAAAGCTTATACAGATGATTATATTCGTCCTCCTACGCCTTCAAATATCATACCAAATGTATCAGATGATGAATTTATAAATACTATAAAGCAATTGAAAAAGCTTATAAAAGAAGGCGATATGTTTCAAGTTGTACCATCTAGAATATATAGCTACAATCATCATTTTAAAAATAATACATTGCAATTAAGTTATCAATTATACCAAAACTTAAAAAGACGTAATCCAAGTCCATATATGTACTATATTAATATGAATACACAAATTATTATAGGCAGTTCTCCAGAGAGTTTTGTAGCTGTACAAGATGGAACGGTTATTACGAATCCAATCGCTGGAACAATTAAAAGAGGTAAAACCATAAAAGAAGATAAACAAAATGCAGAGCAATTATTGAGTGATGAAAAGGAATTAAGCGAACATCGAATGCTTGTTGATTTAGGCAGAAATGATCTACATAGAGTCAGTAGAACCGGTAGTTCAAAAATTACAAAATTAATGGAAATTGAAAAATATGAGCATGTCATGCATATTGTAAGCGAAGTAAAAGGTGAGATTAAGCAAAAATTATCTCCTATGACAGTAATTGCTAATTTATTACCTACAGGAACTGTTTCAGGAGCTCCAAAACTTAGAGCAATTAGGCGTATATATGAGACATATCCATATAAACGTGGACTATATAGTGGGGGTGTAGGCTACATTAATTGTAATCAGAATTTAGATTTTGCTTTAGCAATAAGAACAATGTTAATTGATGATACTACCGTGAAAGTCGAAGCAGGGTGTGGGGTGGTTTATGATTCAGTACCAGAAAAAGAATTAGAAGAAACATTATTAAAAGCAAAAAGTTTATTGGAGGTAACACCATGATTTTAATCATTGATAATTATGATTCATTTACATATAACTTAGTTGATATAGTAAGTCAATTAGATGATGTCATTGTTAAATATCCGGACGATAAAGATGTGCTTAACTACGTTAACCAAAGTGATGGTCTCATCATATCTCCAGGACCTGGTCATCCTTTAGATAGTAACCATCTATTGAATATTATTGAAAGGTATAAATCTTTACCGATATTAGGCGTATGTTTAGGTGCACAAGCAATAACATGCTATTACGGTGGCCGTGTTATTCAAGGCGAAAAAGTCATGCACGGTAAAGTCGATATATTAACAGTTATTCAACATACTAAATTATATAACAACTTAGCAAATCAATTTAATATAATGCGTTACCATTCATTAATAAGTGATGAAATCTCTTTTCCATCACAATTAATAATTACTGGAAGGACAAAAGATTGCATTCAATCTTATGAGACAAAAAATGGATTACATTTTGGTATTCAATATCATCCCGAGTCGTTTGCAACAGACCAAGGACAACAAATAATTAAAAATTTTATCGATATCGTAAAGGAAAGAGGTAAATATGATGACCTTAACATTACTCAACCAAATTCAAAGTCATGCAACACTCTCACAACATGAAACTACTGAATTTATTCAATATCTCATCAATCCAGAATGTCATACTCAAGATAAAGTAAAGTTATTACAAGCTTTCACAAATAAGTCGATACAACAAAAAGAATTAACTTATATAGTGAAAAGTCTTATTCATACGATGTATTCAACTCAACCTGAATACAAAGGAAGTATATGCGTTTGTGGAACAGGAGGAGATAAATCAAATAGTTTCAATATTTCAACGACAGTATCATTTGTAGTAGCAAGCGCAGATGTTCCAGTCATTAAACATGGAAATAAAAGTATTACATCTAATTCTGGAAGTACCGATTTATTACAACAATTACACATTCCTACTACGAAAGTAGCAAATGTAGCCAAACAAGTATCTAAAACACATTTAGCATTTATCAGCGCTATGGAATCTTATCCAATTATGAAATACATTCAACCTATTAGAAAACGTATTCATGAACCAACTATTTTCAATATTGTCGGACCATTAATCAATCCTTTTAAATTAGATTATCAAGTAATGGGGGTCTACGATGCTTCCCAATTACCCATGATTATTAAAACTATGAAAGATTTAGGACGACGAAGAGGCATCGTACTTCATGGAGCGAATAGAATGGATGAAGCAACATTATCTGGGGATAACGAAATATATGAATTACATGAAGATGGGACTATTTCACATTATGTTTTAAATGCACGAGATTATGGCATAGCTCATGCAAATAATATAGAACTTCAAGGTGGCACACCTGAAGAAAATAAAAACATTACCATTGACATATTAAGTGGAAAAGATCATTCCCCTAAAAGAAATGTCGTAGTGCTGAATGCAGCATTAGCCTTATATATATCAAATAGAGTGGATAGTATTAAAAAGGGCGTTGATTTAGCAAAAGATTTAATTGATAGTGGCAAAGCTTTAAAACAATGTCAGTTAATGAAAGGGGAATAAAATTGACAATATTAGATGAGATTGTACAGTATAAAAAACAGTTACTAAACGATGGGTATTATACAGATAAAATAAAACATATTAAAAAAGTTGATGTATCTTATAAGTCAGCTCTAGAAACCACTTTGAAAAGGGAATCAACATTGAGTATTATTGCAGAAATAAAATCTAAAAGTCCTTCTGTAAAAGCATTCAAGGACATTAACTTAGAGCATCAAATTGCTAAATATGAAAATCATGGAGCAAGTGCTATTTCAATTTTAACCGATGAAAAATATTTTGGAGGAAGTTTTGAACGTCTACAAACGTTAACACAACTCACACATTTACCAGTATTATGTAAGGATTTTATCATTGATCCGCTTCAAATTGATCTTGCTAAGAGAGCCGGAGCTTCTATTATTTTATTAATAGTAAATATTTTAACCAATGATACACTTCAGTCTTTATATCATTATGCAATATCTCAAAACTTAGAAGTCTTAGTTGAAGTTCATAACAAAGAAGAGTTAGAACGCGCTTATCAAATTAAACCTAAAATCATTGGTATAAATAATAGAGATTTAAAAACATTTATTACTAAAGTAGAACATACTAATGACATTTTGGAAATGAAAAAAGAAGGTTATTACTATATTTCTGAAAGTGGTATTACAACTTTAAATGATGTAAAAAAATTGTAAGTAGTGGCATAGATGGATTACTTGTGGGAGGAGCTTTAATGAATAGTAATAATATATCATCGTTATTACCTTCATTAAAACTAAATAAAGAGAAATGAATATACTAAAATTTTGTGGTTTTAAAACAAAAAGTGATATTTTAAAAGCCAATTCCTTAGACATAGATATGATAGGTTTTATTCATTATCCAAAAAGTAAACGTCATTTAAATATAGAACAAATTAACTATTTAAATCAATTTGTAGCAAAGCACATTCATCGAGTTATAGTTGTTGTGAATCCTACATATAAAGAATTAAATACATTGTTGCAACAAACCAATGTGAACGGCATTCAATTTCATGGTAATGAAACAATTGAATTAATCCAAAAAGTTAAATTAAATTTTAAGAATATTAAGATAATTAAAGCGTTGCCGGCTACAGAAAACTTGAATAGAGATATGAATCAATATAAGCCATGGGTAGATTTATTTATTATTGATACCCCTTCAATTCAATTTGGTGGTACTGGTCAAACGTTTAATTGGAAAATATTAGAATCAGTAAGCCAAGACATTCCTTATCTTATTGCAGGAGGAATAAATATAAGTGCTATTCAACAGATTGAAAAGCTGAATTTATCACATAAAGGCTATGATATATCCAGTGGTATAGAGACAAATGAATGCAAGGATAAATTGAAAATGGAAACAATTATAAATTACGTTAAAGGGAGCTTAGAATATGAAACAGATACAAACGGAAGCAAATGAACTAGGTTTTTTTGGTGAGTATGGAGGACAATATGTACCGGAAACATTAATGCCAGCTATCATTGAATTAAAGAGAGCGTATAAAAAAGCAAAAAATGATCCTAAATTCCAACAAAAGATAGCATATTATTTAAAGGATTATGTTGGGAGAGAAACACCCTTAACTTATGCGAAATCATATACAGAAACATTAGGTGGGGCTAAAATTTATTTAAAAAGAGAAGATTTAAATCATACTGGTGCCCACAAAATCAATAATGCCATAGGTCAAGCATTGCTCGCTAAACGAATGGGCAAAAATAAACTTGTTGCAGAAACGGGAGCTGGACAACATGGAGTTGCAAGTGCCACAGTGGCTGCATTATTTGATATGGAACTGATTGTTTTTATGGGAAGAGAAGACATCAAAAGACAACAACTTAATGTATTTAGAATGGAATTATTAGGAGCTAAAGTTGAAGCTGTGGATGAAGGTCAAGGAACTTTATCTGACGCAGTTAATAAAGCGCTACAGTATTGGGTAAGTCACGTGGAAGATACACATTATTTATTAGGATCAGCTTTAGGGCCGGATCCTTTTCCAACGATGGTTAGAGATTTTCAGAGTGTAATTGGTCAAGAAATAAAATCACAAATATTAGAGAAAGAACATCGTTTGCCAGATGCAATAGTTGCTTGTGTAGGAGGAGGTTCTAATGCAATAGGAACATTTTATCCTTTTATCGAAGATGATGTGAAATTATACGGTGTGGAGGCAGCTGGCAGAGGTAAGGATACTAATCAACATGCACTTGCGATAGGGAAAGGAAAGGCCGGTGTGCTTCATGGATCAAAAATGTATTTAATCCAAGATGAACATGGACAAATTGAATTGGCACATTCTATCTCAGCAGGATTAGATTATCCAGGTATTGGACCTGAACATTCATATTATCATGATATTGGAAGAGTAACCTATGAATGTGCTAGCGATGAAGAAGCAATGGAAGCACTTGTCCGCTTCACCAAAATAGAAGGTATTATCCCCGCTATAGAAAGTGCACATGCATTAAGTTATGTAGAAAAATTAGCACCTAAAATGAAACAAAACGATATATTAGTAGTGACAATATCTGGACGCGGAGATAAAGATATGGAAACGATTCAACAATATATACAACAGAGAAAGGAGGATAAAAATGAGTAAATTATTTATTCCTTACATCATGGGTAATAGACAATTTTTAGAAAATGTAAAATTACTTGATAAAAGTGGAGCAGATATTATAGAAATTGGTGTTCCATTTTCAGATCCTGTAGCTGATGGACCCATCATTATGAAAGCTGGTCATGAAGCACTTAAAGATCATATAACAATCGACTATATATTTGATGAGTTAGATAAACATCAAAATGAAATTAATTGTAAATGTGTTCTAATGACATACTATAATGTTATTTTAAGTTATGGAGAAAAAGCCTTTTTTAAAAAATGCGATGATATTGGTGTTTATGGAGTAATTATTCCAGATTTACCATTTGAATTAATAGAACAATTAAAACAACAATTAAATCATAATAGAGTAGTAAAAATAATTTCATTAATAGCAATGACGACAGATATAAATCGTATACAAAATATAGCAAAACATGCCGAAGGATTTATCTATACTGTAACGATGAATGCTACTACTGGAGAAGATGGAACGTTTCATCCAAAGCTTAAAGACCAGATAAAAATGATTAAATCTTTTACATCTCTCCCAGTTGTAGCAGGATTTGGAATAAGAACTACAGACCATATAAAAGATTTGGTAAAAGATGTAGATGGTGTTGTTATTGGAAGTGAAATCGTTCGAAGATTTCAAAATGATGACTTAAGTCAAACAGGAGAATACTTAAGGGAGATTAGACAAACTTTAGATAATGGTTAGCATAGTATAAAATAAAAATTATTTAGAGTATTCATAGCATGAAATACTTAAGAATTAGTAGCAATGTAGTATTAATTGATTTAAAATGAAATTAGATATGAATTTAAGAGCTGAAAAAGAATGATTTTCAGCTCTTATTATTTGGAGAAGATAGAAGAAGCCAAGAATTTAAGAGCATTTAGGTTAATTGGAAGTATATACAGGTTTATATTTTAGTTTTAACCTTATCTAGTGTATACTTATTGAGATTAGACCGATGCGTATTCACAACATATACATAAGCTAAAATTTTAAAATTAGTCAACTCAAATTAAATAAAGATTCTAAATTAGGAGTTATAGAGATAATGAAGTTTACAAATTTAACAGCTACAGAATTTGGCGATTTTACTGAAAAAATGCCATATAGCCATTTTACACAAATGACTGAAAATTATGAGTTAAAAGTTGCCGAGAAAACTGAAACTCATTTAGTAGGAATTAAAAATAAAGATAATGAAGTCATTGCTGCTTGTATGCTAACTGCTGTACCCGTTATGAAAATTTTTAAATATTTTTATTCAAATCGTGGTCCAGTCATTGATTATGAAAACAAAGAGCTCGTTCACTTTTTCTTTAACGAATTAAGTAAATATTTAAAACAGCAACGTTGTTTATACGTACGTATAGACCCTTATTTGCCTTATCAATATCGTAATCATGATGGTGATATTACAGGGAATGCTGGGAATGATTGGTTCTTTGATAAAATGAAGCAATTAGGATATCAACACGAAGGGTTTACAACAGGATTTGATCCAATATTACAAATTCGGTTCCATTCAGTTTTAAATTTAAAGGATAAAACTGCTAAAGATGTATTAAATGGAATGGATAGTTTACGAAAAAGAAATACTAAAAAAGTCCAAAAAAATGGTGTTAAAGTAAGATTTCTTACTAAAGAAGAATTACCTATTTTCAGATCATTTATGGAAGATACATCAGAGACTAAAGAATTTTCTGATAGAGAGGATAGTTTCTACTATAATCGATTTGATCATTTTAAAGATAGAGTATTAGTACCTCTCGCATATATAAAATTTGATGAATATCTTGAAGAACTTCATGCAGAACGTCAGACATTAAATAAAGACTTAAACAAAGCTCTAAAAGATATTGAAAAACGACCAGATAACAAAAAAGCACAAAATAAAAAAATAAATTTAGAACAGCAATTAAAAGCAAATGAGCAAAAAATTGATGAAGCAACACAACTTCAATTAGAACACGGTAACGAATTACCAATATCTGCTGGATTCTTCTTTATTAATCCATTTGAAGTTGTATATTATGCAGGTGGAACGTCAAATAAATATAGACACTTCGCTGGAAGTTATGCAGTTCAATGGACTATGATTAATTATGCAATTGATCATGGCATTGACCGTTATAATTTTTATGGGATTAGTGGTCATTTTACAGATGATGCTGAAGATGCAGGTGTTGTGAAATTTAAAAAGGGATTTAATGCAGATGTAATTGAATATGTTGGTGATTTCGTTAAACCTATAAATAAACCAATGTATTCACTATATACAATACTTAAAAAAATTAAAAAAAGATTGAATTAAGAGGGGAATAGTGCGAATATGAAATTTACAGAGTTAACAGTTAAAGAATATGAAACCTTCGTACAAAATCCATCATTAGAGAGTCATTACTTCCAAGTTACTGAAAATATAAAAACTAGAGAAAATGACGGATTTGAAGTTGTGTTATTAGGTGTAAAAGATGAAAGTAATAAAGTGATTGCTGCAAGTCTTTTCTCAAAAATTCCAACTATGGGAAGTTATGTATACTATTCAAATCGTGGACCAGTGATGGATTATTCCGATTTAGGTCTTGTTGATTTTTACCTACGAGAATTAGAAAAATACCTACACCAACATCAATGTTTATATGTAAAACTTGATCCATATTGGATTTATCAAATTTACGATAAAGATATCAATTCGGTAGAAGGTCACGAAAAAAATGATGCTTTAGTTAATTTATTTAAATCACATGGTTACGAACATCATGGTTTCACTACGAAATATGATCGCTCTAGTCAAGTGAGATGGATGGGCGTAAATTATCTAAAAGGTGAAACACCTGCATCATTGAAAAAGCAGTTTGATAGTCAACGTAAAAGAAATATAAATAAAGCGATAAACTATGGAGTAAAAGTAAGATTTCTTAAAAGAGATGAACTAAATATTTTCTTAGACTTGTATCGTGAAACAGAAGCACGTACTGGTTTTGTATCAAAAACAGATGAATATTTTTATAATTTTATAGATACATACGGCGATAAAGCATTAGTGCCATTAGCATATATTGATTTAGATGACTATATTAAATCATTGCAAACCTCTTTAAATGATAAAGAAACGCGTCGTGATCAAATGATGTCTAAAGAAAATAAAAGTGACAAACAGCTAAAAAAAATTGCTGAATTAGATAAACAAATAGAACACGACCAAAAAGAACTCTTACATGCAAGTGAATTACGTCAAACTGATGGACAAATTTTAAACTTAGCTTCTGGAGTATACTTTGCAAATGCTTATGAAGTAAATTATTTCTCAGGTGGCTCATCAGAAAAATACAATAATTATATGGGACCATATATGATGCATTGGTTCATGATGAATTATTGCTTTGATCATGGATATGATCGATATAATTTTTATGGTTTATCTGGTGATTTTACTGAAAATAGTGAAGATTATGGTGTTTATCGCTTTAAAAGAGGGTTTAATGTGTATATCGAGGAGTTAATTGGGGATTTCTATAAACCAATTAATAAACCTAAATATTGGCTATTTAAAACATTGAATCGTATACGTAAGAAGATTAAAAAATAACAATTAGAATAAAAAGCATATTGGCAATCTTGCCAGTATGCTTTTTTATAATTAGTGATAGAGACTAATTATAAATAGTGTAGGTAAATTCTAAGTTGTAAATACAAGTTGCATCCTACAAATTAATAATAGCATATCAATTATTTTTATCAATGATACACCAAAAGAAATTTATTTTTAATATTTTATAATAAATGAAATTTATAGTGTTTTATAATTTGAATAATAAATACATAGTTATGATATCATTAAATAACTAATCTAATTGGAATCATTCCGCTTTAGATTGTTTTGAGAAATAATTAAGAACGATTGTATGAATCGTAATGCCAATATCCATGATTCAATACTTTAGATAATGATTACCGAACTGTAGAAAAAATAACTTTAAATAAATACTACTAAAATTAGAATGCATGGGCATATGTAAACGAGTTAAGGTATATATTAAAACTTTAAATAATCTGTATTGTGTTAAAAAGCTTAAATTGAAGATATTCATATAAAAATACAGATTTCGACAATTTAGTTTACATAATATATATTATAGGAAGTTGTATATATAACGATCAGGGGACCTATTCTATTTTAATGACACTTCAATGATATATTTTAGTTATCATTCTTTGGTTAACATTGATCTATCTAAAATGATTGACTTAGTTATAATTTGTTATGATAAAAATCAACTACATTATATGTATTATATATAATGTAGAAAATACTAATATGAATTTAGTGTTCGATATTTGTGACATAATTTATTTTGATAATTAATATAGTAATGAATCAATTATTGAATGCTTAGCTAGTTTACATAATGCAAGATACCATATGAATTTGCAGATAAATAATTTATATCTTTTGTTCTACCTTATCAATTTAAAGATTATCGGTGATATTGGAACCATTATTTCTAATAACAATTATTTCAAAGAAAGACTTTAATATCATAAAAAGTGATCCATTCTTATAAGTTTGACTATCGTCTCGTCTATTAACACGATTTTACTAAATATACCTTTCCAGTATTATGAGCAACATACCCCTTTTAAAATCATCAAATAAGTCAATAAGGCTACTTATTTTAAGTCTAATATACATGTTAAAGAAATCACCAACAATATAAAAGGAATATGTAATATTTTAGGTAAAATAAGATAATAAAATGTAAATATTTAATTGATAATGATTATCATTTTCTATTATAATACTTTCTAGGAGGTTAGAAAATGCAAAAATCATTTAAATATATTCTATTAATTTTATCAGTTATTTTAATCTTATCAGCATGTGATAAGCAATCGGATTCAAATTCTTCATCTAGTAAAGATACCATTACAGTAAAAAATACATATGAATTTAAGGATAAGAATCATACACATAGTAGAGGCAAAAATAAAACAGAAACAGTTAAAGTACCAGTTAATCCGAAACGTGTAGCAGTACTAGATTATGGCGCGTTAGATATTATGCAGCAAATGGGACTTCAAGACAAAATAGTTTCTATTGCTAAAGGACAAGGTGCTTCATTTTTGCCTTCTTCCCTTTCGGAATTTAAAAACAGTAAATATACAAATCTAGGCAATCCAGGAAGACCTAATTATGATGAATTAGCTAAATCAAAACCTAATGTTATCTTTGCTTCATTTAGACAAGCACATACGAAAACAATAGATGAAATGAAAAAAGCGGCGCCTAATGCTAAGATTTTATTTGTTAGTCCCGATAATGATAATTATATTTCATCAATTAAAGAACATACGACATTGTTTGGTAAAATTTTCAAAAAAGAAGAAAAAGCAAAAGCACTTAATCATAAATTAAGTGAAGAAGTGAAAGAGGCTAAAAAAGTAATTAATAAAGATACCGTATTACTTTTAAATGTTGATGATAAAGGCATTAGTGCCTTCGGACCAACTGGTAGATTTGGAGGCTTCTTAAATAAAGATTTAGGAATTAACCACGCTGATCCTAAAATGAAAGCAAATTCAGCTGGTAATATAGTTACTAATGAGTATTTAAATAAAATTAATCCTGATAAATTGTTTGTAATTAATCGAACTAAAAATGCGGATGACAAAACGTTACCTTCTGCTTTGAATAATCAAGTGATAAAAGATATGAAAGCAATAAAAAATCACCAAGTCTATCAATTTGAAGCTAATGCTTGGTATTTTAGTGAAGGTGGCATTGAAACAACTATTCATCAATTAAACAAAATTGAAAAAGCCTTTAAAAAATAATCCTTTTATACACTATTAAAAATATAAATGGGAGTGGGATAACGAATTCAAAATGAATTCTATCCTACTCCCTTATATTTATCTTCTATCACGACGACGATACATGTACTCGTCGTTATCATATTTTTTCATCTCTTTTTCCAATTGCTTTTCTTTACGTTCTCGGCGCCATCCTCTTGTAAAATACCATAAAAGGAAACTAATCATTAAACTGATAATGGCAAGAAAAGCGGCATAGCCTAATAAAGGCTGGAACGTTATATTATAAAAATTAGGAATAAAGAAAGCTAATACTGCTAAAACAACGAAGGTAATTACTGCTGCTGAAAACCATTTTTTCAGTACCAATGTACAAAAGACAGTTAATACCATCATTGCTAGGATTGTGATCCAAAGATAATTTGGCATATCAAATATCGTCATAAAAAACGCCTCAACTTTTATATTTTATAATATGTAATATACAATACTTTTATAAATAATTATACCTTCTTAATTATTAAAATGACTCAGACTAAAGGCTTAAAACTGAGTTTACAAATAATATTATGTATAATATATATGAGAATAACTATTTAGGAGTGAATAAAATGAACACAGGCTTACCACTCAGAAAACATGTTCCAGATAATGAAAAATGGAATTTAGAAGATTTATTTACGAATGATGAAGCATTTTATAATACTTTAAATGATGTATTAGAGAAATCCGCTCAATTTAATCAAAAATATAAAAATAATTTATCAGAAACTAAAATTATTCTAGATGCACTTAAAGAATATGAAGACTTACTTATACAATTTGATCGATTAGGTAATTATGCTGAACTTAGATTAAGTGTTGATACTACAAATGAATTAGCGCAAACATTAAATGCCAAACTATCAACATCTTATGGTAAGATATCTAGTTTATTATCATTTGTTGAATCTGAAATAATGATACTCTCTGATGATAAATTAAAAGAGCTAAAAGAGCAGTTCAATAGTCCTCATTATCTAGAAAAATTAATAAAACGTAAACCTTATCAATTATCTTCAGAAGTTGAAGAAGTGCTTGCCAGTTTGTCGCCTACTTTTCAAAGTGCTTATGAACTCTATGGAACAACTAAAATGCTTGATATTGCGTTTGAATCGTTTGAACATAATCATGAAATGTATCCTTTAGATTATGCAACTTTTGAAAATGAGTATGAAGACAGTTCAGATCCAGAGTTTAGACGTAAAAGTTTCGAAGCTTTTAGTAATGCATTGCGTAAATATCAACACACAACAGCTGCAACATATAATCAACATGTACAACAAGAAAAAATTGAGGCTAATTTAAGAGGCTATGATTCTGTTATAGATTATTTACTACAAGAACAAGAAGTTACACGTGAAATGTATGATAGACAAATTGATGTCATCATGAGTGATTTAGCACCTGTGATGCAAAAATATGCTAAAATACTGCAAAGAATTCATAACTTAGATAAAATGCGATTTGAAGATTTAAAAATATCAGTTGATCCTAGTTATGAACCAGATATTTCAATAGAAGACTCAAAACAATATATTCACGGTGCTTTAGGTGTTTTAGGCGATGACTATATTAAAATGGTTGATAATGCTTATAATCATCAATGGATTGATTTTGCTCAAAATAAAGGTAAAGATACTGGTGCGTATTGTGCTAGCCCTTATTTTACGCATTCATATGTATTTATTTCATGGACAGGTAAAATGGCAGAAACTTTCGTATTAGCGCATGAATTGGGTCACGCTGGTCATTTTACATTGTCACAAAAACATCAACATTTATTAGATTCAGAAGCATCTATGTATTTTGTAGAAGCACCTTCTACAATGAATGAAATGCTGATGGCAAACTACTTATTTAGTAATAGTAATGATGCACGGTTTAAACGATGGGTGATTGGCTCAATTATATCTCGCACATATTATCATAATATGGTCACGCATTTACTGGAAGCAGCATATCAAAGAGAAGTATACAAAAAAGTTGATAACGGTGAATCTTTAACAGCACCCGTTCTTAATAAGTTAATGAGAAACGTTTATGAACAATTCTTTGGTGATGCGGTTGAACTTACTGATGGAATGGAATTAACGTGGATGAGACAACCACATTATTATATGGGATTATATTCATATACGTATTCAGCTGGATTAACTATTGGCACAGTGGTCTCTCAAAAAATTAAAAAAGAAGGACAAAAAGCAGTCGATGCATGGTTAGAAACGTTAAAAGCTGGAGGAAGTAAAAATCCAGTTGAACTTGCAAAAGTAGCAGGCGTTGATATAACAACAAATGCCCCACTTAAATCTACTATTGCGTATATTTCAGAATTAGTAGATGAAGTAGAAACACTTACAAATGAAATTGAACATAATTAATATATTATAAAGGAGTGAGACACGATTCAAAATGAATCGTGTCTCACTCCTTTACTTTGATTTTTTTAGTTTGAATAAAACTATCAACGATAAAGTAGTTTAACGATCATATTTATCAAAATGTTCACCAGTAAAGTAATAATAAATACTTTCTGCTATATTTCTTACATGATCCCCTACTCTTTCTAAGTTACGTGCAGCTAAATGCGCTTGACCAGCTACAAATGGATCATTATCAATTAGATAAGTTGTGTTAACAATATTCACGTATAAATCATCAATATCTTTATCACGTTCGATAATTTCTTTAATCAATGTTAAATCTTCACTTTTAACAGCAGTATTTAAGTCTTCTAACATTAATAATGCAAGTTTACCCATTGTTTTTAAACGTGTTAAGACATAATGATCTGTAATTTTTACTCTTAGTCGAATATGAGCGATATTTGCAGCATTATCCCCCATTCTTTCAAAATCAGTAGAAATTTTTAAAGCTGCCATCATCATTCTTAAATCAGTAGCAATTGGTTGTTGTTTCGTAATTAACATGATTACTTGTTCGTTAATGTCATAATCAAATTTGTTAATTTCTTTATCTTTTTCAATGACGTGTCTAGCAAAGTTTCTATCATCTTCACTTAATGATTCAATAGCATTGTTAACATTTGAATAAACACGAAGACCAAGACGACGAAGTTCTTTAATTAAATCGTCCAATTGGCCTTCATATTTTTGTCTAATAATTTTCATTAAGCATTAACCAAAACGACCAGAAATATAATCTTCTGTTTGTTTGTCTGAAGGATTAGAGAAGATTTTATCAGTATCGTCATATTCATTTACATAACCATTAAGGAAGAATGCTGTTTTATCAGAAACACGTGCAGCTTGTTGCATGTTGTGTGTAACCATAATGATAGAATAATTTTCTTTTAATTCTTGAACCAGTTCTTCAACTCTTAAAGTAGAGATAGGATCTAATGCTGATGTAGGTTCATCCATTAAAATAACATCTGGTTCAATTGCTAAACATCTAGCAATACAAACACGTTGTTGTTGTCCCCCAGATAATCCATACGCATTTGTATGTAATCTGTCTTTTAATTCATCCCAAATTGCAGCACCACGTAATGACTTTTCAACAATTTCATCAAGTAATTTTTTATCTTTAATACCATGGATTTTTGGACCATAAGTAATATTATCATAAATTGATTTAGGAAATGGATTTGGTTGTTGGAATACCATTCCTACATTCGTTCTTAATTTTTCTTTTGAATAGTTGTTATCAAAAATATTTTGTTCTCTGTATAAAATTTTACCAGCAGTTTTAACTGATGGTACTAATTCAACCATACGATTTAATGTTTTAATATACGTTGATTTACCACAACCAGAAGGACCGATAATAGCAGTGACATTATTTTCTAAGATATCTAAATTGATGTTTTGTAAAGCATGATTTTCACCATACCATAAATCTAAATTTTGAGTTGAATAAACTACTTTTCTTTCACTGTCAGGTTTAATATTTTTTTTATTTTCGCTATTAGTTGTTACAATTGTTGTCTTTTGAGACTGATTGTCGTTTGTTGGATGAGTGTGATTTGAGTGTTGATCAACAACATCATTTGTATGTTGTTCAATGTTCTTTTTCTTTTCATCTACGTTGATTTTTGCCATATATAAAACTCCTTTTATTTTAAGAGAGAAAGCAGAAATCTTTCTCTCTATCCCAAATAACTTTAATAATAAAATGCTTAATATTTTCTAGAAAATTTATTACGTAAGAAAATTGCTAAACCGTTCATTAATAATAAGATAACAAGTAATACGATAATACCTGCTGAAGCCACGTTTTGGAATTCAGCTTGTGGCATTTTAGCCCAAGTATAAATTTGAGTTGGTAAAGCAGTAAACATTGAGAATAAACCAGATGGTACTGCTAAGAAAATAGTTGGAATACCGATTAAGATTAATGGTGCTGTTTCACCTAATGCACGTGAAAGTGATAAAATAAATCCCGTTAAAATACCAGGTAAAGCAGCGGGTAAAACCACTTTTCTAATTGTTTGCCATTTATTTCCACCTAGACCATAAGATGCTTCTCTTACAGAATTAGGTACGGCACGAATCGCTTCCTGGCTTGAAACGATAATAATCGGTAAGATAAGTAATGACATTGTTAAAGCAGCAGCGATAACAGTATTTCCTAAAGATAATGATTCAATACCAGCGCCACGTACAAATAATGTTAATCCTAATAAACCAAATACAATTGAAGGCACACCAGCTAAGTTAGAAATACAAATTTTAACGAAACTTGTAAACATATTATCGCGTGCGTATTCTTCAAGATAAATTGCTGTACCAACACCTAAGATAATAGAGATTGGGATGATAGTAATCATTAACCATAATGTACCAGCTAATGCGCCTTTAATCCCAGCTTGTGATGGTGTTGAAGATGAGAAACTTGTAAAGAATTCAGGTGTTAAATGTCCTACACCTTTTACAAGTGTTTGAATCAGTAATGCGGCAAGAACGATTAAAGCAAATACAATACATGCAAAGAATAGCCATTTATTAAGACTATTTTTTTTATCGCGACTAGATAGGTTTTTTTCGACTTTACTTTTGTCAACTAAACCTTTAGCTCTTGGATCAGTCGTTGCTGTCATATTAATACTCCTCTCTATAACGCTTAGAAATCCAGTATGAAATTAAGTTCATAATTAATGTGAAAATGAATAATGTGAAGCCAACTGCATAAATACTATAGTAAATATCTGAACCGAATGTCGCATCACCTGTAGCAATTTCAACAATATAACCTGTCATTGTTTGAATAGAACTTGTTAATGTTAAAGATGATGTCGGTGAACTACCTGCAGCTAATGATACGATCATTGTTTCACCAATAGCACGAGAAATACCAAGTACAATTGAAGCAATTACACCAGAAGCGGCAGCTGGTAATACGACTTTAGTTGCAACTTCAAATTTAGTTGAACCTAAACCAAAAGCACCTTCACGCATTTTATTAGGTACAGAAGCCATTGCATCTTCACTCATACTTGTAATAATTGGAACAATCATTATTCCAACCACGATACCAGGACTGATAGAGTTAAAACTATCGAGTTGAGGTATAAATGTTCTTAATAAAGGTGTTACAAAAGTTAAAGCAAAGAAACCGAATACGATAGTTGGAATGCCAGCTAAGATTTCAAGAATAGGTTTAATAATACGTCTTGCTTTATCGCTTGCATATTCACTTAAGTAGATTGCAGCGCCTAATCCGATAGGAACAGCTACTAAAGTACCAATGAAAGTAATTTTTAAAGTACCAAGAATTAATGCCCAAATACCATATTTAGGGTCAGAACTTGTAGGATTCCAATCTTTAGTAAAAAGAAACTCAGTAATTGAAACACGTGTAAAGAATGTGATTGTTTCAGTGATTAATGTAAATAATATACCGATAGTTGTTAAAATAGAGATGGCAGCAATAATTCCTAAAATAATTGGCACGATTTTATCAGAAAATCCACCTTTTTTAGCGTTATTTTTAGCTATCATCTCTCTAACATTAGTGTTAGAAGCCATATATAACCCTCTCTTTTTATTTCTCCCAATAGATTTTAAAAAAAGAGCAGGAAATTATCAGGTAACGAATGAGTTCAAATTAATTTAAAACACTTTAACAATCACCCATGTATATATCCTGAACAACTCATGTAAATGAATGTTACATGAGTTGTTAATTCCCAGCCCTTTATATTAATAATGATTATTATTTGTCAGAATCTTTTTTGTATTTATCTAATTCTTTAATTTCATCTTTATAAACTTTGCTTGGTGAAGCAACGTATCCAGCATCTTCAGCTGATTTACCTTTGTCATCTAAAGTGAATTTCAAGAATTCTCTCATAACATCATTATCTTCTAATGATTTTTCTTTAACATATAAGAATAATGGTCTACTTAAAGGATAAGAACCATCTTGGATAGTCTTTTTAGTAGGTTCTACAGATTTACCATCGTCACCTTTAATTTTAACTTCTTTTAATTTATCTTTATTTTGTTTATAGAAGTTATAACCGAAGTAACCAATACTTTCTTTGTTTTTCTCAACTGATTGAACGATAACGTTAGTATCTCCATTTTTTTGAGCTTTGATATCTTGTTTATCCATAACTTCTTCTTCCCAGAAGTCATAAGTACCATGACTTGAGTTTGGAGAGAAAGCTTTGATTTCTTTGTTAGGCCAGCTAGAATCTACATCTTTCCAAGTTTTAGCTTCGCCACTGTAGATTTTTTTCAATTGATCTTTAGATAATTCTTTTACAAAGTCATTATCTTTATTAACAGCAACAGTTACACCATCTTGTGCAATTTTAAATTCTTTATATTTAATGTTTTTGTCTTCTAATTTTTGTTTTTCTTCATCTTTGATAGGTCTAGAAGCTTGTGAGAAGTCAGTTTCACCAGCGATGAATTTTTCAAAACCAGCACCAGTACCTGCTTGACCAGATGAAATAGTTGCGCTTGGATGATCTTTAGACCATTTTTCATTTAATTTTTCAACGATTGGAGCAACAGTAGATGAACCTTCACCTTTTGCAGAACCTTTAAGGTCTTTTCCATCTCCTGAACCACTGCCGCCACTATTTCCACCGCCACATGCGCCTAAAAGAACAGTAGCACCTAAAACAGTTGTACCAACTAATTGCCATTTCTTCATTAAAACATCCTCCTAATTATAGATAACCCAAAATGTTATATGTATTTCTTACAATGCTTATATTACATACCTTTTGTTAATATAAAATAGAGTAATTGTAAATATTTTGTTAATTTATAAAAAACTTATGTTTTATATAAATAAAATCCATAAAAAAACCACTGAAAGTGTGACCTTTCAATGGTTTTAAACTATCTATATAATATGGAAGAAACTCGATTTTCATGAACTCATTATTCTTGAATAAGACTTTTACCTTTTTTAGTTAATGTGATTTTTCCAGTTTCAATATTTATAATTTTTCTTTTATATAAATGACCAATTGCACGTTTAAATGAACCTTTACTCATGTTAAATACTTCTTTAATTGCTTCCGGACTTGATTTATCCCAAAATGGAAGTTCTCCATCATACTCTACTAACAAATCAAAGATAACTTGACCATCCTCATCTAAACGTTCATGTGCGAGGGGTAAGAATGAACCGTTCAATTCACCTTTTTCATTATGTCCGATAATACGTACTTCTACAGCTTCGCCTAATCTTGGCTCATGTTTACGTTCAGACTCATGTACAAACACTTTGTAACCATCCTCAGTTAATAAAAAAGTCCCGATACGTAATAAACGATATGGTCTTGCTTTTAATACTTGATTTTGCATATCATCATTAGATACAGGTGTAAACATTTTTTCCACAATTGTTTCACTAGCTAAACGTGCGAACATTTGATGATTTCTATCGATTCTTAATGTGACTAATACATAATCTCCTGATTGAGGCCATAACGATTTAACTTTAGGTAAATCTTCCCATGGAATAAGCACCTCTCTTGGTAAACCAACATCTACTCTTGCACCATCTCTATCTGTTTTTAATACTTTTGCAAAATCATATTTATCTTTTGTAATGTCAGGCATATTTTGAGTAGCAAATAATTCACCTGAACGGTTTGGATAAATGAAGAAACTGTATTCTTCTCCAATTTCGAATTCATCTTCCTCATTGATTTCTGACTGATTTAACTTCACTTGTTCACCATTTGGACCTTTTAATAAATAAGTAGAGCCTTCCAATCCAAGAACTTCTAGAAATTCAATTGAACCAACGATATCTTTGTCTAATGCCATAGTTGTCTCCTTTAAGCAGTTTATTTCTAAGTATTATAACATGAGTTTTATAAAGTATCATTGGCATAAATGATATAAGGTCGAATATAGGAACATTATATGATATAATTTTTTGCGTTAGATAAACGATGAATAAAGGAGTAAATGAATGTTACAAGTTACGGATGTAAGTTTACGTTTTGGTGATCGTAAACTATTTGAAGATGTAAATATTAAATTTACTGAAGGTAATTGTTATGGACTTATCGGTGCGAATGGTGCAGGTAAATCTACTTTCTTAAAAATCTTATCTGGAGAAATTGATTCACAAACGGGTCATGTTTCTCTTGGAAAAGATGAACGTTTAGCAGTATTAAAACAAGATCACTTTGCTTATGAAGATGAACGTGTATTAGATGTAGTTATAAAAGGACATGAACGTCTATTTGAAGTGATGAAAGAAAAAGACGAAATTTATATGAAACCTGACTTCAGTGATGAAGATGGCATTCGTGCAGCTGAATTAGAAGGTGAATTTGCTGAAATGAATGGATGGAATGCCGAAGCAGATGCAGCTTCCCTACTATCAGGACTTGGTATTACCCCAGATTTACATGATAAGCAAATGTCAGAGTTAGAAAATAATCAAAAAGTAAAAGTATTATTGGCACAAAGTTTATTTGGAGATCCAGATGTTTTATTACTCGATGAGCCTACCAATGGTCTTGATATTCCTGCCATTAGTTGGTTAGAAGATTTCTTAATTAACTTTGAAAATACTGTCATTGTAGTATCTCATGATCGTCATTTCTTAAATAATGTATGTACACATATTGCAGATTTAGATTTTGGTAAAATCAAAGTCTATGTTGGTAACTATGATTTTTGGTATCAATCAAGTCAACTTGCTCAAAAAATGGCTCAAGAACAAAACAAGAAAAAAGAAGAAAAAATCAAAGAATTACAAGACTTCATTGCTCGTTTCTCTGCGAATGCGTCAAAATCAAAACAAGCAACAAGTCGTAAGAAGCAATTAGAAAAAATTGAACTTGATGATATTCAACCATCTTCAAGACGTTATCCTTATGTGAAATTCACCCCAGAAAGAGAAATTGGTAATGATTTATTAGTAGTTGATGGTATCTCAAAAACAATTGAGGGTGAAAAAGTTTTAGATAATATTTCATTCACTATGAATCCAAATGATAAAGCTATTTTAATTGGCGATAGTGAAATTGCTAAAACTACCCTATTAAAAATACTTGCTGGTGAAATGGAACCAGATGAAGGTTCATTTAAATGGGGAGTGACAACTTCATTAAGCTATTTCCCTAAAGATAATTCTGATTTCTTCGAAGGCGTAGATATGAATTTAGTTGAATGGTTACGTCAATATGCTCCTGAAGATGAACAAACTGAAACATTTTTACGCGGTTTCTTAGGACGTATGCTATTTAGCGGTGAAGAAGTTAAGAAAAAAGCAAGTGTATTATCAGGTGGAGAGAAAGTACGTTGTATGTTAAGTAAAATGATGCTTTCAAGTGCCAATGTTTTACTACTTGATGAGCCAACGAACCATCTTGATTTAGAAAGCATTACAGCTGTTAACGATGGATTAGCTTCATTCAAAGGATCAATTATCTTTACTTCATATGACTTTGAATTTATTAACACAATCGCTAATCGCGTGATTGATTTAAACCAACCAGGTAGTTTATCTAAAGAATTGCCATATGAAGAATATCTAAAAGAAATTGGTGTGTTACAAAATTAAAATAATAGGATTTTAATAAAGCATCTTCTATTTTTAAAATTTAGAATATGCATAACACTGTCGCTAAATAACGAACTTTAGCGACAGTTTTTTTATAAAATACTATTATTTTCGAATTATTGTTATTATTTATACAAATTACTTATTATTACTATCTCTTTTCTTTAACAGTAATATTACTTCAATAATTTTCAGTTTATTTCAAAAAATCACAATAATCGGTTTACAGTTAAAAGGTGCTTATGTATAATTAAAAACATAGTAATTGAATAAGAAATTGATGAGGCGCATCAATCATTAGTATATATTAGAACACTGTCTGCCACGGCTAATATAGAAAGGGTGCGATGCCGAAACGAATTGCAACCGCAGTAAGCGTTCGTTGGACTTTGTGGTTAAGAGCTGAGAGTTTGTCATTATTATTTAATAATGGAGTGCATCACTTGTATATAAATTACGAGCAAGTTCGCACATTCCGAACTTGCTCTTTTTTATGACGTGTGCCCCTAAATTCTAGGAGGTAAAATCTTGAAACGACGTGTTTTGAAGTTCGGTGGTTCATCTGTCGCCGATTTTACAAAGATAAAAAATATTGCAGAAATGCTTAAACGCCGTGTAGATGACGGTGAACAACTTATTGTTGTCGTAAGTGCTATGGGCAAAACAACAGATCAATTAATGGAAAATGTTTCTCATCTTACAACAACTCCAAAAGATGAAGAACTTGCTCTATTATTAACAACTGGTGAACAACAAACAGTTTCTTATTTGTCGATGGTATTAAATGATATTGGCGTAAGTGCTAGAGCTATGACTGGATATCAAGCAGGTATCAAAACAGTAGGTCATCATTTAAAAAGTCGAATTGCAGAAATTAATCCTGAAACATTTAATAAGGAATTTAAAGACAAGGATGTTTTAGTTGTAGCAGGTTTCCAAGGAGTGAACGACGAATTAGAGTTAACTACACTTGGTCGTGGTGGTTCAGATACGACTGCTGTTGCATTAGCAGCTAGTAATCAAATCCCTTGTGAAATTTACACTGATGTTGATGGCGTTTATGCTACTGATCCAAGAATTTTGAGTGAGGCAAAACGTTTAGATTATGTGTCTTATGAAGAAATGATGGAAATGAGTGCTTTAGGTGCTGGTGTGTTAGAAACAAGAAGTGTAGAACTTGCTAAAAATTATGATATCCCCTTGTATTTAGGTAGAACGTTATCAAATGTGAAAGGAACATGGATTATGCCAAGAACAGAAATATTAGAAAAAAAAAGCCGTAACTGGAGTTGCATTAGATACACATATGATGCATGTAACAATTAGTTACCCTCTTCCAGATAATCGCCTTCTAACTCAATTATTTACTGCTTTAGATGAAGGTTCAGTTAATGTGGATATGATTTCTCAAATCGTAAATGTTGAAGGTTTACAACTATCTTTTTCTATTAAAGATAGTGATGTACAACAAATTTCAAGTATCTTAGAGGAACTTTCTACAACATTTGATGCTTTAGATTATAAAATTAATGAAGCTTACGTCAAAATTTCGTTAATTGGTTCAGGAATGCGTGATATGTCTGGTGTAGCTTCAAAAGCATTTATTACGTTAATTAATTCTAATATTCCATTTTATCAAACAACAACTTCTGAAATTAGTATTTCTTATGTTATTGATGCAGAAAATGGAAATAAAGCGGTTGAAGTTCTATACGATGCTTTTGATATTTAAACTTAAGTTAAAATAAGTAATTCAAAATTCAATTAATATTTAAATGGAGTGATTCTTTTATGACAAGATTAGCAGTAGTTGGAGCAACAGGATTAGTCGGAACAAAAATGTTAGAAACAATTGATCGTAAACATATCCAATTTGATGAGTTGGTATTATTCTCATCAGCAAGATCAGCAGGTAAAGAAATTGAGTTTCAAGGGAAAACATATACAGTTCAAGAACTTACAGAAGAAGCAGCAAGTGAAAAATTTGATTACGTGCTAATGAGTGCAGGTGGCGGAACAAGTAAACAATTTGCCCCTATTTTCGAAAAAGCTGGAGCAATTGTTATTGATAATTCAAGTCAATGGCGTATGACAAACGATGTGGATTTAATTGTACCAGAAGTTAACCAACCAGAATTTAAACGTGGTATCATTGCTAATCCTAACTGCTCAACAATTCAGTCGGTCGTGCCACTTAAAGTTTTATACGATGCTTTTGGATTAAAACGTGTAGCTTATACAACATATCAAGCAGTTTCGGGTTCAGGGGTTAAAGGTAAGAGAGACTTAGCTGAAGGTGCGAATGGTAAAGCTCCAGAAGCTTATCCACATCCTATTTATAATAATGTTTTACCACATATTGATGTTTTTTTAGAAGATGGATATACAAAAGAAGAGCAAAAAATGATTGATGAAACACGAAAAATTTTAGGACAACCTGACTTACGTGTGACTGCAACATGTGCACGTGTACCTGTTCAAGATAGTCATAGCGTAGAAATTGATGTTACTCTTGATAAAGAGGCAACAGTTCAAGAAATTAAAGATTTATTTGAAAACGATAATCGTGTTGTTTTAGTAGACAATCCTGAAAATAATGAATATCCTTTAGCTATTAATTCAACAGGTAAAGATGAAGTGTTTGTAGGTAGAATTCGTCGTGATGACTCACTTGATAATACTTTCCATGTTTGGTGTACTTCAGATAACCTACTTAAAGGTGCAGCTTTAAATGCAGTTCAAGTGTTAGAACAAGTCATTAAATTAAAAGGAGCTAGATAATATGGCACATATTTTTGAAGGTGTAGGTGTAGCGCTTGCTACTCCATTTACTAATAATGAAGTTGACTATAAAGCATTAGAACGACATGTTCAATTTTTACTTGATAATAATGTTAAAGCAATTATTGTAAACGGCACTACAGCAGAGAGCCCTACTTTAACAGAAGAAGAGAAAGAAAAAGTACTTCAAGCGGTGATTAAACAAGTTAATCATCAAGTGGCTATTATCGCTGGAACTGGTACAAATAATACAGCTAAATCTATTCAAGCTTCATTACGTGCTAAAGAATTAGGTGTAGATGGTATTATGTTAATCACACCTTACTATAATAAAACGAATCAACGTGGCTTAATTAAACATTTTGAAACCATCGCGAATGAAGTTAAGTTACCTGTTGTTTTATATAATGTACCTTCAAGAACGAATATGACAATTGATCCTGAAACAGTCGAAACATTAAGTCATAATGATTACATTGTAGCTATTAAAGATGCTACAAATGACTTTAACTATTACGAAGAAGTGAAAAAACGTATTCATCAAGATGAATTTGCTTTTTACAGTGGTAATGATGATAATGTCGTAGAATTCTATAATCGTGGAGGTAATGGCGTAATTTCTGTCATTGCTAACGTTATTCCGAAAGAATTTCAAGCACTTTATGATGCTAAACAAAATGGGAAAGAAATTGAGAAAGACTTTGAACCGATAGGTCAATTGTTAGATGCACTTTCAGTTGATGTCAACCCTATTCCAATTAAAGCTCTAACAAGTCATTTAGGATTTGGAAATTATGAATTAAGATTACCTTTATTACCACTAGAGAAAGAAAAAGCAAATGTATTAGTGAATGCTTATAAAGCATTTAAAACGGAGGAATAAAAATGAAAATTTTACTCATTGGATATGGCACAATGAATCAACGCGTTGCCAGATTAGCAGAAGAAAAAGGTCATGAGATTGTTGGTACAATTGAGCCAGAAGAACATCAACATTCACCATATAAAGCTTATCATCATATTGCAGACGCACAAAATGAAGCCGATGTAGCGATCGACTTCTCTAATCCTAATCTATTATTACCTTTATTAGATGAAGAGTTTGAATTACCTTTAGTGATTGCTACTACTGGTGAAAAAGAAAAACTGATTCAAAAATTAGAACAATTAAGCGAACGTATGCCTGTTTTCTTCAGTGCAAATATGAGTTATGGCGTCCATGCATTAACTAAAATTCTAGAAGCAGCTGTTCCCCTTTTACAAGATTATGATATTGAGTTAACTGAAGCTCATCATAATAAAAAAGTGGATGCGCCAAGTGGCACACTCGTCAAACTTTATGATGTTATTAAAGAATTACGTGAAAATGTAACGCCTGTTTACGATCGACATGAGCGAACTGAAAAACGTGAAAAAGATGAAGTCGGTATTCATTCAGTTCGTGGCGGTACAATTGTAGGCGAACATGATGTTTTATTTGCTGGCACAGATGAAACAATTACCATTTCTCATAAAGCGCAATCTAAGGACATTTTTGCAAATGGCGCAATTACAGCTGCTGAAAAATTAAACACAAAATCAAATGGTTTCTATACATTTGACAACTTATAAAATAACTTAAGGAGACTCTAAACTATGGTACAACACTTATCTGCACAAGAAATTATTCAATATATTAGTGATGCTAAAAAATCAACACCATTAAAAGTATACGTAAATGGACAATTCAATGACGTCACTTTTCCTAATACATTTAAAGTATTCGGATCTGATGATTCAAAAGTAATATTTTGTGAAGCGGATGATTGGAAAACATTTTATGAAACCAATCAATCACATATTACTGACTTAGAAATTGAAATGGACCGTCGTAATTCTGCTATTCCTTTAAAAGACTTAACTAATACAAATGCACGTATTGAACCAGGTTCATTCATTCGTGAACAAGCTATTATCGAAGACGGTGCCGTTGTGATGATGGGAGCAACAATCAATATTGGCGCTGTTGTAGGTGAAGGTACTATGATTGATATGAATGCAACATTAGGTGGTCGTGCGACAACAGGTAAAAATGTTCATGTAGGTGCCGGTGCAGTATTAGCGGGCGTTATTGAGCCACCTAGTGCTTCTCCAGTAGTAATCGAAGATAATGTATTAATTGGCGCAAACGCAGTTATTCTAGAAGGTGTAAGAGTTGGCGAAGGCGCTATTGTAGCTGCTGGTGCTATCGTGACTCAAGATGTTCCTGCTGGTGCGGTTGTAGCTGGTACACCTGCTAAAGTCATTAAACAAACATCTGAAGTTCAAGACTCTAAACGAGAAATCGTTGCAGCGTTAAGAAAATTAAATGATTAATGACAAACTTGAATAATTGAATGCTAAAGGCTGGGACAACATGTTCTCAGCCTTTACGATTAAATAAATACATAAGTTGAATAATAAATGAATAAAGGATTGATTAAGATGAGCGAATTAGAATTTGTCACACAACATAGAAGACATTTACATCAACATCCAGAATTAAGTCTTCATGAATTTGAGACAACTCAATATATTACTCGATTTTTAGATGAATTAAATGTATCTTACGAGCAACCTCTTGAAACGGGTGCTATTGCATATTTAGAAGGTAATAGTGACCATACAATTGCATTTCGGGCAGACATTGATGCCCTACCCATTTTTGAAGAAAATAATGTCGATTATCGTAGTCAAACAGATAATGTGATGCATGCTTGTGGTCACGATGGTCATACAACAGCATTGATGTTATTTGTTAAACGATGTAAGGCGATGGCTGATCAACATCAATTACCTCATAATGTCGTGTTTATCTTCCAACCAGCTGAAGAAACAGGCGGTGGCGCAAATCGCTTAATTAAAGCCGGTGCTTTTAATCAATATCCTATTGAAGCAGTATTTGGCATTCATGTAAATCCTTTCGCTGACGAAGGACAAGTCGTGATACGCGATGAAGAAATTACAGCAAGTGCCACTGAATATCGTTTTTTCTTAAAAGGATTATCTAGTCATGTAGCTGATAAAGAGCAAGGTCATTCATGTGGCGAAGCACTGATTCATGTTTTAAATCAAGTTGGTCAAATACAGCAATATCATTTAAATGGACTAAAACGTAATATTGTTCATATGGGCCACTTTAATGCAGGTGAAGCAATTAATACGGTTCCTAGTAATGGTTATTTAGAAGGAACTATTCGTACTTATGATGCCACTGATTTAAATATCGTGAAAAATCAAATGAATAAAATTGCAAAAAGTGTGAAATTATTATTCAATGTTGATTGTGAAGTCAAATTTGAAGAAGGATATCCTGCTACAATGAATAGTCCTAAACTACGTCATATCGTTGAACAATCTATTCTATCTGCTAATTTAAAAGTTATTGAAAAGCCTCTGCCATTTTTATTCGGCGAAGACTTTAGTTTTTATGGCCAACAATTAGCACCGTCTTACTTTGCTTTTGTAGGAACTCGAAATGAAGATAAAGGCTTTATCACAGGCTTACATACATCGCATTTAAATTTTGACGAAAAAGTGCTTATTGATGTTGCCAATTACTATGAACAAATATTGAACCATTATGGAAAGGAGTAAATTAAATTGACAGCAGTTTGGTCAGTTGATTCAAAAATCTTTTTAAGAAATGCAACTAAAGTAAAGAATAATCAATCAATAATGGCAGTTGTAAAAAATAATGCTTATCATTATGGATTAGAGTTTGCAGTAAGAACATTTTTAGAAGCAGGTATCCATACATTTAGTACGACTTCCTTAAAAGAAGCAGTGAGAGTTCGTAAACTTGCACCTCATGCTACAATTTTTTTAATGAATGCAGTTTATGACTTTGATACAGTTCGAAATAATAATATTCAAATGACGCTTCCCTCTTTAGAATATTATTATCAGTACAAAAGTGAATTAAAAGATATTAATGTTCACTTAGAATTTGAAAATTTACTCCATCGTTCAGGTTTCAAAAATCTTGATGAAATTAAAGAAGTACTTCATCATCATGAAAATGATAATGGAAGTGAAATGAATATCGTTGGCCTATGGACACATTTTGGATATGCAGATGAATTTGATGTTCCAGAATATGGGATTGAACGTGAAGCATGGTTAAACGTCGTTAATACATTATTAAATGAAGGATACCAATTTGAACTTATCCATGCGCAAAATAGTGCGAGTTATTATCGTGAAGGACAACAACTTCTTCCCTATCATACACATGCACGTGTAGGTATCGCTTTATATGGTTCAAGACCATATAGCAAATTAGATGAACATGAGATTGAACAAGCCTTAACCGTAAAAGGAAATGTAATTCAAGTTCGTGAAGTAAATAAAGGTGATTATTGTGGTTATAGTTTTGCATTTGAAGCAACGCATGATCATACACATCTTGCAGTTGTTGATATTGGCTATGGTGATGGTATTTTAAAAAAACGTGCAACACACGAAGCATTAATTAATGGCAAACGTTACCCTATTCGAGCATTAATGATGAGTCATATGTTTGTTGAAGTCGATGATGATGTTCATGCACAAGATGAAGTGATACTATATAATAATGATATACGCATTGATGAATACACATTCAAAGGTGTTGGCGCTAATTCAGAACAACTTAGTGCGATGAATCACGATTCTCTTATAAAGGAGTTTAGATAAAATGTCAGTTAAATATAATGATTACGGTGAATTAACAATGGCGGGTACAAGTTTGAAAACACTAGCTCAAAGTTTTGGTACGCCTACCATTGTTTATGATGAAGATGAAATTCGCAATCAAATGCGTCGATTTCATAATGCTTTTCAAAAAAGTGGATTAAAATACAATATTTCATATGCTTCTAAAGCCTTTACTTGCATTCAAATGGTAAAGTTAGTTCAAGAAGAAAACTTACAATTAGATGTCGTATCTGAAGGCGAACTTTATACAGCATTAGAGGCTAAATTTGATCCTAGTCGCATCCACTTCCATGGCAATAATAAAACGAAACGTGAAATACAATATGCTTTAGAAAGTGGCGTTGGTTACTTTGTTATTGATTCTTTAGAAGAAATTGAATTAATCAATCGCTATGCAAGTGATAGAGTTAATGTTGTCATTCGTGTGAATCCTGGCGTAGAGGCTCATACCCATGAATTTATTCAAACTGGTCAAGAAGATAGTAAATTTGGTCTTTCAATTCGACATGGTCTTGCAATTCAAGCAGTTGAAAAAGTCAAAGCATCAAAACATCTTCATTTAAAAGGAATACATTTCCATGTAGGATCACAAATTGAGGGTACTGAAGCTATGATTGAAACAGCTAAAATTGTTTTAAATTGGCTTAACGAGCATCATATCCAAGTTGAATTACTTAACTTAGGTGGCGGTTTTGGTATTAAATATGTCGAAGGTGATGTAAGCTTCCCTATTGAAGAAGGTATTGCTGAAATTACAGATGCGATTAAATCTGAATCAGAAAAATTAAACTACGACGTTCCTGAAATTGGTATTGAACCAGGACGTTCAATTGTTGGCGAAGCGGGTATTACGTTATATGAAGTTGGAACAATTAAAGACATTCCTGAAGTAAATAAATATGTTTCTATTGATGGTGGTATGAGTGATCATATTAGAACTGCTTTATATGGAGCCAAATATCAAGCATTACTTGTAAATCGTCATGAGAAGGCAGACGAAACGGTAACTATTGCCGGAAAATTATGTGAATCTGGAGATATTATTATCCGAGATGCTATGTTACCTTCTTCTGTAAAACGTGGAGATTATTTAGCCATTTTATCTACTGGCGCATACCATTACTCTATGGCATCTAATTATAATCAAATGCAAAAACCACCTGTTTTCTTCTTAAAAGATGGAAAAGCACGTGAAGTTATCAAACGTCAATCATTACGTCAATTAATAATTAATGATACAAAATAAAATAACGAGAAAGTTTATATTTACCCGTTCAAGTTGCACCATAATAAAGAAGCCAGTAAAAGAGTTTTTAAAAACTCTTTTACTGGCTATTTTTTTTGAGATTTATGTCCCAGCCTCATTTATATATAAAAAACACCCTACATCTTGGTAAGGTGTTACTAAAGTCAATTTTTGCAATCTATAAATTATAGTTTAACAACGTTTGCAGCTTGAGGACCGCGATCGCCTTCAACTACTTCAAACTCAACTGATTGACCTTCTTCTAATGATTTATAACCTTCTTGGTTAATTGCTGAGAAGTGTACGAATACGTCGTTTTCTCCTTCAACTTCGATGAAGCCAAAACCTTTTTCAGCGTTAAACCATTTAACTGTACCTTGTTTCATAATTGTGAAACCTCCAAGACTAAAATTCATTCAATATGCATTATTCGCATATTACAAAAAATACGTGTTATAAATATGTATAAATAACAAAATGCTATCAATCAATATTACAGATATTCTTTGCAATATGGAATAAAACTATTGCTTGATAACTATTATATGTTAGTTTGAACTAAATTGCAATACAATTATAGAAAATTCTCTTTTAATTAATTTTTGGTAGATTATAATAAACTTCTTTATTATTTAAAACAATAAAACTATAAAATATTTGTAAATCTTCATCACAATCTTCACAAAAATTTAAATCACAATTATTATAAAATGCATAAATATTATATTTCCCAATAACATAATTATTATAATATTTTTTACTTTTTTTAATAATTGATTGATAATCTTCTAACATTTCTTCATAGTTACTATAATGATGTTGTTCTACGATTTTTTCTGTCCAGTCGCTAAATAACCACCATCCCTCGTAGTCAGCACGAATCTTTGCAACTGTCCACATGACTAAGTCCCCTCTCAAATTAAAACTCTAATAAATATTGTAACTTTTTTTTAGACGAATTCAAGCTTAAAGACTCCGTTCTTTTAATTGAGATAAAGATGATATGTATATTAATTATTAGTTTTTTGTAGGAAAAATACGTATAATATAATGTAGAGGTGATAATGATGCAACATAAACATATACAAGTATTTGGAACTGTCCAAGGTGTAGGGTTCCGTCATCATACTGAATTAATTGCAAAAAAACTTGATATATTTGGTACTGTTCAAAATGTTGAGGATTATGTAGATATATATGCTCAAGGTGACGAGGAACAAATAAAATCATTCATTGATAAAGTGATTGCTGGTGCTGCTCCTGCATCTTCAGTTTCTGATTATAGTATTGAAGATTTAGACGTAACAAATAGATACTCAGAATTTAAAACGATTTATTAAATAAAGGAAGATGAATATTGAGATATAACCTTTCTCGGCTTCTGGGTGTTTTAGTAGGAATTCCAATAGCTATTATCTCATGGGTGACAAGTGTATTTGGATTTGATTTATCCTTTATACTTGATGCCCTAATAGGTATTGGAATGTTTTTTGTATCTTATTTTCCTACTCAAAGATTGACATCCAAAAAATATTTAAATGAAATTGGATTATCACGTAGAGACTATCGTTTTGTTAATCAACAACTCAATCAATCACATAATAAAATTCGTAATATTTTAAAATCATATATTAATATCAGATCGATTAAAGATTTTCGTCAAATTAATGATATTTATAAAATTTCTAAGTCTATTCATTTTGCTGTTAAACAGAGACCTTCATCATTTTTCAAAGTAGAAAGTTTCTTTTATTCGCATATAGATAATGCACTAAATTTAATTGATGCATATACCCGTTTATCTAAAATGCCAAAAAAATCTGCTGAAGAAAAGCAAAAATTAGAGCAAACACGTATTACTTTAGATGAGGTGAAACGTACACTTATTGCAGATTTAAAAAGACTTAATGAAGATGATTATGAGCGTTTAGATATTGAAATGGAACTTAATCGGTTACAACACAAGCGATATAAAAAATACTAATTTAAAGTTAAGATAAGAATGGAGAGAATTTTTAAATGAATCAAAAAGACCAATTTATTAACTCACATCCATTAGATGATTATATAGATCATCAAACGCATGATGTTTCAACTCAAAATGTTAAGCAAGACTTTGAACAACAATTTAACGAACAAGATTTAAAAAAAATTGATTCAATTAGTCAACAAATCAAACCACTAGATAGTGAAGGCCTATTATCTTTTGGGACACATCTACAACAGAACATGTCTCAATTTTCACATCAAATGTTAGATGAAGTTCAATCGAAAGATGTGGGTCCTATTGGTGATACTTTAAATCAATTAATGTCTAAGTTAAGAGAAGTTAATCCTGATGACTTGAATCAAGACAATCAATCTAAACTTAAACGTTTATTTAGACGAACAAAAGCTTCAATAAATGAAGTATTTTCTAGAATGCAATCTGTAAGTTCACAAGTTGATAGAATCACCATTCAATTGGATAAGCATAAAGGAAATTTAACTAAAGACATTCAGTTACTCGATCATCTTTATGAACAAAATAAAGTATATTTTGAGGATGTTTCTCTATACATTGCTGCTGCACAGCGTAAAAAACAAGAAATAAATGCTAATGAATTGCCTAAATTGCGTCAACATGCAGAACAATCTGGTAATCAAATGGATATTCAAAGTGTCGCTGATATGGAGCAATTTGTTGATCGATTAGATAAAAAAATTTATGACTTACAATTATCACGTCAAATTGCAATTCAAACAGCGCCGCAAATTCGTATGATTCAAAATGTGAATCAAGCATTAGCTGAAAAAATTCAAAGTTCTATTCTCACAAGTATTCCTTTATGGAAAAATCAGATGGCTATTGCCCTCACTTTAATGAGACAAAAAAATGCTGTAACAGCTCAGCGTGCAGTTACTGATACCACAAATGATTTACTTACACGAAATGCAGCCATGTTAAAACAAAATGCAATTGAAACGGCTACTGAAAATGAACGTGGTATCGTAGATATTGAAACGCTTAAAGCGACTCAAAATGACATCATTGAAACGATTGAACAAACACTGCAAATTCAATATAATGGACGTCAAAAACGTCAACAAGCTGAAAGAGAATTATCACAACTCGAGAATGAATTAAAAGAACATTTACTTACTATGAAAAAAGAATAGATAAAATTAAAACACCGATTGCTCTCATTTAAAGAAGTAACCGGTGTTTAGTATATCTATTCCTTTTGATAAACAATATACGATTGATTTATAAACTTAGATACGATATACCCTATTATGATTGAAATGATAGCTATAGGTAACCATTCTAAAGAATATTGCTTAAGGGGTAAATGATTTATAACATTTAATTTTATTAAACCTAATGTATTTATTGTACTTACAATTGAAACAAGACTAACAATAATAATAGGTATTTGTTGCGCAATAGGTTTAGTTGGAATAAAACGCGCAAGTAAAATTAAAATAATCATAGTAATGGCTACAGGATAAATAATACTTAACACAGGAACAGACATGTTTATAACAGAATTTAATCCTAAATTAGCCAATATAAAACTGATAATTGTAAAACCTATAACATATACCTTATAACTAATTTTTGAAAATATACTATAAAAGTATTGACTCACAGATACAATAAGTCCACAAGCTGTAGTTAAACAAGCTAAAGCAACAATGATACCTAGTAAGTATTTTCCTAGAATACCAAAGCCGTTTGTAGCCATGGTAGTAAGTAAATAAGTTCCTATATTTTGATTTTTAGCCATTAGAGATGTAATCGTATTTTGACTTATTCCCATATGATTACCAATATAGCCTAAAGAAACATATATAAAAATTAATGCTAAAGCGGCAATAAATCCAGCTATAACTGTTTGTTTAAATATTTGATTGGTGTGTTTAACTCCTGTTGCTTTAATGGCATTAACCACAATCATTGAAAATGCAATTGCTGCAATTGCATCCATTGTTAAATACCCTTCAATAAAGCCGTGTGAAAAACTTTCTATATTTGAAGAATATATCTCTGGATTTCCATGAGATGAACTGTGTCCCTTATAATCTACAAATCCTTTAATAATCATGGCCAAAATTGTAATTAATAATAAAGGAGTTAATAAAGATCCAATTCGATCTACTATTTTACCAGGATTAATACATAAATATAAAACAACAATAAAATAAATAAATGTAAAAATGAATAAAGACATATTACTATTTGAATGCGTAATGGGTGTAATAGTCATTTCAAAAGACGTAGATGCAGTACGTGGTATAGCAAATAGAGGTCCAATGGTTAAATAAATAATAATGAGAAAGATAACTGAAAATCTCGGTGACAGTTTATTAAAGGCACCAATATATCCTTGTTTATCAAGTGCCCCAACGACTACTCCAAGTAATGGTAAGCCTATTCCAGTCAAACAAAAAGCTAAAATTGCTGGCCAGAAATAGGCACCACTTTCTTGTCCTAAATTAGGAGGAAAAATTAGATTACCTGCGCCAAAAAACATAGCAAATAGCGTAAAGCCGATAATCCAAGTATGTTTATTCATAGAATTGCTCCTTTTTATGTATATGTTTGCAATATTTAACATTCTAGCACAAAAAGAATTGACAAGTCTATGTATGTCACAAAAATTTGAATATTATAAATCAATATACAGTTTAATTATTAGAAAGATTTTAATAATAATTTTTTTAGCAATGGTGATAAGTGACTCGGTAAATTTTCAACACCTTCTACAAATAATGCAAATTGTCCATAAATATTATGAATGGTTTCTTCAATATCTTCAGTAATAGGATCTTGGCTTAAAAAGACATTAAATACTTCGATTCCAAATTTACGCGCCATTTCCACAGCTTCATACGTATCTAAAATACCGTCTTGAGCATAGTTATACGCTGAAGGTTCCCCATCTGAAAAGATAATTAAGAAACGTTGTTGATGACTTCTTCTTAATAAACGTTCACTTGCAATTCGTATAGCTACGCCATCTCTATTATCATCTTGAGGATGTAATGACATAATGCGTGGTCCGCTTTTTTCCATGATTGAACGATCGTAATGAACGATTTCATCAATGATATTGGGTTGTTTTCGATCATCAGAGTCAAAAGCATCTTCATTAAAAGCAAGTATCTCATGTTTAACGTTGAGTGCTTTTAATGTTTCATGAAATAATACGACGCCTTTAATCGTTTCTTCCATTTTATCAAACATACTAGCAGATACATCAATCAGTAATGTAAAAGTCGCATCGAATGTTTTACTAAGGTCTTGTTTTTTATAAAACAATTTATATTGATCATCAATAAACCAATTGGTTAAATCACGTTGAAGACGACCTTTAGTCAAATTATGACGTTCGTCAACATGTTCTCTATCGATGGTTTTCTTTATAATCTGAATTAAATCTTTAGTTTCAAATTGTACTTCATTTTTAACTTGCTGGTAGCTTGAAATATACTCTGGCTCTATATCAGGTACTTTCCATTCTATTTCGACATTTTCATTAATACCACGTAAAGCAAATGATGGATTAGAACCTATAGAACCGCCTTCATCACGATCAAGTGCATGATTAGAGCCACGTCCTTTTTTCGTCATCATATCTGTCATATCATCAGTTGAATCACCTTCACGTGCAGTGTCGTTATCACTCATAACATCACTATTTTCACCTTCATGTAATTCCATTTCAAGATAAGCGCCACCTTCAGATTTACTATCTTGAGCGTTTGTTTCAGCTTCGGCTGATGTAGTGTCAGTTTCTTCGTTTGTATTATCTTGGCCATCAACATTACTTGCATCCATACGTTTAATATCCTCGTAAGACATTTCGTGAATAGCTTCATATACTTTTCTAGGAAGATGATAATATTCATTTAACATATCATGTGATAACATTTCATCGATTTGGAACATGATACGTTGGGCAAGATACATATTATCTTCAGATGATTCATTTTGGAAAAAATCAGGTAAATATTGAAACATGTGATTTAATATGTCATCTAATTGTGGATGTATCGTGGGTATATCAAAGAAGTTTTGACTTAAAAATGCGCGCTCTAAATATAAGAAAAGTAAATCTGTATATACCGTTTTTGTTTTATAGAATTTAATTTGTGATTCCGTATAAGATAATCGAGTTTTCACTCTTAAATCAATTTGTTTAGCAGTGCTAGGTCGCTCCTCTTTAATAAAATTAAAAACGCGCATATCTTCTAGCAATCTAAAGAGTTGATGATAAAATTTAGAATGGCTAAATTCATTATCATGAAGAACTTCATTTACGATAGCTTCGTCCATCATTTTATAACCATATGCAGCGAGCATGACATCTGTTTTTAACCCTGCACTTTCAATATCTTTTGGACGATGAGACCAAAACCAACTTGTAATTAAAGTATTATTAATAGGATCATAATAAGGGAACTTTTGAATTTTTACTTTAGTTTGTTCGTTTTTCAGTAGTAAGCGCGCTAAATCTTGTAACATCATGACTTGCTTAGCATCTAGCTGCTCATCATTAAATTTTATAAAACGATCACTCATAATAATCCCTCTCTAAAAGTTTAGTTCGATTGCATTTCTGATGGCTTGCTGTTCGCGTTCATCTTCAAGTTTATCGATAATTGTACGCTGAATTGCTCTCTCTATTGGCATAACTGTAATTAAGTCACTTAAGTCAATTAACGCACGAATACTAGCTGCTTCTTCTGAAATTTGTCCTTGTTTTGACATTGTACGTAAGTCTTCATTAAATTTAATGATTTTTTTAATTATATCATCATCTTGAAGCTGGCTTTGTTGTTTAATGACATCTTTAAGAATGTCTCCTCCAATGTAATCAACTTGTATGACAATAAAGCGGTTTTTTAATGCTTCATTCATTGGTAATGTACCAACATAGCCTTCATTTATCGCAGCAATTACATTGAAACCAGGGGCTGCTTTAATTACTTCTCCAGTAAATGGATTGGTTAACTGACGTCTATAGTCTAATACGCCATTTAAAATAGGTAATGTTTCAGGTTTAGCCATATTGATTTCATCAATATATAAGATATGACCTTCTCGCATGGCTTTTATAACTGGGCCGTCAATAAAAATAATTTCTTGTTGACCTTGTTCATTTGTTTTTATTGTTTTAAAACCTAATAAGCTCTCTGCGTCTAAATCAACAGAACAGTTAACTTGATGCATCGGCGTTTGGACTACTTCACTTAAAGTTTCAGCTAATCGTGTTTTACCAGAGCCTGTAGGGCCTTTTAATAAAATATTTTTATTTAAATTAAACAATGCTTGTGCATCATTGAATACAGATTGATCTGAATTGATATAATGATTATTTGGCATTTTAATATTCTCCTTTATAAGATGAAAAAATAGACCGAGAGCGTGTATAAATGTATAGATATTGGTACATCACTCTGAGTCTTAATTTAATCGTTATCTTTTAGAAATTGAATGTATTTAAACTTCTTTAAAATAATCTTTGTAATAACCACCTACTAGACCAGAGTTATCAATGATTTGATAATATTCTTCAGTTTCATTGATGACATCATATTGCTTTCCAATAGTAAGCATATCTGATACTGTGAATTTTTTTGCATCAGTATTAACTACCATCACTTGTTTAATTGGTGTGCGTGATTTCCAATCTTCATGTAACATTGCCATTTTAAATCCTCCAATAAAATGAATTATATTATTTTTTTTCTAAAGTATATATGAAAGAGATGCCGCTACCTTCAGTAATGCGTAACGATTGAGCATCACCTTGATTTAATATTTGATAAGGAATACCAATTTCATCCAGTTCTTTTCGTGCATGTTCAAAGTCTTCAGTTGAATTTGTACTGAATTCAATTTGTTCCACAATTCCTTCTTCTTTTAATTCAACTTGTTCATTAGATTGATATAAATGAATTTCTCCACCAAGTCCACCATCTCCGATTTTAAATACCTGGACAGTTTGATCAGGAAATTCAGTAGATTCATATTCAGCATAATGCGTTAAATTAAATACATTTTTAAAGATAGAAGTTGTAACCAATAATTCGTTTACTTTAATAATTACTGGTCCCAACCCTTGAATTTGGTGAAGAGGATTAACAGCACTTTCAAAAGTAGGTGTGCCTAATCCAATACCAACATTCAGTTCATTAGAATAGATATCAAAAATTTGATGATTATCATCTTTAAAATTAAAGTGCTGATTACCGTTTAATTCAGTGATTGAACTAAATTGAATATTATTTTTTTCTAATATTTGTTGATATTCTTCTAAACCAGCATTCGATGGTGTTCTTAATCCCACGCTTGATATATGTACATTTCTATAATTAGGATTAGGAACTTCTACAAAGTGAAGTCTTGTACCAGGATTTAATTCAGCATCACCAAAACGTAATGCCTGTCTTTTTGTTGCAACATTAAGACCTAAAATATTATGAAATAAATTCTGTGTTTTTGAGAGATCACTTGTTCCAATCGTAACACTTCTTAGTCCACTCATTCATCGACACTCCCATTTATATATCTTTTCTTAAACATTATAACGTATTTTATATATGAATAATATGTTGAACGCTTAAATAAGAGTATTGTTTTTTATTATAAAATATACATAAATAAAAATATTATAAATGATTAAAGTTTGTATAATAAATAACATATATATAAGATAATATATATGTTATACCCCTCCCCTACCTTGTTTTATAAAGGTAGGGGGGTATATCATAGGTTATTTAATTGTCTAAAAACAAACTTGATAAATTATATAAAGTTCGTTTTTAACTTATTGTAGTTTTAATAATTATTATTTTTTAATAGATTCTTTTGTAATACTCTTAAGAATATTTGCTGTTTTTTGTCCAAATATAATACTTAATTTATCATTTTTATACATGTTAGCATCTGCTTTGGAAAAGTCATAAATGGATAATGAGGGATGCGCTTCTCTGCTATTTTTTATATTCTCATTATTAGAATACATTTACGTTATCTTCTTTTATTTCTATATTACATATTTATTTTTAACTAATGATAATATCGAAATATTCTAGCGTAATTTTTTTAATGCTAATATAACTAAAACTTAAAAAGAGTAGAATAAATTCATTATGAACTTATTCTACTCTTTATCAATTTATGATTAAGATTTCAATATATTTAGCGCTTTAATAAATGAAATTAAGATTCTAATAATAAGTCTTCTGGGCTCTCGATCAGCTCTTTAATTGTTTTTAAGAATCCAACTGCTTCTTTGCCATCAATAATTCTATGGTCATAGCTTAATGCAATGTACATCATTGGTCTGTTCTCGATTGTATCTTTATCAATAGCAATTGGACGAGTGATAATTGAATGCATACCTAAGATAGCAGCTTGATTACCATTAATAATTGGTGTACTCATCATAGAACCAAATACACCACCATTAGTGATTGTAAATGAACCATTTACCATATCATCTAATCCAAGTTTTTTATCACGTGCTTTTACTGCTAAATCTGCAATTGATTTTTCTAGTTCAGCAAAGTTTTTCTTATCACAATCTCTAACGAATGGTACTAATAATCCATCATCTGTTGAAACAGCAATACCAATATCATAGTATTGTTTAGTAATCATATCGTCTCCATCAATTTCAGCATTAACTTCTGGATATTTTTTGAGTGCTGCTACTGCTGCCTTAGTAAAGAATGACATAAATCCTAATTTAGTGCCGTCATGATCTTTAATAAATTGTTCTTTTTTACGTTTTCTTAATTCCATTACATTTGTCATATCAACTTCATTAAATGTTGTGAGCATTGCGGTATTATTAGATACTTCTAATAATTTTTTTGCAGCTGTTTTCTTTCTTCTAGACATTTTTTCACGAATCACTGGTTTATTAGGCGTATTAGCAGTTGATTTTTTAGATGTTTCTTGTTGTGAATTAGGTTGAGTATTTTGATTAGATTGACTTGTTTTTTGACGATTATCAACATCTTCTTTTCTTATCACATCGCTACCTTTTCCAGCTACTTCATTTAAATCAATACCATTTTTACGAGCATGACGACGTGCTGATGGCGTTGCATTCACTCTTTTATTATTGATTGATTCTGAGTCGTCATTTGAACTTGTATCGCTACCTTGTGCTTCAGTAGAAGTGCGTGGTGTTGAATGATTAGTTTCTGCAGAATCTGTTTTTATGTTTTCATTTTCAGAAGTTGAATCGTTATTTTGTGATTTGCTTGAACTACTTGTACTACCTTTACCTTCACCGACAATTGCAATAGCTTGGCCCACTTCTACAGTGTCGCCTTCAGATGCAAGTTGTTCTTGAAGTATACCATCTTCTTCAGATACAACTTCAACATTCACTTTGTCAGTTTCTAATTCAAGAATAGCGTCTCCTTTTTCAACATTATCCCCTATGTTTTTTAGCCACTCTGCAACTGTACCTTCTGTAATTGATTCTGCTAATTCTGGAACTTTTACCTCTGCCATTATATTTCCCCCTAGTTATTTTTGACACTATTTTCAATAATTTTATGTTGAACAAGTTTGTGAATTTCTCCATCACCTTCGGCAGGTGCTGCACGTTGTATTCTACCCTGATAACTTAAATTATATTGATGTCCAACAATAGATTTAAGATATGGGTAAACAAATAACCATGCGCCTTGGTTTTTAGGTTCTTCTTGAACCCAAGCAACAGATTCTAAATTTGGTAATTCTTCTAAAGCTTTTTTAATGTCTTCCTCTGGGAAAGGATATAATCTTTCCACAGCAATAAGTTGTATATTTTCATTAGGTTCTTTTGCTAATGTTTCTTTTAAATCAATAAACATTTTTCCAGAAGCTAAAATGACTTTTGTTACTTTAGCTTTTTGAGCATCTTCAACAATAATTGGTTTGAAACTGCCAGTTGTAAATTCACTAATTGGCTTAGCCACTGTTTTATTTCTTAACAAACTCTTAGGTGACATCACAATTAATGGTCTCATCGCTTCAGTATTTAAACTTTTAGCTTGTGCACGTAATAAATGGAAGTAGTTACTAGAACTTGATAGATTGACCACTGTACTATTATTTTCAGCCGCCAGTTGTAAGAATCTTTCTAAACGTGCTGATGAATGTTCAGGACCTTGACCTTCAAAAGCGTGTGGTAAGAATAAAGTTAGACCACTACGCTCGCCCCATTTGGCTCTGGCAGATGACATAAAATTATCAAAAATCATTTGTGCCATATTTGAAAAATCTCCATATTGGGCTTCCCAAATATTCATACTATTTTTATTTTCAACATTATATCCATATTCAAAGCCTACGACTGCAGCTTCTGATAATGGACTGTTATGCACTTCAAATGTTGCTTTTTGATTTGGTACATGGTGAAGCGGTGTATACGTATTGCCATTGTCTTCATCATGTAGTACAGCATGTCTGTGACTGAATGTGCCACGTTCACTATCTTGACCTGTCAAACGAATTGATATGCCATCTTGAACAATTGTTGCAAAAGCTAATTGTTCTGCTTGAGCCCAATCAACTAGGCCATTTTCATTTTCAAAAGGTTCTCTACGTTTTTCTAATACTTTATTTAATTTTCTAAATACCTGGAAATCTTCAGGATAGTTCAACATTGCATCATTAATTTCTTTCAAATGTTCAAAGCTAAACTCTTTTTTATCACTTTGTAAAGGTAACTGAAGCGATTCAGGTTTATTCATTACAGTACTATTCATTTTATCTGATTTATCAATTTTATCTTGAGCAGTACGCATTTCTTTTTGTACAGAATCAATGATTTCAGACATTTGTTCTTTCGTTAAAATACCTTCATCTACAAGTTTATTTCCATAAATCACTTCAACTGAATCATGCTGTCTAATATTGTGATATAACGTTGGATTTGTAATAGATGGTTCATCCATCTCGTTATGTCCATATCGACGATAACCTACTAAATCAATGACAAAGTCTTTATGGAATTCTTTTCTAAATTCCATAGCAATATCAATTGCTTCAATTGTCGCTTCTACATCATC